>NZ_CAJLUB010000007.1 GCF_905209685.1 uncultured Veillonella sp. | reverse complement strand
AGCTTAATTTTACAAAGACTATTAATCCCTAGTGGTTTTCCACTAGGGATTTTTTTGTTTTCTGTAGTGTGTGTCTGATAGATATATTATAATTAAGCTTAGCATTATCATATTGGTAATGATAAAATAATTAGAATCATTATGCTTAAGAATACTAAATAACTAGCAACAGTGAGTCGATATTTTGCTATTAATATACATATGACGAGATAGGGGGCTTTATGGCGCTGCTAGAATTATCAAATATATCTTATATTGTAAAAGACAAATCTATTATCAGTGATGTATCTTTATCGGTAAATCAAGGCGATTATATTACTATTGTAGGTCCTTCTGGAAGTGGTAAAAGTACACTTTTAAAATTATGTAGTGATCTGATTAGTCCTACATCGGGAACTATTACTTATAATGATCGTCCCTTAACGGCTATAGATCCTGAATCTTATCGTAGAGAGGTGGGCTACTGCTTTCAAAGACCTTATTTGTTTGGGAAAACAGTACGTCGTAATATTCTATTTCCTTATGATATTCGCGGTTTAAAACCGGATATGAGTCGTATAGAATATCTCTTTGATCTACTACATATGCCACTAAATTATATGGAGCGCCGTAATGATGAGTTGTCTGGTGGTGAAATGCAACGAATATGCCTTATTCGGAGCCTTATTTTTGAGCCTAAAGTGTTGCTTTTAGACGAGGTTACGTCTGCCTTAGATGCGACGAATACATCTATTGTAGAAAATGTTATTGATGAGCTTCATAAAAAGGGGATCACCATTATCTCCATTACTCATAATGAAGAGCAAAGCTTGCGTACTGCAAATCGCCGCATCACTATCGTAGACGGTCAATTAGCTAAAGAGGAGGTACTGATATGAGTCAGTTTCAAACTATATCTACTATATCGTTGTGCCTTGCATCAGTGCTAGTTATTATTAGTATGATTATGTCTTATCGACAAGAATTGAAGCTAGAAAAGGATATTTTCATCAGTGCTATACGTGCTACAGTTCAACTATTAGTCATCGGGTTTATTTTATCCTATATTTTTAGTACGGAAAGTCCAATATTTATTATTGGCTTACTTGGATTTATGGCTTTTAATGCCGCTTATAACTCAGCTAAACGAGGGCAAGGGATTCCGCATGCGTTATGGATTTCTTGGTTTGCTATCACCATTGGTGCATGGATAACCTTATCTATTTTATTGGTAACTGGCGTGCTTAGTTTTACTGCGTACCAATTGATTCCTGTTGGTGGTATGGTCATTAGTGGTGCTATGGTAGCCATTGGGCTTTGTTATCGTCAAATGCTATCAAATTTTGAATTGCGTAAACAAGAGGTGGAAATTAAATTAGCCTTGGGTAGTACACCTAAACAAGCTTCGAAAGCAATAGTTCGTGATGTTATAAAGACGGGTCTACAACCTACTGTAGATAGTGCCAAGACATTAGGTATCGTAGCGCTGCCGGGGATGATGACAGGCCTTATCCTAGCAGGCATGCCTCCATTAGAAGCTGTAAAATATCAAATGATCGTTACATTTATGTCGTTATCCACTATATCCATTGCTTGTTTTATTACGTGCCAGTTGTCTTATAGGACATTTTTTAATACTAGAAATCAATTATATAAGTAATTTCTATTAAAATCTTAATAGTAAATAAGGAATTAATTTAATTACATACATTTTAGTCATATTCGATATAGATAATCGATATAAATTAGAAATTCCCATACTATAAAGGTTGCTTCCTCTTATGAGGGAGTAACCTTTTATTATTGTGTGTCAAATTCCTATGTTTTTTAGTAGGAATAGTGGTATACTATGTACAGTATCAGTGAAATACCAGAAGACTGGTTGTCATATACTTTCATATACCTAAAGAGGGGTGGCGTTGCCACTAGAAAGATTTGAGGTAAGTACTATGTATGATGTAAAATCTCCAAAGGCGGAGGAATTTATTTCCCATCAGGAAATCCTTGATACCCTTGCCTATGCAAAGGAAAACAAGGAAAATCGGGAGTTGTTAGATGCTATTTTAGCAAAAGCTGCTACATTTAAGGGGTTAAACCATAGAGAAGCAGCTGTTCTATTAGAATGTCCGTTGCCTGAATATAAGGAAAAGCTTTATGCGTTAGCTAAAGAAATCAAGAAAGCTATTTATGGCGATCGTATCGTTCTATTTGCACCATTATATTTGTCTAACTATTGTATTAATGGTTGTGTATATTGTCCGTACCATTCTAAAAATCGCGATATTAAACGTAAAAAGTTGACTCAAGACCAAATTAGAGAAGAGGTTATCGCATTAGAAGCAATGGGTCATAAGCGCATTGTAATTGAGTCCGGTGAAGATCCTCTTAATAATCCGCTTGAGTATATTTTGGAATCCATCAAGACTATTTACAGCATTAAAAATAAAAATGGCGAAATTCGCCGTGTAAATGTAAATATTGCAGCTTGTTCTGTTGAGGATTACAAAAAATTACACGAAGCTGGCATTGGTACATATACATTATTCCAAGAAACGTACAATAAAGAAAACTACGAAGCGTTACATCCAACAGGCCCTAAGAGCGACTACGCCTACCATACAGAGGCGATGGACCGCGCTATGCAAGGTGGTATTGATGATGTAGGCATCGGTGTTTTATATGGTTTAGAACACTATAAATACGATTTTGTAGGCTTATTAATGCATGCTGAACACTTAGAGGCTGTATTTGGTGTAGGTCCACATACAATTTCTGTACCTCGTATTTGTCCAGCTGATGATATCGATGTAGATGATTTCAGTAATGCTGTACCTGACGATATCTTTGAGAAAATCGTTGCTCTTATTCGCGTATCCACACCGTATACAGGTATGATTATGTCCACCCGTGAAAGCCAATCTATGCGTGAACGTGGCTTGGCATTAGGTATTTCCCAAATTAGTGGTGGCTCTCGTACTAGCGTAGGTGGCTACAAAGAAGAAGAAAAACCAGAAGATAATTCTGCTCAATTTGATCGCAGTGATACACGTACATTAGATGAAATTGTAGATTGGTTACTAGACCTTGGATATGTACCAAGTTTCTGTACTGCATGCTATCGTGCAGGTAGAACAGGGGACAGATTCATGGCCCTTGCTAAATCCGGTCAAATCCACAACTGTTGCCAACCAAATGCATTGATGACATTAAACGAATACATCATGGATTATGGTGATGAAAAGACTAAAGCTCATGGCGCTAAAGTTATTGAAGAACAGTTAGAAAATATCAAAAATGACTTAGTTAAAGATAAAGCGAAAGCTTATATTGCACAGATGAAAGACGGCGAACGAGACTTCCGGTTCTAAGTAATTCACTGATCTAGAACCTCCTATTGATAATGGGAGGTTCTTTTTTGTTGAGAAAAAGACAAGGTTTAAATGAGAATAAAATATATAAAATGGTTTATTTTATTCACTTTTTGATGTATAATAAATAAAAATGATAATGATAATACGTTGAATTATTATAATAATATTGATTATAAACTACTGAGGGATATGATGATTAAGAAAAAACGTTGGCGCATTTCCACAAGCGACAAAGAACAAGAGAATATCTTAATCCGTGAACTTGGTGTGAATCCTATTGTGGCCAAATTAATGGTTAATCGCCACATAGATGTAGATGAAGGGCGTCGGTTTTTACAAGGCTCTTTGTCTGATTTGTTAGATCCATTCGCATTAAAAGATATGGATGTAGCTGTTTCGCTAGTTCAGGAGACAATTGAAAAATATAAACCAATCGTTATTTATGGTGATTATGATGTAGACGGTATTACTGCAACATCTGTTCTGTATCGATTTTTAAAGAAACTAGGTGCCGATGTTACCTATTACATACCAGAGCGTCAAAGCGAAGGATATGGCCTCAATTTAGAGGCTTTAGAGCACCTTATAGAGCGGGGAACATCTCTAGTTATTACCGTAGATTGCGGTATTAGTTCTTACGATATTGTAGAGGCTGTACGTGACCGTATTGATATGATTATTACGGATCATCATACGGCACCAGATTTGATTCCACGAGCAAAGGCTGTTATTAACCACAAGCAGAAGGATTGTCCCTATAAGGATAAAAATTTGTCCGGCGTTGGGGTTGCCTTTAAATTATGCCAAGCTTTATGGCTCACAAAATATGGTGAATGGTATTTAGATGATTTAGATATTGTTGCACTAGGTACTGTGGCAGACGTAGTACCGTTAGTAGGTGAGAACCGCATCATTGTAAAAGCAGGTCTAGAGAAGATGAATAGTCATCCTAATTTGGGCATTAAAAAGCTTATCGATGTAGCGGGTCTCCATGAACGAACTATAACATCTGGACATATCGGTTTTACTTTGGCACCTCGCCTTAATGCAGCAGGTCGCGTAACTCATGCAACACGTGCTGTTGAGTTACTTGTTACCGATGATGCTGATATGGCAGAAGCTATTGCAGAGGAGTTAAATGAAACTAACCGTGAACGCCAAGAATTAGAGCGGAATATTCATGAACTTGCTCGCATCGATGTGGCTAATCAAGGTCATAAAGCGGATTATGTAACGGTGGTGGCTGGTGAAGACTGGCATCCTGGTGTTATAGGTATTGTGGCCTCTCGTTTAGTTGAGGAGTTTTATAAACCAACCTTAGTCATCAGTATTCATGATGGCGTTGGTAAAGGTTCTTGCCGCAGTATTGATGGCTTTAATATCTACGATGCACTCAAGTCCTGTGAAGATGTGTTGCTACAGTTTGGTGGACATGCTGCAGCAGCTGGCTTTAGTATTGATGCAAGTCGTATAGATGAATTACGAGACCGCTTAACGGCGTATTGTAAAGAGCATGTAACACCAGAAGAATACATTCCTGTCGTTGCTATTGATGCGGAACTACCTGTTGATGATATCGATGTAGATATCATTGACCGCGTATCAGCCCTTGAGCCCTATGGGATGGCTAATAGTACGCCGGTCTTTGCCGTTATGGAAGCAACGGTACAAGATATTATGCTTATGGGGCAGTTAAAAAATCATTGCAAGGTGATTTTAGAAACCTCAAGTGGCACGTTAGATGCCATTGCTTGGAATCGTCCCGATTTGTTTAAAACCATATTTGTAGGAACTGTGGTGAAAGTAGCATTTTCATTGCAAAAGAATGAATGGCAAGGGATGGTTTCTCCACAGCTTATGATCCAAGCTATTGAACCGTTGAGTGAAGAGCCTATTACACTTTCAACAGAAGGGCTTAGACAAATGTATGTCATAGTCAAACAAGCTATGCGTGGTCGTAGTCAATCGGTTTACCATGTGGAACAAGAAATTTTGCGCCGCAAGCCGGCAGATCAAAATAATCGTAGTGCCCTTACATCCTTAGATGTTTTTAAGGAGTTGGGCATCATCGAAGAATATACAAGTGATGATGGTCAATTAATGCTAAGATGGAATGCCGTTGAAGGAAAATTAGATCTTGTCACATCCGTAACATTTCTTACCTATAGTGTATAGGAGGTGACACCATGACAACTGTAAATGAAGAAGGCAAAGCTTTGGTTGAACAAGGTACATTTAACAAAGAAAAAGCTTTAGCTGAATTTATGGAATATATCCATACCTATTTAACAGATGATGAGTGTAACCAAGTATTGAAGGCTTTTGAACTTGCTGATAAGGCTCATGAAGGTCAATTGAGAGCTTCTGGCGAGCCATATATCATGCATCCACTAGCAGTAGCTGAAATTTTGGCACACTTACAAATCGACCATATTACGCTTATGGCTGCACTTATGCATGATGTGGTTGAAGATACATCGTATTCGAAGGAAGACTTGGAGAAAATGTTTGGCTCTGAGGTGGCTTTCCTCGTTGATGGTGTAACGAAATTAAACCAGTTCCAATATGAAACAAAAGAAGATCGCCAAATGGAAAATTATCGGAAGATGATTTTGGCTATGGCGAAGGATGTGCGCGTCGTTGTTATCAAATTGGGTGACCGCTTACATAATATGCGTACCTTAAAGCATATGCGTAGCGACAAACAAAAGCGTATTGCAAAGGAAACATTAGAAATCTTTGCTCCTTTAGCACATCGCCTTGGTATCTTCAATGTGAAATGGGAACTAGAAGATTTATCATTCCGCTATTTAGAGCCGGAAAAATATTATGATCTTGTAGATCAAATGAAACAAAAACGCCAAGCTCGTGAGGACATAGTAAATGATACGATGAGCCAACTTACAAAAGCGTTAGGGGAAGCTCATATTAAGGCGGATATTAAAGGTCGTCCAAAACACTTCTACAGTATTTACAAGAAGATGAAAAAGGACAACCGTGATTTATCTCAAATTTACGATTTGCTTGCTGTTCGCGTTATCGTTGATACAATTCCAGATTGCTACGCCGTATTAGGTATTGCGCATAGCTTGTGGAAACCATTGCCGTATCGTTTCAAGGATTATATTTCCATGCCGAAATCTAATATGTATCAATCGTTACATACTACGGTTATCGGTACCATGGGGCAACCTGTAGAAATCCAAATTCGTACATGGGAAATGCACCGTGTATCTGAATACGGTGTTGCTGCTCACTGGCGTTATAAAGAAGGCAATAAAAGTGGCGATAAGGACTTTGACCAAAAGGTTGCCTGGTTACGTCAAGTTCTTGAATGGCAAGATACAAGTAATCCAACAGAACTGGTTAACGCTTTAAAACTAGATGTTTTCTCTGGAGAGGTCTTTGTATTTACACCAAAGGGCGATGTTGTTAAATTGCCAATTGGTTCAGTTCCACTTGATTTTGCGTACCGTGTTCATACCGATGTTGGTCATCGCTGTGTGGGTGCGAAGGTAAACGGTAAAATTGTACCGCTAGATTACACCTTACAAAATGGCGATATTGTAGATATTATTACATCTAAAACAGGTCGTCCAAGTCTTGATTGGCTCAATATTGTAGGATCTTCTGAAAGTAAGAGCAAAATTCGCAACTGGTTCAAGCGTGAAAATAAAGCTGAAAATATAGAAAAAGGCCTAGAGGCGCTTGAAAAAGAAGCAAAACGGTTAAACTATAGTTGGAAAGAATTAATCGCTGATAATCGTCTCCAACAAGTTACAAAACAGCTGAAAGCAGGTACTGAAGAGGAAATGTTTGCTGCTTGTGGCTATGGTGGTATTCCTGTCAGCACTGTTCTCTTGCGGTTAATTGAACTTTATAAAAAATCTAAAGAAGCAGAAGAATCTAAGCGCAGCACTGAACAAATCATTGAGAAGTTAAAAGCTCAAGGGCCAAAAACGACCAAGAATGGTACGGGCGTTCTCGTAAAAGGGGAAGCTGGTGTTATGGTACGTATGGCGAAATGCTGTAGCCCAGTTCCTGGTGATGATATCATCGGATACATCACGCGTGGTCGTGGTGTATCTGTCCATCGCTCCGATTGTACGAGCCTTGGCCATACGCCAGAAGATTTAGAGCGTATGATTGAAGTTTCTTGGGATGGTTCCTCTGGTGAATCCTTCCATGTAGGTATTGATATTCAAGCATACGATCGAAATGGTCTGTTGATGGAGGTTATGGCAGTACTTTCAGAGTTAAAAATCACCATTACAAACATCAATGCTAAGGTTCAAGAAGATACTAAAACTGTAAGTATCAATGTTGTGGTTGATATCCGTGATATTTCACAACTTGATTTTGTTATGACTAAGTTGCGCCGTATTCGTGAAGTATATACAGTACAGCGTAGTAAAGGAGGGGCTTAATGAGTGAACAACAATTAGTGCTTATGCGCATGCCATTAGGTCCACTAGGAACTAATGGCTATGTCATAGGCGATAAAGCGGTAGGAGAAGCTTTCATTATTGATCCTGCTACTGCTGAAGTATTAGAGTCTCTAAAGAAGCACGACTTGAAACCAAAGGCGATTTTATTAACCCATGGTCATGGTGATCATATTGGTGGCGTTCAAGAGATTGTAGATACATATCATGTGCCTGTATATATTCAAAAGGGTGATATACCGTATCTGTCAGATCCTGAACTCAATCTCAGCGCTTATAGTAATCCAACACCAATAAAGGTAAAGGCTGACATTATTGAGGTTAAACAAGGTGACCACATTACCTGTGGTGCTATTGACCTTGAAGTACTTGAAACACCGGGGCATACGCCAGGTGGGGTATGTTATTACATGGAAGGTCTTGTATTTGTCGGGGATACTCTATTTAGAGATTCCGTAGGTCGTACAGATTTTCCAAATGGTTCGTATGAGACATTAATGGAATCCATTAAAACTCAGCTTTATAAATTGCCTGACAATACAATGGTATATCCTGGTCATGGACCAGAAACAAATATAGGTTATGAAAAACAATACAACCCATTCGTTGGGGCGTAGGTTTTATAAAACTTTTGTAAGAAGTAAAGGGGATAGTTATAATGAACACAACATTAGAGAAATTAAAAGAACGCATTAAAGATAAAAAATACAAATTGACTACACAACGTCAAACAATTTTACAAGCCTTCATCGATGCTGATGAAAACCATTTGAGCGCTGAAGACGTATATGTACTTGTAAAAGAAGTAGCTCCTGATATCGGTTTGGCTACTATTTACAGAACACTTGATCTATTCACTGAACTTGATTTGTTAAAACGTCTTGATTTCGGTGATGGTCGTAACCGTTACGAATTAAATGATGAAGAGTTCGCTCATTTCCATCATCATTTGATTTGCGTGAAATGTGGTAAAGTATCCGAGTTCGAAGACGATATGCTTGAAACATTAGAGTCTATCATCGCTAAAAAATTGAACTTCCGCACTATTGACCATCAATTGAAAGTATATGGTTATTGCAGCGATTGCCAAAATCATATGACTGAAGCAGAACTTGAAAAATTAGAACGTATGGCTCATCACCATGCTTAATGGATATCTATATACGGGGCCATTACCACTTGGCTCCGTAGTAGCCCATAACTGTGGTGCTGCTGGTTTATTCTCTGATAAGGTTAATCCAGACGTTCTTCTAGAGGCTATAGAGGTAGACGGTTTATATCGTTTGACTGTAACCATTAATGAGACCGTAAAAACTTTTGACGGTGATATTTCATCTATGGGTCGTCGTCAAATTGGCCAAGCCTTATTGCGCTATTTACGTGAATATCAAGGCTTGCCAGCCGATGCCCCATGGGGGACTATGGTCGGTGTGCGCCCTACAAAGCTACTACATAAATATATAGATACATATGGCTCTGTCCACGCAGCAACTCGTCACATTAGGGACGAGTTTTCTGTGTCTATGGAAAAGCTTAATACATTGGGGGCTATCGGTGAGTATCAACGGCCATTTTTAGCTGATACAGACGATAAAAAGGTGAGTCTCTATTGTGGCATTCCTTTCTGTGATACTCGTTGTGTGTACTGCTCGTTTCCTTATGGTCTTTATCAGGATTACACTGATAAAAGTCAATTCTTAACAGCTTTAGGCCGTGATATGGAGGATATGAAAGATATTGCTCAGTCTTATGACTTATCGGTAGATACCCTCTATATGGGTGGCGGTACACCGACGGTATTAGGTGATGAAGACTTTCACCAAGTCCTAAAACAGTTATCTATACTAGTGCCAGAAGGACATGAGTTTACTGTAGAGGCGGGGCGCCCAGATTCTGTTAATCCTCGGAAGATACGATCTATGCTCGATTTTGGTGTAAATCGTATCAGTATTAATCCACAAACGATGCAAGACGATATTTTGCGTCGCATTGGGCGTGGGCATAGTGCACAAGATATTGATGAACTGTTACAATATGTAAAAGTTAATACACCATTTGCTGTAAATATGGATTTTATTGCAGGTTTACCGCATCAAACGATGCAAAACATGGTAGAGAATATGGATTACGTATGTCAAAATCTGCCGGAAAATGTTACAATTCATACGTTAGCATTAAAACGTGGTAGCCCATTGTATGATTTAAATATGCAAGATGATATTCCTGAGGAACATCTCGTAGCAGAAATGGTACAATATGGTAAAGAGCGTCTTGAAGCGGCTGGCTATGTGCCATATTATCTATATCGCCAACAATATATGAGAGGGCAGTTAGAGAATATTGGCTATACCTTGCCGGGTAAAGCGTGCGAATATAATATTCAGATCATGGAAGAGCGACAAAGCATTCTATCCATGGGACCTGGTAGCTCATCTAAGTGGATGCGAGCTCCTGAATATCGTCAATTGAAACAGCACATGCCAAAGGATGTTGATGTTTACCACGCAACGATAGATGCACTATTAGAGAAACGACATAGAATTTGTGAGAAATTTTGGGAGGTTGTGTAATGGCTATTAGAAAACCAAGAGGTACACAAGACTTTTTGCCAGAGCAAATGATAAATTGGCACTATATTGAACAACGTATGCGTGAAATTTGTAAAGTATACGGGTTCAATGAAATTCGCACACCTGCCTTTGAAGATACTAAATTATTCTTGCGCGGTATCGGTGAAACTACAGATGTAGTACAAAAGGAAATGTATACATTTACTACAGGCGATGACGGTGGCTCTAGCTTCACATTGCGTCCTGAAAATACGGCTTCTGCTGTACGTGCATACTTAGAAAATAAAGTATATGGTAAAGAAGGCCTTACAAAATGGTATTACATGGGACCTATGTTCCGTCATGATAAACCACAAGCAGGTCGTTACCGTCAATTCCATCAATTTGGTGCAGAGGTACTAGGCTCTCAATCTCCAGTTGTAGATAGTGAAGTTATCTGCATGGTTGTACAATTGTTGAAAGACTTTGGCCTTAAGGACCTCAATGTAGAGGTGAACTCTGTAGGTTGCCCAACATGCCGCCCTGTATATCGTGAAAAATTAATTGAATTCTTTGAACCTAAAAAAGAACAATTATGCAGTGATTGCCAAGAACGTTTATATAAAAATCCTTTGCGTATCTTGGATTGCAAAAATGAAACATGTAAATCCTTGTCCGTAGGTGCTCCTGAAATTCACGAACATTTATGTGAAGAGTGTCATGATCACTTTGAAGAATTGAAGACATATTTAACGGCTGCAAATGTGCAATATACATTAAATCCTCGCCTTGTACGTGGTCTAGATTATTACACAAAGACAGCATTCGAAGTACAATATACTCCATTAGGCGCACAAAGTGCCGTAGCAGGTGGTGGTCGTTACGATGGCCTTGTAGAGGAACTTGATGGTCCTCATACGCCAGCCATTGGCTTTGCCATGGGCATGGAACGTTTGCTATTAGCTCTTGAAAAGCAAAACTTGTTGCCTGAACCAACTGTTGAACCATCTGCATTTGTAGTGGCGCTTGGTGATGCGGCTAAGGTAGAGGCTTTCAAAATTTGCCAAGCATTACATGATGCATATGTAACCGTTGAAATGGACGGACAGGGCAAGAGTATGAAGGCACAATTAAAATATGCTAACAAAATTAATGCAAAATATGTTATCATATTGGGTGATGATGAATTGGCTCGTGGGGAAGCCATAATCCGATTCATGGAAACTAGTGAACAAGAAACTGTACCACTTGATACAGTTTCTGAACGTATAACTTCTTTGGTGAAAGGATGACAATTAGAATGGAAACAATGCAAGGCTTACACCGTACGCACGGTTGTGGCACCATCTCTGAACAAGAGGTAGGTAAAGAGGTCGTATTATGTGGTTGGGTTGAACGCCGTCGTGACCACGGTGGTTTGATTTTCTTGGATTTACGCGATCGTTCTGGCGTAGTACAAGTGGTAGCATCTCCAGATCATAACGTAGAATCTTTCCACAAAGCAGAGGATGTTCGTAACGAATATGTACTTTGTGTACGTGGTAAAATTACAAAACGTGATGAAGCGGCTATCAATCCAAATCTTCCTACCGGTGCATACGAAATGTACTGTGAAGAGTTGCGCGTATTGAACTCCGCTAAAACTCCTCCATTCTATATCCAAGATGATATCGATGTAGATGAAAATATTCGTTTGAAATATCGTTACCTTGACTTGCGTCGTCCAGAAATGCAACGCAACTTGATTTTGCGTCACAAAGTAACGAAAGCAATGCGCGACTTCTTCGATAGCCGCGATTTCTTGGAAATTGAAACTCCAATGCTTACTAAATCTACACCAGAAGGCGCTCGTGACTATTTAGTACCTTCTCGTGTAAATGCTGGTACATTCTATGCATTGCCACAATCTCCACAAATTTTCAAACAAATCTTGATGGTTGCTGGTTATGAAAAATACTTCCAAATCGTTCGTTGCTTCCGCGATGAAGATTTGCGTGCAGACCGTCAACCTGAGTTCACTCAGCTCGACTTGGAAATGTCCTTCGTAGATGAAGAAGACATTTACTCTATGCTTGAAGAAATGATTGCTCATGTATTTAAAACTACATTGGGCAAAGAAATTCCATTGCCTATGCCTCGTATTACATGGGATGAAGCAATGGATAAATACGGTTCTGATAAACCAGACCTTCGCTTCGACATGGCCTTTACTGATGTAACTGATCTTGTTAAAGATACAGAATTTAAAGTATTCCGCTCTGTAATCGATAACGGTGGTGTAGTTAAAGGTATCGTTGTACCTGGCGATGCTGGTATTCCACGTCGTGAACTTGATGACCTCGTTGAATATGTAAACCGTTACGGTGCAAAAGGCCTTGCATGGGCTTGCTTCAATGAAGATGGTTCCATCAAGTCTCAAATCATGAAGTTCTTAGGTGAAGATACAATCCGCAATATCGGTGAAAAAATGGGCGCTAAAGGTGGCGACCTTGTATTGATGATTGCAGATAAACCTGCCACTGTGGCACGTGCATTAGGTGAATTGCGCCTTGAAATGGCACGCCGCATGAACATGATTGACCAAGATAAATTGGCATTCACATGGGTAACTGATTTCCCTATGTTTGAATATAACGAAGATGAAAAACGTTATGTTGCAATGCACCATCCGTTCACAATGCCTCGTCATGAAGATCTTGATAAATTGGAATCTGATCCTGGCAGCGTAAAAGCGATTGCTTATGATATGGTATTGAACGGTGTTGAAATCGGTGGCGGTTCCTTGCGTATTTACCAATCCGATGTACAAGAAAAAGTATTCAAAGCTATTGGTTTATCTGAAGAAGAAGCTAAATCTAAATTCGGCTTCATGCTTGATGCATTCCAATACGGTGCACCTCCTCATGCTGGTTGTGCATTCGGCCTTGATCGTCTTGTTATGTTGATGGCAAAACGTCAATCTATCCGCGACGTAATCGCATTCCCTAAAACTCAATCTGCTTCTGATGTAATGAGCCAAGCTCCATCTGAAGTAGAACCTAAGCAATTAAAAGAGTTGCATATTAAACCAGATATCGAGGAAGAAGAAGAGCAATCTTTGGTGTAAAAACATAGGCAAGAATTGATTAAATTTGAAATGTCAAGACTTGTTAATTACGAATCTTTCTGATACTATTTATGTATAAGATATCCCTGCCATGTGCGTGTGATATCGCAGTTTTGAGCCAACACATTTACTTCGGGAGTCCGAACTCTCGTCTGAACGTTACGCCCTTACGGGACAACTGAAGGATGAGGAGGACACCCACCTGCCCTAAGCAGGATCAAAACGCGGTACATTACGGCATGGTGGGGCTTTTTTGCGTGTAAAAATGGCATGTAATGTCATATACTATATATAGAAAAGAGCAGTCAATATCGCTATTATAGGCTATTGATCTATTAATTATATTCTTAATGAATACAATTTGTTGGACTGTACGATTTATAAAACTTTAGAGTTAATAGATAAGATGTTATGGAGTGAGGTGATAGAATGGATAGTTTATTTGATATGGCGCCCACCAATACGTATGAACCGTTACCGGTGCGTATGCGTCCTACTACATTGGACCATTTATATGGTCAAGAAAAAGCGGTAGGGAAGGGGACTTTCTTGCGCGCCATGGTTGAAAAGGATACAATTCCGTCTATGCTTTTTTATGGCCCTTGTGGAACGGGTAAAACTACACTGGCAGGTATTATTGCTAAGGTTAGTAATAGTCATTTTGTAAATTTAAATGCTACTAATGCGGGAATAGGTGAGCTGCGTAATATCATAGAGGATGCTCGTAAGCGGGTGCGGTCTTTACAACAACGAACCATTTTATTCCTCGATGAAATTCACCGTTTTAATAAAAGCCAACAAGATGTGTTATTACCTTGTGTAGAGGATGGCACAATCATCCTCATTGGCGCTACCACAGAAAATCCATTTTTTGAGGTAAATAGACCTCTTTTATCTCGTCTAAGATTAATTACGCTAGAGGCGCTTACACCAAAGGCTATAGGCCAAATTTTGCGTCGTGCTATTACAGATGAAGAAGTAGGTCTTGGTAAACGTCATCTAAAGGTGACAGATGAGGTTCTTGAAGATGTGGGGATTTTCGTCAATGGCGATGGGCGGATGGCGTTAAATATTTTAGAGCAAGCTGCAGCAATGGTACCCGATGAAGGGGCTATTACTATAGAGGTCCTTGAAAAGGTTGTAGGCCGCCGTATTTATACATACGACAAAAAAGGCGATAGTCACTACGATACGATTTCTGCGTTTATTAAAAGTATGCGTGGCTCTGATGTACAAGCGACGATGCACTACTTGGCACGTATGATTGAAGCTGGCGAAGATCCTAACTTTATCGCTCGTCGTATAGTAATTTGTGCTGCTGAGGATGTAGGTCTAGCAGACCCTCAAGCTTTAATTCTCGCCAATGCAGCAGCTCAAGCCGCTCATATGGTAGGCTTCCCTGAAGCGCGCATTATATTATCTGAAGCGGCTTGTTATGTAGCCTTAGCGCCGAAAAGTAATTCTGCTTATATGGCGATCGATGCAGCTATTGCTGATGTGCGCCACAAGGAATGTGGTCAGGTGCCAGATCATTTAAAAGATAGTCATTATAGTGGTGCTAGCAAATTAGGCCATGGGAACACCTATAAATATGCTCATAACTATCCAAATGGCTATGTACAGCAGCAGTATTTACCAACACCTCTTATAGATGCTACATACTACAATGGTATTAAGAGAGGGAAAGAAGAACAGTTACTTCGTGACTGGGAGGAACGGCGTAAAAGCTAACTAAATACTTCGATATATGCTATAATATAATGATAAGTTAATTTACAGTAGTGTTATATAGTAAGGGGTTTGTATAGATTTATGGCAGAAGAAAAAACTTCCACCAAAAAACGAAATACACGACGAAAGCGAACAAGTACAAAACAGCAAACTAAATCTCAAGGATTTTCCTTGCGTAGCGAAGTTAAAGGTTTAATTGTAATTGCCTTTGCAGTTATTTCCCTACTCGGATTCTTTGGCTTTGAACTCGGTCTTGTCGGTGAAATCTTAACAGGTATATTCCGCTACGGCTTCGGCCTAGGTGGGATTATTCCTTGTTTGTGTGTTTTCTGGGTAGGTTGGAGATTATTATATAAGGGGACATTTATTTCCATTACAAAACGAGGCATTGTAATGACCTTGTTTTTCTTATTCTTGTTAGCTCTCGTTCCGTTGTGGCGCGTTCCTGAGGGGCAGGAACTCATTACTACACAACTGGCTAATCAAGGCGGTGTTGTAGGTGGCGCCATCGCTACATTCCTTCGCACATTATTAGGTGAACTAGGGGCTATCATTTTAGATGTGTTCTTATTATTAGCCTTTGGTATTCTAATTACCCGTTTATCCTTGCGCAGTGGCTTGCAAAAAGCGGCGGATAAAACTCAAGTAGGATTAGATGTAGCTAAAGAAGTGGCTGCTGAAAAGGTGGCTGTAGCTAAAGAAGTCTTTGAAGACTGGAACGAACAACGTAAAGAAGCAGCAGAGCAACGTAAAGCGTATAACAGGGAAAAGGATACACGCTTTGCTGATGCTGCCGATCAAGCGCTAGATGCATTGGAAAAACGCGGTATAACTGCTGATAGAGATAATTTTGAAACTAGTACACTTGTAGAGAATGAACCTATGGTAGACACAGTGACAACTGTGGAAACACCAAAGGCTCCTACATCTTGGAAAGAATTAGCCGAGATAGAGGCCCGCAATCGAGCAGCGGAACAATTGGCGAATATTTCTGAAGCTTCTGGTGATGCGAAGTCTCATGATGCGGATGATTTCGATCAATTCTCAGATACTAGTAGATCTACTGGTGATGATTATGTGTATGTTCCAGATGAGGATTATACATATACTCCAGATGAAGGATATTCCGATGATTCTGAATCAGGAGACAATACTCATGAGGACCAACCGGAGTTCACATATCAAAATACAACGATGGGGCCGTTAGAAACTAATCACGCTGCTATAGCGTCCGCTGTGCCTGGAACAGGTGCTGCTGCAAGTTCTGCAAGTGCTGGTGCAGGTATGAATGGCATGAGCTTACAAGTACCGTCTACCATTAGTACTACAGAAGATACGGCACAAGTAGCCGTGTCTAAAGAGGGGCAAATTCACCGTACCTATGATAGACCTTACCATTTTCCAAGCCTTGATATTTTGGCAAAAGGGAAGGGGAGTCAAAGCAATGGTGAAGAAGTAGCACAAAATGCAATGATGCTTGAAAATGTATTGAGTAACTTTGGCATTACTGCTAAGGTTGTTAATGCAACGCAAGGTCCAACCGTTACGCGTTACGAAATTGAACCTGCACCTGGTGTAAAGGTTAGCCGGATTGTTAATTTAACAGATGATATTGCCCTTAATTTAGCAGCTCAACATATTCGTATGGAGGCTCCAATTCCTGGAAAATCCGCTATTGGTATTGAGGTTCCTAATAAGACAACAGAGGCCGTGCATTTGCGCGATGTTCTTGATTGCAGTGATTTCAAGGATGCGCGTGGTGGCATTCCTGTTGGTCTTGGTAAAGATATTGCAGGGAAACCTGTCATTACAGACCTTGCGAAGATGCCTCACTTGCTTGTAGCAGGTACTACTGGTTCTGGTAAATCCGTATGTGTAAATACGTTGATTTCCAGTATTCTCTTTAGTCGTAAACCGGAAGAGGTTAAATTACTATTAATCGACCCTAAGATGGTTGAATTGTCTATTTATAACGGCATTCCTCATTTGATGGCGCCAGTTGTAACAGACATGAAAAAAGCAGCTGCTGTATTGCGCTGGGCCGTTCGTGAAATGGAGGCCCGTTATAAAGCCTTTGCAGCGTCTGGTAAACGCGATATTAAGAGCTATAACGAAGCGCATCCTAAAGCGGCTATGCCGTTGATTGTATTAATCATCGATGAGTTAGCTGACCTTATGATGACAGCTCCTGATGATATTGAAGAATCTATTAGCCGCTTAGCACAAATGGCGCGTGCTGCGGGTATTCATATGGTACTTGCTACACAACGTCCATCTGTTAACGTTATTACTGGTTCTATTAAGGCTAATGTACCAAGCCGTATTTCCTTTGCCGTAGGTTCTCAAATTGACTCCCGTACCATCCTCGATATGGCAGGGGCAGAAAAATTACTTGGTAAAGGTGATATGCTGTTTGCTCCAATCGGGGCGAATAAACCAATTCGTGTACAAGGTGCATTCATCTCTGATGATGAAGTGGAACATCTTGTGGAATTTGTAAAAGCTCAACGAGAACCAGAATATGATGATACTGTTACGCAAGAGGCTGAAAAGGAAACAGAGAAAGAATCATCTGAAGAAAATGATATTTACCGCGATGAATTATTAGAGCGTGCTGTTAATCTTGTAATGGAATCTGGTCAAGCTTCTGTATCTATGTTGCAACGTCGATTCCGCATAGGTTACACTCGCGCGGCTCGCCTTGTAGATACGATGGAAGATCTTAAAATCGTTGGCCCTAGCATGGGCAGTAAGGCTCGAGAAATTTTAATGAGTCCTGAACAAGCAAAGGCACGATATTTCTCAGACTCCAATGATGAGCAATAATTAAATGATTACGATATGAGTATTATGTAGATTAAGAGAGGAACGAAAATGGCTGAATTAGGCGAAGAATTACGACGTGAACGGGTAAGACGTAATCTAACCTTTAAAGATGTGGAGCAAGTGCTTCACATTAAGACAACCTATTTGGAAGCTATCGAAGATGGTAAATATGACATCATTCCTGGTCAGGTCTACGTAAAAGGCTTTATTCGTAATTACGGTAATTATTTAGACCTTGATGGTGATCGCTTGGTGAAAGCTTATCAAAGTCAGGTAGGTGATATAGATACGTTTTCTTTGCGTTCTGTTACACGGCAGAAAGCGCAAGCGACACCAAATTTGGTGCAAAGTGAATTCGTTGAATATCAAACATCTAAAAAGCGTATGTCCTTAGAAACGCGTCAACGTAAACGTCAACGTTCTATCGTTCAAGAACGTATTATTTTAGGCATAATTTTATTCTGTATGGCATTATTTTTACTTTGGTTATTCCTTTTCTGATAAAAGGAAAGAAAGGCATTTACTCAATCGATGGATAGATTTTTAGTAACAGAACCTTCGGATATGAAGGAACGTGGCTGGGCCGAATTAGACTTTGTCCTCATCAGTGGGGACGCCTATGTAGACCATCCGTCCTTTGCTCCTGCCGTTATCGGCAGGTACCTAGAGTCCAAAGGCTATCGTGTAGGCATTATAGATCAACCAGATTGGAATGATGTAGAGGCTTTCAAAAAACTAGGTAAACCGCGTCTAGCGTCCCTTGTTACAGCAGGGAATTTAGACTCAATGCTCAATAAATTTACGGCGGCAAAGAAGATTCGCCGTCAAGATGATTATTCTCCCGGTGGTGAATCTGGTCATCGTCCGGATCGTGCTACCTTGGTATATGCGAACCGCATGAAAGAGGCATATAGTGATGTGCCGCTTATTATCGGTGGTATAGAGGCATCCTTGCGTCGCTTTGGTCATTATGATTATTGGTCAGATACG
Organism: uncultured Veillonella sp.; assembly: GCF_905209685.1. Lineage (GTDB taxonomy): Bacteria > Bacillota > Negativicutes > Veillonellales > Veillonellaceae > Veillonella. Next base: position 15,862 of record NZ_CAJLUB010000007.1, on the reverse strand, counting down.
GTACGTCGCTCTATCTTAGTTGATTCTAAGGCCGATGTACTTGTTTATGGTATGGGTGAACTTCAAATTGTGGAATTAGCAGATGCGTTAGATCAAGGTCGCTTTAAAGAGTCCTTGCCATCTATTCGCGGTATTTGTTACATGGCAAAGGAAATTCCTACTATAGACTATGTTGAATGCCCGTCTTTTGAGGAAATTAAAACCGATAAGATGGCCTTTGCTGATGCATTCCGTATTCAATATGATGAACAAGACCCATTTTATGGTCGTATGGTGGTCCAAAAGCATGGGGACAGATATCTTATTCAAAATACGCCTGCTTTGCCTTTGACACAGGAGGAAATGGATGGTGTATATAACTTGCCATATACACGTAAGTGGCATCCTAAATACGATGATAAAGGTGGCGTACCAGCGTTAAGTGAAGTACAATTTAGCCTTGTTAGTCAACGCGGATGTTTTGGTAGCTGTTCATTCTGTGCCATTACCAATCATCAAGGTCGCATCATCCAAAATCGTAGTCATGAGTCTTTAATCGACGAAGCTCAAACTATGATTGAGATGGACAATTTTAAGGGCTATATTCACGATGTTGGGGGCCCTACGGCAAACTTCCGTCATTTAGCATGTGATAAACAAGCTGTATATGGCGCTTGTAAAGGTCGTACCTGTGCGGCTCCAGAGCCTTGTGAAAATCTTAATACAAATCATGATGATTATATTGCTTTACTCCGTAAATTACGTAAGCTAAAAGGGGTAAAAAAGGTATTTGTTCGTTCTGGCTTGCGTTATGACTATGTTCTAGCAGATAACAATAAAGACTTCGTACGAGAGCTGTGTGAGTTTCACGTTAGTGGCCAATTGAAGGTAGCACCAGAACACGTATCTAAACGGGTTACAAATATGATGGGGAAAGCTGGTAAGGAAGAGTTTCTCACGTTCAAATCTTGGTTTGAAGAGGCCAATAAAAAGCTTGGTAAGAAGCAATATCTTGTACCATATTTTATGAGCTCTCATCCAGGTTGTGCCTTGGAAGATGCTATTGAATTAGCAGAGTTCTTGCGTGATCAACATATGTATCCAGAACAAGTACAGGATTTTATTCCAACACCGGGCAGCCTGTCTACTTGTATGTACTATACTGGCATTAATCCTCTAGATGGAAAGCCTGTATACGTAGCCAAAAAAGGTAGAGATAAAGCTAAGCAACGGGCTTTAATGCAATATAAAAATATTGAAAATTATGATCTTGTAAAAGAAGCACTCATTGAAGCTAATCGGCGTGATTTAATTGGATTTGGACCAGAATGTTTGATTCCACCACGCCCAATTGGTCGCAATAGTAATCGTACTGGTACGGGCGGTGGAAACCGCAATAGTGTACAAGCTAATAATCGTCGCAGCGGACGTCAGTCCGGTGAGCAGCGTAGTAAGGGAAGATCATCTCGCAGTGGTATGACTAAAAGTCGTCCCTCTAACAAAAGCCGTGGTGGTCGTTAATTATAGAGATTAGTTTTACGAGTCTCATTTGGGGATACTTTATGTCTTATAGGAGGCATATATGAAACGATGGATTGCTCCGGGCATTTTAGCCCTTTTTGTGGTAGGAATGTTGACCTATGGCGTAAACTTTTACCATCAAGAACAATTGGAACATGCAAAAGAGCCAGTTCGTGGTGAGATTACAGTTTATACAGACTTACCAAATAATATAACTACATTGCTTGCTGATCGTTATGAAGATGAGAAGAATGTAAAAGTTACCGTTATGCCTCTTACAGAGGAGCAAATGGCGCAACGTTCGGCCTCAAATGTAGCTGATACATCTGGTGATATTGTACTTACCTCTGAGGATAACCTTGTTGTAGGTGCTAATACTGGAAAATATGCACCTATCGTTAATGAGAAAATTGACGAGGTTCGTGACAATCTAAAGGATACAAATGGATATTGGGTAGGTCTTTGGTATGATCCTATCGTATTTGTTCAAAATGATACCTTCTACAATGGGATAGGTAAATATATTACTACTTGGGATACATTGGGCAAACAAGGTGATTGGTCTATTGTGATGACCGATTTTGTAGCATCCCAAAATGCAGCTAATTTGTTATATAACATGGTGGAATATAGAGGCGAGCCTGAGGCACTGAACTATTTATATAGCTTAAAGCCACATATAATACAACATGCTAAGTTCTTGTCTACCCCAGTTCGTTTAACGGCGCTTGGAGAGTCTAATATCGGCATTGGTAATTTATCTGATGCGGCCCAATATACTCGTCACGGATACCCGATTAAGGTCATTTATCCAACGGATGGAACCTCTTATTATGTAACAGGTGCGGCAGTCTTAAAAAATTCAAAACACAAAGCAGATAGCGTCGAATTTATTAATTGGTTGTTGTCTACAAAGACTGCAAAGTATATGGTTGAAAATAACTTCACCTATATATTTACAAACCCAGAAATGGATGAGCCAAAAGACTCATTGGGACATGAGCTAATTTTATGGCCTGTAAATGGCGGTTACACCATTGATGGTAAAAAATTATTACTAAATCACTGGGTTAGCCAAGTGCGTTTCCGTAAGGAATAACTCAGTTATATAGATCCTATTAAGGTAGTAAATTGAAAATAATCTTGTTAAGAAAGGATATAGAATGGGTAAGAAATTAGGATATGTTAGCCTAGGTTGTGCTAAAAACTTAGTAGATACAGAGGTAATGTTAGGCTTATTGAAAGATAATGGCTATACGATTACAGAGGACCTAAGCGAAGCAGATCTTATCGTCGTAAATACCTGTACTTTTATTGAGAAAGCCAAAGCGGAGTCTATCAATACCATTCTTGAGGTAGCTCAATATAAAGAAGATGGTACATGTAAAGGCCTTATTGTAGCAGGTTGCTTAAGCCAACAATATCAGGATGAGCTATTCAAAGAAATCCCTGAAATTGATGCTTTAATTGGTACAGGTGCATGGGACCAAATCATGGTTGCTGTTGATGCTATTGAGCATGGCAATCGTAGTTGTATCATGGAAAATATTACAAATATCTATGATGAACGCATGCCTCGTATTCAAACAACACCTCGTTACAGTGCGTATGTAAAAATTGCGGAAGGCTGTAACAATGGTTGTACCTTCTGCATTATTCCAAAGGTGCGCGGTGCATTCCGCAGTCGTACTATCGAATCTATTAAGGCCGAAGTGGAACGATTAGCTGCAGCAGGTGTTAAGGAAGTTGTTCTTATTGCTCAAGATACAACTAGTTATGGTATTGACCTTAACGATGGCAAGCCATTGTTGACTACATTGCTTAAGGAGTTAACTACGGTAGAAGGCATCGAATGGATTCGCATGTTATACCTATATCCAACATTCTTCTCCGATGAATTGTTAGATCTTATCGTTAATGAGCCAAAACTTTGTAAATATGTAGATATCCCATTACAACATGTTAATAACGATATTTTAAAACAAATGAATCGTCGAGATGATCGTAATGATATTGAACGGTTGCTTAAGAAAATTAGAAATGCTCCTACACATATTACATTGCGTACATCTATTATTGTTGGCTTCCCTGGTGAAACAGATGAGCAATTTGAGGAACTTTGCGACTTTGTAAAAGAAATCAAATTTGATAATATGGGCGTATTTACTTATTCTCAAGAGGAAGGTACACCAGCTGGTGCGCGTGAAGACCAAGTGCCAGAAGAGGTAAAAGAAGACCGTTATCATATTCTCATGTCCATTCAAGCCGCTATTTCTGAAGAAAATAACCGCGATTTAGAAGGTACTATTGACTATGCAATGGTAGAAGAAATCGAGGAAGGCGAGAATGGTACATTACTCGCTAAAGGACGATTGAAATCTCAAGCACCTGATGTAGACGGTAATATGTACATTGAGGATTGTGGCGAAGAGGTTCAACCTGGTGATATTCTTAAGGTACAGGTAGAGCAAGGCTTTGCGTACGATGTAGTAGCTACGGTTGTAGAATAAAACACAGCTCGATTCTTTCGATTGTGGAGGTGATCTGATGATTGTAGAACTTATTTCTACAGGTTCAGAATTATTGCTAGGCGATACAGTGAATACAAATGTATCTTGGCTAGCACAAGAATTAAATAAATTAGGCTATACTATTGCTCATCAATCTGTAGTGGGGGATAATCCTAAGCGCATGGCAGAGGTCTTTCAATTAGCTAGCACTAGAGCAGACATCGTTATTAGTACTGGCGGATTAGGACCCACGCAAGGAGATATTACACGAAATGTATTAGCCAACTCTATAGGTAGACCTATTGTATTTAATCAAGAGGCTATGGATGAGGTTAAACATTTCTTTGATCGTGTAAAACGTACTGTGCCTGATGCAAGTCGTCGAGAAGCTGAGTTGCCTGAAGGCGCAATCGTATTACATAATCCGGTAGGCGTGGCGCCTGGTGTTGTAGTGGAAGATGGCGATACTACATACATACTTTTGCCAGGACCTCCTGGTGAGATGAAGGGTATGTTCCACGATAGTGTGGTGCCTTATTTAATGAATCGATTTGGTTCGCAAGGTGTTGTTACCTCCTATCGCTATGGTGTATATGATATTCGTGAAATTGATTTAGAAAATATCTTAATGGATCTCATTAAGAACCAATCGAATCCAACCATTGCCTTGCTCATTAAAAAGGGCTATATCGAGGTTCGTATCACCGCTAAGGCTGACACCTTAGAGGCAGCACAAGCACTTCTCAATCCTTGGGATACTATTATTCGAGACCGATTAGGAGCTCGTGTAGGACGTGACTTAACTGTTTCTATGGAGGAAACACTTGGTCATGTATTACTTGAAGATCATAGCACTATTAGTACTGCTGAATCTTGTACTTCTGGCTTAGTCGGTAAGTTATTGACTAATGTCAGTGGTAGCAGTGAATACTACATGGGCGGTGTTATCTCCTATAGCAATGATGTCAAACATCGTGTATTAGGTGTACCTCAAGATATGTTAGATACCTATGGGGCCGTTAGTGAGCAAGTTGCTAAGGCTATGGCTGAGGGGGCACGAACTGTTGGTCAAACAACATATGCCGTTTCTACGACTGGTATAGCTGGTCCTGGCGGTGGTAGTCCTGAAAAGCCAGTTGGTCTTGTATGGTTTGGGGTTACTGGACCTTATGGGACTGTGGCTCATAAGGCTAATTTAATTGGTAATCGTGAAGATATTAGACAAAGTGCAGCAGAACTAGCACTTTACTATGTTTATACTTATATAACAGAAAAGGGGAAATAAAAGAATGGCTGTAGATGGCAGACAAGCAGCGTTGGATAACGCGTTAAAACAAATTGAAAAAGACTTTGGTAAAGGCGCTATTATGCGTCTTGGTGAAGCAGCAGATCGCATGAACGTAGAGGTTATCTCCTCTGGTTCTCTTGCAATCGATATCGCTGTTGGCGTAGGTGGGTTCCCTCGTGGCCGTGTAATTGAAATCTACGGTCCAGAATCCTCTGGTAAAACAACAGTAGCTCTTCACGCTGTAGCAGAAGCGCAAAAACAAGGTGGGATTGCAGCTTTTATTGATGCGGAGCATGCGATGGATCCTGTATATGCTCGTAATTTGGGCGTAGATATCAATAACTTGTTGATTTCTCAACCAGATAATGGTGAACAAGCTCTTGAAATTACAGAAGCCCTTGTTCGCAGTGGTGCTGTAGATATCGTCGTAGTTGACTCCGTTGCAGCCTTGGTTCCTAAAGCAGAAATCGACGGTGAAATGGGCGATGCTCACGTAGGTCTCCAAGCTCGTTTGATGAGTAAAGCATTGCGTAAATTGACTGGTATCATCAGCAAATCTAAAACTGTTGTTATCTTTATCAACCAATTGCGTGAAAAAGTAGGCGTAATGTTTGGTAATCCTGAAACTACAACAGGTGGTCGTGCATTGAAATTCTATTCCTCCGTACGTCTTGATGTTCGTAAGGGTGAATTGATTAAAGCTAATAACGAAAATGTCGGTGCTCGCACTAAAGTTAAAGTTGTTAAAAATAAAGTAGCACCTCCATTCAAAACAGCTGAGTTTGATTTGATGTACGGTGAAGGTATTTCCAAAGCTGGTACACTTATCGATATTGGCACAAATATGGAAATCATCAATAAATCTGGTGCATGGTATTCCTATAACGGTGAACGCATGGGCCAAGGTAAAGAAGCAGCTAAACAATATTTGTTAGATAATCCACAAATCGCTGATGAAATCGATCGTATTATTCGCGATACATTAGCTGTTGGTACAGAAGAAATTGATGTAATCGGTGAAGAAGTAACTGAAGAAGTATAATCATGAGTGACGAAACGATGCAAGCTGCTATGGATCAAGCGTATCGCTTCCTAGCTCAACGATTTCTTAGTTCTTATGAACTGACACAAAAAATGAGACGTAAACAAATCGAGGACCCAATCATTGAGCGGGTCCTTGAACGTCTTAGAGACTATGATTACATCAATGATGAGCGCTTATCTGAGCAAGTATTGGCGTACTTGATGAAAGAACAAAAATACGGGGCCTATATGATTAAGCAAAAGATGAAACTGCGAGGTCTTACCGTGCCTCAGGAAATCTCTAATTATGATGAAGTGAAAGCCGCTTATCGCGTTGTAGAGAAAAAGTTTGGCTCCATTCTCAATGAAGAACATACACCTCGTGTAAAAGTATTTAATTTTCTCAAATATAGAGGATTTTCAACGAGCACTATCCAAGTTGTATGCAATGATTTTTATGAATAGATAGTGCTTTTTAAGAGGCCTTACTAGGCTTGTAAAATCTTGACAGAAAGGGCTTTCAAGTCTAAAATTAATAATAGCCTTATTTATTTATATGATGATATGGCTAAATGATAATTTTAATGCATGAAGGGCATAAAAAGGAGCATGAAAGCTCAATTTTGAGAATTTAAGAGGAGGTGAGACTAATTTTAGAGTATAGTCTAATTGCAGTGGTAATGGTACTGATTGGACTAGGGGTAGGCTATTTTTTAAGAAAAAATATTGCTGAAGGAAAACTGAATCAAGCTGAGCAAGAGGCTGCACGTATCATCGCTAATGGTGAACGTACAGCTGAGTCTAAAAAGAAAGAAGCTTTATTAGAAGCGAAAGAAGAAATTCATAAGCTCCGTTCTGATGTAGAACGAGAAAATAAAGATCGCCGTTCTGAACTTCAACGTATGGAACGTCGTATTCTTCAAAAAGAAGAATCTTTGGATAAAAAATTAGACAATATTGAGCACAAAGAGGAAGCTTTACATCGCAAAGAAGCTGACTTAGCCCAAAGCCGTGAAAAAATTGAAGCTTTGTATGAAAAACAAATGGCAGAATTGGAACGTATTTCTGGTATGACATTTGAAGAAGCTAAGAATATCTTGTTAACGAATGTGGAACAAGAAATTCGTCATGAAACGGCGATTATGGTTAAGGAAATGGAGCAGCAAGCTAAGGATGACGCGGAGAAAAAAGCAAAAGAAATTATCTCCTCTGCTATCCAACGTTGCGCAGCTGACCATGTAGCGGAGACTACCGTATCCGTAGTGGCATTGCCTAATGATGAAATGAAGGGTCGCATTATCGGTCGTGAAGGCCGTAATATTCGTGCACTCGAAACATTAACAGGTATTGACTTGATTATCGATGACACACCAGAAGCAGTTATTCTTTCCGGCTTCGATCCAATTCGTCGTGAAGTGGCTCGTATTGCTTTGGAAAAATTGATTGTAGACGGTCGTATCCATCCAGCTCGTATTGAAGAAATGGTTGGTAAAGCTCGCAAAGAAGTTGACCAAACTATTAAAGAAGCTGGTGAACAAGCAACATTTGAAGCTGATGTTCATGGCTTACATCCTGAAATTGTAAAGATTTTAGGTCGTTTGAAATATCGTACTAGTTACGGTCAAAACGTTTTGAAACATTCTATTGAAGTATCTCATTTAGCAGGTTTGATGGCAGCTGAACTAGGCTGTGATGTAACATTGGCTAAACGAGGTGGTTTAATCCATGATATTGGTAAAGCATTGGACCGTGAACTTGAGGGTTCTCATGTTCAAATTGGTGTTGATGTGGCTCGTAAATATCGTGAAAGCGCAGCAGTGATTAACTGCATTGGCGCTCATCATGGTGATGAAGAGTTCCAATCTGTAGAAGCTGTATTAGTTGCAGCTGCTGATGCTATCTCTGCGGCTCGTCCTGGAGCACGTCGAGAAACATTAGAAAACTACTTGAAACGTTTATCTAAATTGGAAGAAATCGCTGAATCCTTCGAAGGCGTTGAAAAATGCTTTGCTATTCAAGCAGGTCGTGAGATTCGCGTTGTAGTAAAACCGGATAAGATTGATGAAGCTGAGTCTACATTACTCGTTCGGAATATCGTAAAACGCATCGAGTCTGAACTCGAATATCCAGGCCAAATTAAGGTCGTAATTATTCGTGAAACTCGCGTTGTGGATTACGCAAAATAATATGCTATAAGCGATAAGTATAGGCTGCAATGATTTCATTGCAGCCTATTATTATCAAATTTTATTCGCAGCCTATTAAAGAATACGGCGTATAGGAATCACCATGTATTGATCCAAAATAGATGGTGATTCCTATGATTCGTATCAGTTACTAAATCGGTCGACTTGATAATTGATTAAATTACTTTACAAATAGAGGATTTTTTATTTGTATATCGAATTAATATATATAAGGGAAGGAGGCGTTGGCTATGAGCCGATATTTTGAAAATGAATTGATTGAACAAATCAAAGATGCAAATGATATTGTATCTGTAATATCTGAGCATGTAGCCTTAAAGAAACGGGGCAAGAACTATTGGGGTTGTTGTCCATTTCATAATGAAAAGACGCCGTCCTTTAGTGTTGCCCCTGAAAAGGGCTTTTATTATTGTTTTGGTTGTCATGCATCGGGAAATGTCATTAAATTCCTTATGGAACTTGAGCATTTAAGCTTTGTTGAGGTCTTAGAGCGCCTTGCTAATCGCGCTAATATTCCATTGCCAGAGGCTAAGCTTTCACCAGAACAACGAGCTCGAGATGAACGACGGAAAAAACTATATGAAGCGTCAGAATTAGCGGCTACATTTTTCCATAACTGCCTTACTCAAACATCGATTGGTAAGGTGGGCCTTGATTACTTAAAAAAACGGGGCCTTACAAAAGAGACGATTGAAAAATTTAAATTAGGCTTTGCACCAGATGGTTGGGATAAGTTGTATCGCGCCTTTCACGAACGGGGCATTGATGACTCAATTCTCTTGGAGCTAAATTTAGTTCGTAAGAACCAAAAGGGACAGTTTTACGATTTCTTTAGAAACCGTATTATGTTCCCCATTATGGATGGTAAAGGTCGTGTAGTTGCCTTTGGTGGACGTGTCATGGATGACAGTACGCCCAAATATTTGAACTCACCAGAATCAGCCATCTTTGAAAAGGGGAAACTATTGTTTGCCTTTGATAAGGCTTATAAATCCATTCGTCAAGAACGACAAGCAATCCTTGTGGAAGGGTACATGGACGTTATCTCTGCCCATAACCATGGTGTTACTAATGTGGTAGCATCTTTGGGGACAGCTTATACACGAGACCATGGGCATATCTTGATGAGGCAAGCCGATGAAATTGTGCTGGCCTATGATATGGATGGAGCAGGTCGTCAAGCGGCGGCTAGAGCTATAGAATTATTGCAAAATACGGACTTCAAGGTGCGTGTCCTCGCTATGCCAGATGGCAAAGATCCAGATGATTATGTACGTAATCATGGAGGACAAGCATTTAAAGATTTAGTGGCTAAAGCGGTTAAGCCTCTTGATTATTTATTGAGTGAATCCTTAATTAAACACGATACAAATGATACGGAAGGGAAGCAAGCTGTTTTGGCTGATGTATTCCCGTATATTGCTAATATAGATAGTCAAACACAACGTGATGATGCATTAAAAACATTGGCATTACCTTTGTGGCTTGATAATAGTAGTATTTTTAGATATTTCAGAGACTATGTAAAAAAAGGTCAAATTGAATTAGTAGATACTGCATCTGCACCTTTGCCAACACAGGATTTACCTAAAGGCGATGCAGAAAAATTACTGTCCTTAGCCTTTACAGATGGTGAAGTGTTACAACATATGATGAGCTATTTGCCATTAGAGGACTTTGAAAAAATTGAATATCGCGGTATAATAGAAAAGATATTCACCTTATTTAAACAAGAAGGTCGTCTAGATGATACTACCATTCAGTCTGTTTTATCCCCATCGGAGTATGATATTTACTCTAGATTGGTTGTTATGAGTGACGATGAGTATAAGGTGCAAGTGCCTGGATTAATCCGTAAGATAAGGCTTCATTCATTGCGTGAACAGTATAAAGCGCATTCAATTATGGCGGATCAACTAAAACGGGCAGGAGATTCGACATTTATTAGCGAATTACATAAGTGTCAGGAAATACAGAACTTAATTAGAGAATGGTCTAAGTAATATAATGTAAAAAGGAGAGCGCTGTGGCTAAGAAAGTACAAAAAAGTCAAATAGAGGAGATTGTTGAACAACTTCTTGAAAAAGGCCGGAAAACTGGTGTGTTGACACAATCAGAGATTTCAGATGCTCTTCATGAGCAGACTGATCTTACTGCAGAACAATTAGATGATATTTATACTACATTTGGTAAGTTAAATATTGAAGTAGTGGCTGATATCGACGGTGAGGACGCTGATGCTAATCCAATAGAGCCAGAAGAAGAGGATGAAGAGGATACTTCTAGTGAAAAGAATATCTCCATCGATTTAAGCGTAGACTCTGGCGTTAACATTGATGATCCAGTGCGTATGTACCTCAAAGAAATCGGTCGTGTTCCATTGCTTTCCGCTGATGAGGAAATTGTTTTAGCTAAGCAAATTGAAGCTGGCGCAGCAGAAGATGCTACATATAAAGACGTTCAACTTGCCAAAAAGGCTAAGAAAAAATTGGTAGATGCTAACTTGCGCCTCGTTGTAAGTATTGCAAAACGCTATGTAGGTCGTGGTATGTTATTCTTGGACTTGATTCAAGAAGGTAACTTGGGCCTTATTAAAGCTGTAGATAAGTTCGACTATACAAAGGGTTATAAATTCTCCACATATGCTACATGGTGGATTCGTCAAGCGATTACTCGTGCTATTGCGGACCAAGCTCGTACAATTCGTATTCCAGTACATATGGTAGAAACAATCAATAAATTGATTCGTATTTCCCGACAATTGTTGCAAGATAAAGGTCGTGAACCATTACCAGAGGAAATTGCAGAAGGTATGGGGATTACGGTAGAGCGTGTGCGTGAAATTCAAAAAATCGCACAAGAACCAGTATCATTGGAAACTCCAATTGGTGAAGAGGAAGACTCTCACTTGGGAGACTTCATTGAAGATCAAGATGCTATTGCTCCAGATGATGCAGCTAGCTATATCTTATTACAAGAACAAATTGAAGATGTATTTACATGCTTAACTGACCGTGAGCAACAAGTATTGATCTTGCGTTTTGGTTTGAAAGATGGTAAACCACGTACATTGGAAGAAGTAGGTCAACATTTCAATGTAACCCGTGAACGTATTCGTCAAATCGAAGGTAAAGCGCTTACTAAATTGCGCAATCGTGGTAAACGCGATAAAATTAAAGACTTCTTATAAGAGGTTGAATCTCTTAAGGGTTGTAATACAGTGCTATTGTGCTGTGTTGCAACCCTTTTGTGATATAATTAAAGATAGTAAACGTAAGTAATAAGAGTACGTTAAAGTCTTTTAATGTAATACATAGCAAATATTAAAGTGCATATAATATATTAAAGTTCATATAATATTTAGGAGATATAATGTTTACAGTTACAAAACGATTAGAGGTGAGTGCGTCTCACCAATTGAAATTAGATTATCCAAGCAAATGTCAAAATCTACATGGGCATAATTGGATTATTACGGTTCATGCTCGTTCTGAAGAGTTAGATCATAATGGCATGGTAATCGACTTTACCATTATTAAAGAAAAAATACATGGCCGCTTAGATCATCGCCACATCAATGATGTATTAGGCGATATCAATCCTACTGCTGAAAACATGGCAAAATGGATTGCTGATGAGTTGGGCCCTAAATGTTTCAAGGTAGAGGTTCAAGAGTCTGAAGGGAACACAGCTATTTATGAACGTGATTGAAATCTTCGCTTCTATTGATGGTGAAGGAAGTCGGCAAGGGCTATTAACCACATTCTTACGCCTTCATGATTGCAATATACGTTGTTCATATTGTGATACTACCTATAGTTATGGTATTGATAGTACTTTCACAGACATGACCGTCCGAGAGGTAGCTGATGCTATTGAAAGTTTAGGCAATCATCGAATTACTATTACGGGTGGTGAGCCACTATTACAAGAAGCTGCTGTAGTGGAGCTAATCGATGAATTAAATCGTCGTAAATCTGCCAAATTAGAGGATAAACCGTGTGCTGATAAACAATCGACTACGGGAAATAACGTATTCGAAGACGCCCAAGACGTATTAGATGGTGAAAGTCCCTACGATTTCAATATTGAAACAAATGGTACGATTATACCGAGCTTTCACCGAGAAAATGTGTGGTTTACCTACGATTATAAAACACCATCCTCTTTAGCTGAGGAATCTATGAATTTAGATATATTCAAAGTTTCTAGGGAACAAGATTTAATTAAATTTGTAGTAGGTTCCGTAGAGGATTTAGACTGTATGCGTCGTATGATTAATCAATATCCTACAAAGGCTCAAATCTATGTATCGCCAGTGTGGGGAAAAATAGAGGCAGCTGACATTATTGATTATATGAAAGAGCATAATCTACAAAATGTACGATTCCAATTACAGATTCATAAATTTGTATGGGATCCTGATGCGAAAGGTGTATAGTATAGTTAGGGTGTAGAGTATCGAGTGTTTTCTAATGCAGTATGATACATTATGATATGATGACACCTTGATATAAAGGGGAACATATGGATACAGAAAAAATAGAATCACTTGTATATCAATTGCTAGAAGCCTTGGGGGAGGACCCTAATCGTGAAGGTTTAGTAGAAACGCCTAAGCGTGTAGCTCAAATGATGGCAGAGGTATACGAAGGGATTCAGTATACGAATGCTGAGATTGCAGAGATGTATGGTAAGACCTTTGAAGTTGATACAAATCAAATGGTTGTAGTAAAGGATATTACGTGTTTTTCTCATTGCGAACACCATATGGCTTTGATGTATGATATGAGTATTAGCATTGGCTATATTCCTAAAGGTCGTGTTATTGGCTTATCTAAAATACCTCGCATTGCTGAAATGTGTTGCAAACGATTGCAATTACAAGAAAAAATTGGAGAAGATATAGCTGAAGTTATTTCACTAGCTACAGGGTCAGAGGATGTTATTGTTCATATTACATCTTCTCATAGTTGTATGAGTGCGAGAGGGATTAAATCTACAGATAGTCAGACTACTACATTAGCTACAAAGGGTGTATTTAACGAAGATAATATGATTCACCGTTTTATGTTGATGAAACAGTCGTAGACTAGATATCTTGACTAATAGTCAGGCTATTCGGTATAATTAATAAGCTAGAAACTAACTGTGGGCCTATAGCTCAGGGGTAGAGCAACCGGCTCATAACCGGTCGGTCCCTGGTTCGATCCCAGGTGGGCCCACCAATTATGTTGATATCTACCGTCCTTGAGATTTCAAGGGCGGTTATTTTTATATGTAATTCATTTATTTCTTAGATACAATAGTCATTACTAAGATAGATAGTAGATGATACTCTACAGTATCCATCGTCTGATTTATGAGTTTACTAAGAGATAAATAGGAAATAGAGGAATTATGGAACCAAGACCTATGATGGATCGCTTAGAGGCGGTGTTTTCGATTGTGCCAAAGGCTCGTGCAATAGCTGATATTGGTACTGATCATGGATATTTAGCAGTAGAACTTATCAATCGTAATCGTGCTGACTTTGTTATCGCCGGTGATGTACATAAGGGACCTTTAGAATCTGCAAAAGAATATGTTAAGTCCCGAGGACTTGATTCTAAGGTAGATTGCCGTTTAGGTGATGGCCTCAAGGTTACCGAGAAGGGCGAGTTAAATGGTGCTATTTGCTGTGGTATGGGCGGCTTCTTGATGCGCGATATCGTAGAAGAAGGGCCTGAACCGTTGGAGTTCTACGTGTTACAACCGCAGAATGGGCAAAAAGAATTGCGTCAATATATGGTGCAAAAAGGCTATGTTATTGTTCTTGAAATTATTGTTGAAGATACCGGTAAATTATATACTGCGTTTTTAGCGATTCGCGAGGATTGCCTGGAAAACTATACGGGCACAGCAAATCATGAAAATATGTATGCCGCATTGCCTGAAGAATCCTTGCTGTGGTCTGTAGGGGCTCTTTTAGAACAAGAACGTCCACCTCTTTGGAATAATTATATTGAGTATTTGATATATCAACGACAATGTGCTTTAGATGGTATGACAGAGAAATTGAGCCATACTGACAAATATCGGGATTTAAAGCGCGAAGTCGAATTTCTTCGTAGTCTTTTAGAAAGTAGATAGAAAGAAGTGAGTTTTATGACAACTGTTCAACAAGTCATTACCTTAATGGAACAATTAGCACCTCGATCTTATGCCGAATCTTGGGATAATGTAGGCCTAATGGTAGGCGACAGAAGCACTATGGTTACAGGTGTATTAACTACATTAGATGTAACAGAGGAAACAATTTCGTATGCCATTGAACATGACTGTAATTTGATTGTTAGTCATCACCCGTTAATTTTTAAAGGATTAAAACAATTATCTTGTGATACGGCTCAAGAGCGCATGATTCATAGATTGATTCAACATAAGATAGCCGTATATAGTGCCCATACGAATCTTGATATTGCACCTGGTGGCTTAAACGATATGTTGGCAGAACGATTAGGTCTTATAGATGTTAAGGGCTTTATCAAAACTGGTGAAGATGCGCTATATAAGATAACTACATTTGTGCCTGAAAATGCAGCTGATGCGGTTCGTCATGCAATGGGATCTGCTGGTGCTGGTAAAATTGGTAACTATGAGCATTGTAGCTTTAGTATTCATGGTGAAGGTCGCTTCATTGGTAACGAAGATTCTAATCCTGTTATCGGTGAAGCTGGTGCTTTAACGGTAGCAGCTGAGGTACAAGTGAATGCTGTCGTTGATGGTACACATTTAAGTCAAGTTGTAGAGGCGATGAAAGAGACCCATCCTTATGAAGAGGTGGCTTATGAAGTGGTGTCCTTGGCTGAGCCAAAAGGTTCAATTCAATATTTAGGTCGTATTGGTCGTTTGCCAAATGCACTCAATTTAGATACATTCCGTGAATGGGTTCAGGAAGCATTGCCAGACGCTAATATTCGTTTTGCTGGAGTAGCTCCTCAAGAAATACAATCTATAGCACTCTGCTCCGGTGCTGGCGCGGAATTTATTAAGGATGCAGCTCGTATACATGTGGATGCATATATTACAGGTGATGTGAAATATCATGATGCACAATTAGCTAAAGAGCTAGGATTGCTCGTAGTTGATGCAGGGCATTTTGGCACAGAATCTATTGTTGCGAGAGGCTTATGTGATTATTTACTTAGTAAAGATGTACCTGTTCCTGTGAAAGCTTTTACAGAACAAAATGATTTCTTTTTCTTATAATATTGCATTTTCTTGCAACAAATAGGCTAGCTATGATAAACTGAATTGAAGCAAGTATGAAAGACGGTTGCGAGTCCATTGGA
>NZ_CAJLUB010000006.1 GCF_905209685.1 uncultured Veillonella sp. | reverse complement strand
ATTTTTTACTGTTTTCTAAATAAAATATAGTTTGAAAACTATTTCTATTCATAACACTCTGAATTATAGCACAGCTTTTGCAAAAAAGAAAGTGTATGATACAGTGATTATTCAAGGAGTCAATGGGATTTCTAATGAATTAAAGGATACTTTAAGACTTGGAAAAGTACAAACAGTCATTTATATGAATTCTTCAACATCTATGCTTGCAAAAGATTTGCAAGAATTATCAAAATATTATAAAGTAGAAGAGATTAAAGCAGTAGATAGTCATATGTATCAATCATATGTGACATCAATTGCTAAACTTACAAAAAAATAGGAAGAAGGAATAAAAATGGAATACGATTATACACCAAGAGGTGTCTGTTCAAGAAATATCCATGTAGAAGTTGAAGATGGGATTGTTAAAAATGTTATCTTTACAGGTGGATGTTCAGGAAATACTCAAGGAGTTGCTGCACTAGCAAAGGGTATGAAAGTTGATGAAGTTATTGAACGTTTAAAAGACATCAAATGTGGAGCAAAACCAACAAGTTGTCCAGCACAGCTTGCAAAAAGTTTACAAGAGCATGCTAAATAAGTGCTCTTTTTTTGTTTCTTTCATAAAATAAAATGGTGGTGTTATGTTAATTAGAATCAAAAAAATGCAGTTTCTAGTAGGGATTTGTTTGATTTTGCAAATTATTTTGTCTTCGTTATTTTTACCTTTTCATTTTATAGCGATGTTTTTATCTATTGTCATTATCATTTGGCAAAGAAGATTTTGTGTTTTACAGATTCGTTATCATTACTATGCAGTTATTTTATATATCTATAGGTTGTTTGTTATGCTTGTTTTAACGTATTCTTTTTTTGAAATGCTGTATTTATTTTTAACTTTATATGTTGGTTTGATTTTAATTTTATTATCTTTGAAAACATTTTTGTAATTCTTTTAATCAAGGATGATTTAGCGTATAATATGGAAAAAGGTGGTGGCAACATGATTGGTGAATTGAATATCTATAGTTGTTATAGTTTTCAAAATAGTACGATTTTGATTCAAGATTTATGTAAAAGAGCGAAAGAATTGCATATGGAAGCATTGGCTTTAACAGATATCAATAATATGTATGGTGCGATTGAATTTTCTAATGCTTGTCATCATTATGACATCAAACCTATTTTTGGAATGCAAGGGGATGTACTTATTGATCAAGAAGTTTATCCTTTTTTATTCTATGCAAAAGATCAAATTGGTTATCATGATTTAATGAAAATATGTAGTGATATTAATTTAAGTGAACATAAAGCGATTGAATTAGAAAAATTATCTTTATATCGTGAACATCTTTTTATTCTTTCTGGATGCAAAGAAGGAATTGTTGAAAGGCTTGTTTTACAAGAGTTAGAATCTGAGGCTTTAAAATATATTGCATTGTTTAAAAAGATGTTTAAAGATAATTATTATATTTGTAAGGTCATCTCTTAGAATTTCTAAGTAGGTTGACCCGAGCACATAGGAAATAATTCTCTGACTTAATGGTGACGTACATGAAAATGTACGGCTACAAAAAACGACAATGTATCTAATGCATGTCAATGAAATCTTAAGTAAAGATTTTAAGGGCGTACGGTGGATGCCTTGGCGATATCAGCCGAAGAAGGACGCGGTAAGCTGCGATAAGCTACGGAGAGGTGCAAGCAACCTTTGACCCGTAGATTTCCGAATGGGGGAACCCGGCAGTGGTTATGCACTGTCACCCATACCTTTGAGTATGAGGAGGGCACCTGGGGAACTGAAACATCTAATTACCCAGAGGAAAAGTAATCAAACGAGATTTTCTTAGTAGCGGCGAGCGAACGGGAAAGAGGCCAAACCGGAGCGGGCAACCGCACCGGGGTTGAGGACAGTCATCAAGTGTAAATGAGGTAGAAGAATCGAGTTGGAAAGCTCAGCCGCAGAAGGTGAAAGCCCTGTAATCGAAACCTTGCATACATGGGACTGTATCCAGAGTACCACGAGACACGTGAAACCTTGTGGGAAGCAGGGGGGACCACCCTCCAAGCCAAAATACTGATATCGACCGATAGCGCATAGTACCGTGAGGGAAAGGTGAAAAGAACCCCTGGCGGGGAGTGAAAGAGAACCTGAAACCGTATGTCTACAAACAGTCGAAGTCTGTATATATATCAGGACGACGGCGTGCCTATTGAAGAATGAACCGACGAGTTACTGTTGCTAGCGAGGTTAAGTGGAAAACACGGAGCCGCAGCGAAAGCGAGTCTGAACAGGGCGTTCAGTTAGTAATAGTAGACCCGAAACCGTAGTGATCTATCCATGGCCAGGTTGAAGCACAGGTAAAATTGTGTGGAGGACCGAACTCGTGAGCGTTGAAAAGCTTTGGGATGAGTTGTGGATAGGGGTGAAATGCCAATCGAACACGGAGATAGCTGGTTCTCCCCGAAATAGCTTTAGGGCTAGCCTCGAGGTTGAGAGTATAGGCGGTAGAGCACTGATCGGGCTAGGGGCCATACCGGTTACCGAACCTAGTCAAACTACGAATGGCTATACTTATACTCGGGAGTCAGACAGTGAATGATAAGGTCCATTGTCAAGAGGGAAACAGCCCAGAACACCGACTAAGGTCCCAAATGTTACACTAAGTGGCGAAGGATGTGGAATTTCCAAAACAACCAGGATGTTGGCTTAGAAGCAGCCACCATTTAAAGAGTGCGTAATAGCTCACTGGTCGAGAGACTCTGCGCCGAAAATGTCCGGGGCTAAAGTGTAAAACCGAAGTCGTGTCATATGCAGCAATGTATATGGGTAGGGGAGCGTTCTCATCGGGCTGAAGCAGTACCGTAAGGAGTTGTGGACTGATGAGAAGTGAGAATGTCGGTATGAGTAGCGAAAAGAATGGTGAGAATCCATTCCACCGAAAGCCTAAGGGTTCCTGAGCAACGATCGTCGTCTCAGGGTAAGTCGGGACCTAAGCCGAGGCGGAAAAGCGTAGGCGATGGACAACAGGTTGAAATTCCTGTACCGGTGTGAATCGTTTGATCGATGGAGTGACACAGTAAGGTAGGTCAGCACGCGATTGGAAGTGCGTGTTTAAGCATGTAGGTTGAGCTATAGGCAAATCCGTAGCTCTAAAAGCTGAGATGTGATGACGAGTTACTAGCGATAGTAACGAAGTGATTGATCCTACACTGTCGAGAAAAGCTTCTAGGTAGAGACACATCGCCCGTACCAAAACCGACACAGGTAGGCGGGGAGAGAATCCTAAGGTGCGCGGGAAAACCCTCGTTAAGGAACTCGGCAAAATGCCTCCGTAACTTCGGGAAAAGGAGGACTCATGTAGTGTGAAGTGCAGTAACGCATGGAGCATGAATGAGTGGCACAAGAGAGGCGCAAGCGACTGTTTACCACAAACACAGGTGCCTGCTAAAGCGAAAGCTGATGTATAGGTGCTGACACCTGCCCGGTGCTGGAAGGTTAAGAGGAGGGGTTAGACTTCGGTCGAAGCTCTGAATTGAAGCCCCAGTAAACGGCGGCCGTAACTATAACGGTCCTAAGGTAGCGAAATTCCTTGTCGGGTAAGTTCCGACCCGCACGAAAGGTGTAACGACTTGCGCACTGTCTCAACGAGGGACCCGGTGAAATTGAAGTACCTGTGAAGATGCAGGTTACCCGCGACTGGACAGAAAGACCCCATGGAGCTTTACTGCAACCTAAGATTGAACTTAGTTAATGAATGTACAGGATAGGTGGGAGACTTAGAATCTAGGACGCCAGTTTTAGAGGAGTCGTTGTTGGGATACCACCCTTTCATTAATTGATTTCTAACGGGCCGAGTAACGACCGGCCGGACAGTCTTAGGCGGGCAGTTTGACTGGGGCGGTCGCCTCCTAAAGAGTAACGGAGGCGCCCAAAGGTTCCCTCAGAGCGGACGGAAATCGCTCGAAGAGTGTAAAGGCAGAAGGGAGCTTGACTGCGAGACGGACAGGTCGAGCAGGGACGAAAGTCGGGCTTAGTGATCCGGTGGTGCCGAGTGGAAGGGCCATCGCTCAACGGATAAAAGCTACCCTGGGGATAACAGGCTAATCTCTCCCAAGAGTCCATATCGACGGGGAGGTTTGGCACCTCGATGTCGGCTCATCACATCCTGGGGCTGAAGTAGGTCCCAAGGGTTCGGCTGTTCGCCGATTAAAGTGGTACGTGAGCTGGGTTCAGAACGTCGTGAGACAGTTCGGTCCCTATCCATCGCGGGCGCAAGAAACTTGAAGGGGGCTGCTCCTAGTACGAGAGGACCGGAGTGGACGAACCGCTGGTGTACCAATTATCCTGCCAAGGGTACAGTTGGGTAGCTACGTTCGGGACGGATAAACGCTGAAAGCATCTAAGCGTGAAACCAGCCTTGAGATGAGGTTTCTCATAGCATAAGCTAGTAAGATCCCATGTAGACGACATGGTTGATAGGCCAGGTGTGGAAGAGCCGTGAGGTTTGGAGCTGACTGGTACTAATAGATCGAGGGCTTTACTTAAACAAAAACATTAAGCAGAAATGTGCAACAAATATATATAACTTCTATGTGGTTTTCAGAGTACAAACTCTGACAGATTCAGTGGCGATAGCTACGAGGGTCCACCTGTTCCCATCTCGAACACAGTAGTTAAGCTCGTAAACGCCGAAAGTACTTGGCTGGAGACGGCCTGGGAGGATAGGAAGTCGCTGATTAAGCTAAAAGACACACCTTAGGGTGTGTCTTTTTTATATTCTATATTCTTTGTATTCATAATTTTTATCAATTTGGTGTGATATAATATGCATAATATTATGTATGTTACCTAAGGAGGGTTTATGTCTAAGAAGATTGCAGTTCTTGTGAACGAAGACACAATGCAACGTTGTTCTTGCGGTGGTTGTCTTAAGGCATATATGAATAAAGTGGATTCTTTCGAGCGCTATGCTGATGAGGATACTGAGCTGGTTGGTTTTACCCATAGCGGTGGCGATTTGGAGAAGAAATTGGCTTCTTTCAAGAAAAATGGTGTTACTACCATTCATCTTTCCACCTGTACGCGTGGTAAGAATGATAATTATGAAAGCATAGCTCGCCAATGCGCGGCAGCTGGGTTTGATGTTGTTGGGTACACTCATGGTGGTGCTGTATCTAAAGATGGTAAGGTGGCTATTGAGCTTGTTGGTGAATCTAAGTAAGACTGCGTTTATTTTGAGAGACAATGAGAGGTTCAAATATGAATAAGAAAATTAAATCTTTGGTACTAGCCGCTGTGATGGGGCTTTCATTAACAACAGTTGCCGTAGTACCAACAACGGTAGAGGCTGCTTCTGCGGGAGCTGCACAAACGTTAATTGGTGGTGCAGTGGCGTATGCATATGTATCCACGGCTTTCAATAAAATGGATAATTCTAAGGAAGGCCAAGAACAAAGCTTAGCTCGTGCAAAGAAACAAACTGGCTATTTAGAGGATAGTGCGGCACAAGCACGGGTGCAACGCATCATGAAGACCTTAGAGGCTTCGCCTAGCGTCAAGCGTTCGTATGTGGTGTACGCAAATCCTAGCGATGATTTCAATGCGTTCGCTACGGTTGGTCGCGTGATGTCTGTTAACAAGGGCGCTTTGGATCTATTAGATGATGATGAACTCGCTTATGTTATGGCTCATGAAATTTCTCATGGCGAGCATAAGGACATTGTCAATGGTCTCAAGAAGCAAGTAGGTTTATCTACAGCGGTGAGCCTTGCTGCTGGCGGTGGCGGTAATGCAGCTATTTTGTCCAATATTGCTGGTAATTACATGGAGAACCAAGTATTCACGATGGGCCAAGAAAAGGCGGCTGACGAATTAGGCTTTAAAATTTTGAGCGAGTCTCCTTATAATGTGGGCGGTGCTGCTGCTTCTATGGCGGTACTTCGTAATAAATATGGTGATTTGTACCGTGAAGGTTTGAACCAAGTATTTAGCCCTAACAATCACCCTAAGACGAGCAGCCGTGTAAAGGACAATATTGATCGCATGTATACCTATTCTGGCAATCACGTTACGGTCGATAATGGCGCGGTATTTGTGAATGGCGTGAATATCTATAGCCCTGCCAATAGTGGTCGTTATACGGGCGAAGAACGAGCTTATTTCATGGCTGGTAAATTGGCGCGCTTGTACCATAATGGTCAAATTCAGCCAGGTGGTGCATCTTATGATGGACCTACTGTGACCGTGGCAGGTCGTTCTATTGTCACAACTCCTAATGCTGATGTGGCCCTTATGGTTGCTACCAATTTGAATAATTCCTTTGTGAAAGCCGCCGGTCCTGCGAAAGGCAAACAAGCAGCAAAACCTAATAAGAAAAAAGCTAGTAAGAAATAATTAAACAAGATCTCATTTAAATAAGAATATAATACGATGGTGACATACTTTTGGTTGTAGTTTACTAAAGAAATCGTATGACTCGTAAGTGATATACGGAGAGAGACCGCTTATGAAGAAGATAAAATGGATTGTACTACCATATATAGTCATGGGCATTTGTATTGCCATAGGTTTAGTTATTGGGATGGCGCCAGAGTTGTTAGGCGATGTTATACCGAGGCATGGCGTGATAGGTCGGATGTTAACGGCTGCGAATCACCGAAAGATTCAAGATAGTCAACATACAGAGATGGTCGTGCCGGATTATGTGCGCCGCGTCGTTACCTTGGGAACCGGAACAGTGGACTTGGTTGGTGCTGCTGGTGAGCCCTATGTTGTGGGCACCGATGGGTCTCCTTATGTCTCTGGTACAGAGATCAAGGGCCGTGTGCAGCCTACGGTGGAGTCCATAAAATCCTATGAACCTGATGTGGTTGTGGCACCGGAGACGACGCCGCCAGGATTAGTGGCATCGTTGCGCGCTGCCGGTATTCCTGTGTTTATTTATACGCTGAAAGATAGCTTAAAGGATGTAACCCTTAATACGAATCAAGTGGCTAAGTTGTTTGGTAGCAAAAATGCAGAATATTCTATTAATAATTCTGTTATGAAGGTTAGAAAACAAGTAGAGCCTCATAAAAACGACGTAAAACCTGTGATTGCCTTGTACAATCCAACACATGGTGTGTACCGGGCTGGCGTGCTTCGCGATATGATTGAAATGATTCATGGCATTGATGGTGCAGGGGACTTGAAGATCAAAGATAGCGGTAAGGACCCTAATGTGCTATCTGATGTATGGGACTATCGGGCGAACTATCCTACTTTCAACATGGAAGCAAACATGGGCACAAAAGCCGATTTGATTCGCATCAACCCTGATGTCATTTTTGTGCCTACCATATATGCGGTCAAACAACCTGAGTATAAGCAGGATATAGATGTCATTATGCATGATCCGGAGCTACAGAATATAACAGCTGTGAAAAAGGGCTATGTGTATCCTATTAATGACATGCACATCATGAGCTATTCGTCGTGGATGTATTATGAAATGGAACAGATGTCGAAATGGTTGTATGGCGATTGGTCGTATAAGAATTATGTAAAATACCAAAGTGTGCCAGCTAATTAACGATATAGGGCTTATATTGTTGCTCTAGTTTACAGTGTATTGCATGATGAGATGTTTTTGAAAGCATAGGAGGAGAGCTTATGCAATTACGTCGTTTGATGATTGTTTTGGCTATTTGTATTGTGGGGCTGGTGGTAGCAGCTTTTGGTATGTACCGTTCTTGGCAAAACTTTACAAGTGGGGGCCTATTCGGCATATTAAGCTCTCACGGGCACTATATGATGGTGGATGGAACCAGCACAACGGTTACATTAGATCATAAGGCAGAGCGTATCGTCGCCGTAGGGCCTAATGTGGCGGATTTGGTGAGCGAACTGGCCGGTGATTCCGTAGTGGCTACTACCGCAGCACCGTATCAAGTGACTAATACCGTTAAGCAACGGGTGGCGCCTGATGTGAATGCTATTGTGGCGTTAAAGCCGGATATTGTTATCATTGAAGATGGCGCTGAATCCATAGAACTCGTTAGTCCGTTGCGAGAAAAGGGCGTTAAGGTAGCATTATTAAGAGAGCCTGCGACTGTGAAAGACGTAGAGGACCAGACACGCAATGTAGGTAAATTGCTAGGCCGTGAAAGCAAGGCGGACAGCCTCATAGCGACGATGATGAACTACATCCGCGATACAGAATCGCTTCGTTTTGCGCACCGCGACGATCCAAAGCAGACCGTTGCTGTGTATAATGAAAACGGATTATATGGTAAACCGAAAACCTTGATCGCCGATATGCTCACCTATGTGGGCGTAGATAATGCAGCTGCTAAGAGCGGAGTGAAACAATCTAACTTTGGTACAAAGGCAGACCTTATCAAGGCCGACCCTGATGTTATCATTGTACCGATGGACATACATGCACCGGATTATAATCGCGATGCCATCTATGCCAATTACTATAATGACCCTGTATTGGCAAATTTGAAAGCTATTAAAAACAAAAAGGTATCCATCGTGCCTACGGATGCCTTGTTGGCCAAGAGTTACCATATTGGACGAGGTATTTATACAATAGCTCAAGTGGTGTATGCAAGATAGTGTATTGATAGGCAAGATATTGTTTATGTATCATTATTTCGTAGCGAGAGGATGCACATACATAAGTTTTAGTATGATGATATAACGGTGTCATAGGATAGTTTAAACGAATGGTTATGCAGGTATGAATAATATTCATAAAATTGTATAGAATTAATAAATATGTACTTGATAGAGGTATTATGTTCAGCCTCTTAGTATGCTAAGAATTTAGATAATATCTGTATAAGCAGTCTATAGAAAACATTTCTATAGACTGCTTTTTTTATATGTATTGAGAGCAGATAAATAATTTTTAGCATGAGAATTATTAGTGTTTTTATATAATAGACAAATGTATGTATTCAATAGAGAAATTAGTAATTATAAAAATACATAGAGTAAAATAGCATACCTATACAGGGTATAGGTTTATTGTGCTACGTATTTGTTTATGAAATAATAAAATAACTTAGTGTTAATCGTAATATAACGATTAATACAGATTGCATTTGTGTTTTATACGCAGTAGAGTACAAATTTATAATTATAAGTTTGAGGAGGTTATTATGGAGTATGCAATTCATCTTTTTAATGCGGGTGGCGTAGTCATGTATCCGCTAGTTTTATTTATGTTGGCAGCATGTACGATTTTATTTGAGCGAATTCGTATGTATCGTCGCATTGACAGTGAAATTCAACAATTGTCGTCTAGCATTGAAGCAGGTCGTAATGCGAATGATTGGATTGCATTAGAACAAGCGATTAAGAATAATGATGATGCGCTTAGTCAATTTGTAACACCGATTGTTGATTCCGTATATAACTTTGAAGGCTTAGAAAACCGCCTTCATGATGTAGTAGGTTATATGGATGAACGTTTAAAACGCGGTCTTAACTGGCTCAGCATGATGGTTACTATGGCTCCATTACTAGGTCTATTGGGTACTGTAGTGGGCATGATTCGCTCATTCGCTGCTGTTGGTGGCGATATCGGTGCTCCTACCGTTATTACTGGTGGTGTATCCGAAGCGTTGATTGCGACTGCTACAGGGCTTTCAGTAGCCATCGTAGCATTAGCCATCCACAGCTGGTGCACAAGTAAAGTAAATTATGATATTGCAAAATTGGAACAACGCTTAGGTTCTATCTTGGATTTATATATTAGGAGTCAACGATGAAACGTAGTTCAGTAGGGATACAAAAAGAACCTACCATCATGATTATACCTATGATTGATATTGTATTTTTCTTGCTCGTATTTTTCATGATGAGTACGTTATATATGAATACAGAGGAACAAATTCCGCTCAATTTGCCAAAGGCCTCTGCATCAACGGCAAAAACGATTGAGCCGATTACGATTTCGCTCACAGCTACTCATAAGATGTATTTGAACGAACGTGAAATTAGACCTGATGATTTGGGCAATGAAATTCAAGGCATCGTTGCGAAGGAACCACAACAAGCTTTTATCGTCCGTGCATCTGAAGATATTGCGTATAAGGATGTTATTAGCATTTTGGATAATCTCAAGATGAGTGGTGCTCGATTTGTCAGCGTAGCGACAGAACGGAAGTGATCATATGGTGAGTAAACGATATGGCATTCCTTTTATCGCTGCATTGGTGGTCAACTTAGCATACTGGGGTGTTGTAGGCGATTTGTTCGGCCATTTAAAACCACCAGAAACGCCAAAGAAAGATTTGGTCATCAATCTTGACATGGTGCAACCGGAACCTCCTGAGCAGGAGAAGAAACAGCAAGAGAAAATTGTCTCTGATGATAAAGAAAATGCTGCGGGCGGTAAGTCGGGTAGTGTATTACCGGATTTATCGGGAAAACCGACACCAGGCTTGCAAAATCTTAACCCTTATCTAGGTGGCAATGAAACGGCTAGTGTAAATCTACATGAGAATACAGATAATCCTGTAGGTGTTCCCGGCGATGGTGATACAACAGGCCCGGGTGGTGGCCCCGTTGGCAATGGTGGAATAGCAAATGACGGCCCTGGTACACAGAGCGGCAATCCTGGGACTAGTAATACGGAAGGTTCGGGATACTTTGATGTTTCCGGTTATCGTGCTAGTTTAGATGCCAATAAAGTCATGCCAGCACAAGCTGTACGTAGAGGAATTACAGGGACAGTTACCATTAGGGTTTATTTTGATGGCGAAGGTAATTATGTAAGGGCTGAAATTGAGGGGAGTAGTGGTTCTAGCCTTCTTGATAATGATGCCCTTGCCCTTGCAGCTAGGTCAGGTGGGGCTACCAATACAACTGGTGAGCCTAAATCAGATGTTTTTTATATAAGATATGAATTTGAATAATGATTATATTTGGAATGAGCCTAAATTGAATTAAATGAATTACAGTTTATGTAGTGGATATGAGAAGGTTCATATCCACTACAACCAAATTGCCCACTGTAGTTTGGAGGCTACAAATTAACAGAATTAACAAAGTTTTAATAAAACATATAGGATGGTGAATGAAATGAATAAACGTGTATATGTGGCCACAATGATGGCGTTACTTAGTATGAGTGTAAATGGTTATGCGGTAGATATGACAACTAATGAGAATCAAGAGTCGTCCAATGTAATCAATGTTACCGCTAATCGCACAGCCCTCCTAGATTTGGACACACCTGTAGCGATGAATGTAATTACACCTGAGGAGTTAAAAAATACTGGTGCTACCACTGCTTTTGATGCGGTGGCGACCGTACCAGGGGTAACAATAAATTCTTATGGTGCCGGCGGTGCCGATTTTGGTGGTATGGATAGCCGTACGAATATTCGAGGCCTTGACCGTGGTGCTCTTGTTCTTGTAAATGGCGTGCCTATGAACCTTAATGGCAAAGGTGGACTCGGCTCTATTCCTACGAGTGCCATAAAACGTATCGAAGTAGTGAAAGGAGCTGCTTCTACATTGTATGGTGCAGAGGCATTAGGTGGTGTTATTAATGTTATTACTAAGACTCCATCTACAGAGGGTGGCTCTGCTACAGTTGCTGTAGGTAATCGTGGGTCTAAACGTTTTGATGTGTCTTATGGTACAGATAAATTCATCGTTGGTATTGATAGAAAATATTGGGGTACACAGGATCCATCCACACCGATTCGCTACGACTATGCAGGTACTAAACACTACGATTACTATAGTACTCGCAACAAGGGCAATTCGTTGGGGCTCTTTATGAGTGGTAAGCTTTCAGATAAGGTAACATTGAATTTTAATCGTGCTGAAAGTAAATCGTCCTTTGGTCTAATCAGTACGGAAACAAATCCGGTTAATCAAGCAAGACATTCTACGACGTATCATTATAAGGATGATCGCAATAATGCTTCCTTAATTTATAAGGACAAGGGTACTACAGGAACCTTGTTCTATAATGACCGTACGATGCGTGGTACGAGCCGGGTGCACAATACGTCCCAAGCTAAGGCGACTGAAACAAGCTATCGCGCACGTCAATATGGATTTGATGTACAGCATGAATGGGATTTTAGAGATGGTAAGGACTATTTAATCGCAGGTGTTACAGGTAAACAAGAAATCTATCATGCAACAGCTGTTCCTGTTTACGTTCATCCTAAACGCAATAGTTATGCTGTGTATGGTAGTTATTCTTATGAAATTAACCCTAAATGGACATCCATTTTGGGCTTGCGTTACACCGTAATCGATGATCCAATCAAGGATCAACATGTGTTGACCCCTCAATTCCAATTATTGCACTCCATCAATAAACAATCCTCCATGTATATGAACATAGGGAAAGCTTTTACAATGCCTAGTTTGAGCGATACATTCCGTAGCGTTAGCCGTCGGTATACAGCGGTAAGCAGTAAAAACCTTAAACCAGAAGAGGGTTGGAACTATGAAATTGGGTACAAGCGGATTAACAAAAAGGATGATTGGAAGGTTGATGTGTTCTATATGGATTTCAAAAACTTCTTCCAATGGCAACCGGATGCAAATGGTCGACCTTTGGTGCGAGTAAATGGTGGGAAATTCCGCAACGTGGGCATCGAAGCCGAATATGGTAGACGTTTATCCGACCGCCTCAAATGGAACGTGAGCGGATCTTACTCTAATCCAAGACAAAAGGAAATGAATGAAAATTACTGGAAACAAGCGGCTCCTAAATTGCAATTCACTACAGGCATTCGCTATGAAAGCCCAACGTGGGAAGCAGGCACATCCTTTAGCTTTGTTACAAAACGGTTGCGCAATCGAGATGGTGGCTTAAACCCTAATATTGCCCTTTGGAACGCTTATGTGGGCTATCATTTCAATAAGGATGCAACACTTCGTCTAGATGCACGCAATTTGTTAGACCGTCACAACGTTATCACCAATGGGGATTATGAATACTGGGGTGACCCATTCACATATGAATTGAGTTATACACAAAAGTTCTAATATTTATTTGTAGAGATTTATATAAAATCCAGTACTAATAGGGGGTATGGGTTTTGTGTAGCCCTTTTAAATGTGTAATAATACAATTATGTAGTTTTTATGAATAATTAGTGTGTATTACGAGGGATTTGTTATGAACAATCTTAAGAAACGACGGACTTCTGTACTTATAGGATTGGCTTTGATGGGATTATCTGTGCATGCATATGCAGCGGATGTAACGGCTGCCACAGATACTCCTACTACGGTAGCATCTACTGAAGCAAATGGCGCATCTGAAAGTCATGTCATTAATGTAACAGCTAATCGGATGGCATTGTTAAACCTAGATACGCCGGCAGCGATGGATGTTATTACGGACAAAGATATCATGAATAGCGGTGCTAAAAATGCCTTTGATGCGGTGAACATGGTGCCTGGTATTACATCTTTCTCCTATGGTGCATCTGGCCTTGAATATGGTGCCATGGATAGTCGGGTCAATATTCGTGGACTAGAACGAGGTTCACTCATTCTCGTCAATGGCGTACCGATGAACCTTAATGGTAAGGGTGGTCTTAGCTCTATTCCAACAGGTTCTATCGCCCGTATCGAAGTGTTGAAAGGCGCTGCTTCTGCTTTATATGGTTCTGATGCGATGAGCGGCGTTGTTAATGTCATTACTAAAACACCTACTAAAGAAGGTGGCTCTGCTACTATTGGGGTAGGCAATATGGGTAGTCAAACCTATAAAATCAACTACGGCACGCCGCGTTTCTTGATTGGTATAGAACGGGGTTTCTTTGGTAAACAAGATCCGTCTACACCAGTTCGTACAGATTCGGTGGATCACCCTCGTGGGTATGAATACTATACAGCACGGGATAAGGGGAATTCCTTAGGTATATTTATGAGCGGCAAATTGAGCGACAAGGTAACATTGAACTTTAGCCGCTTTGAAGGTAAGTCGGCCTATGCTCAGTTGAGTACTGAAAGCAATGCGACGAATCGCAATCGCCACTCTACAACATATGCATATGATGATTCTAAGAACAATGCGTCCTTGATTTATAAGGATGGAAATACGACGGGTACACTCTTCTATAATGATCGAGATTTGAAGGGAAAAAATCGTAACCATAGTCTTCCATCCTATACATCTAATGATAGTAACTATATTGCTCGTCAATATGGTTTTGATGTACAACACGAATGGGATTTTAGAGGTGGCAAGGATTATCTAATTGCCGGTGTATTGGGTAAACGTGAAACGTACCGCACTACATCAGGTCCCGTCTATGCAAATCCTCATCGTCATAGCTTAGCTCTTTATGGTAGTTATTCCTATCAAATCAATCCAAAATGGACTACTATTCTAGGCTTACGTTATACGGATATTAAGGACCCTGTGAAGAATCAACATGTGTTGACACCACAGTTCCAATTGAATCACCGTATTAATAAAGAATCCTCTGTATATATGAATGTAGGCAAAGCTTTTACCATGCCTAATCTAAGCGATACATTTAAAACAGTAAACCGACAATATCAATCGGTTAGCGGTCGTAATTTAAAACCTGAAGAAGGTTGGAACTATGAATTGGGTTACAAGCACATTACCAATAAAGATAGTTGGAAGGTGGCTGCATTCTATATGGATTTCAAGAATTTCTTCTCTTGGAAACCAGATAGCAATGGTAAAATGACGATTCGCGTTAATGGTGGCCGTTTTAGAAATGTTGGCGTTGAGGCACAATATGGCCGTAAATTAACAGATCGCTTGAAAGTAACTGTGGGTGCAGCGTATTCGAATCCAAAACAAATGGAAATCGATAAAAATTATTGGAAACAAGCCAATCCAAAATTACAATTTACAGGGGGCATTCATTACAATAGTTCCACTTGGACAGCTGGATCTAGTATAAACTTTGTAACAAAACGGATGAAGAACCGCGATGGCGGCATCAATCCAAATCTTGTAGCGTGGAATGCGTATGTAGGGTATCAGTTCAATGAAAACTCTTCTATACGACTCGATGCGCGTAACTTGTTGAATCGTCACAATGTTATTTCCAACGGGGATTGGGAATACTGGGATGAGCCATTCAACTATCAGCTTAGCTACACTCAAAAATTCTAGATTACTATAAGTCTGTATTAGAACTATACAAGGAGTATCATCATGAACAAGAGCATTGTGTATCTTATATGTTTGATGGTACTCCTTTTTGTAGGTGTAACCGGATGTGGTCCGCAAGATGAAACGCGGACCTTGCCATATACCCGTTATGTTGAAAGTTATGATGGGGCACGCGTACCAGTACCTGATCATCCGAAACGTATTTTAGCATTATCCTCTGCGTCGGATACGATTTTATTAGGCCTTGTAGAACCAGACCGCTTGGTAGGTATTAATACATTATCCACCTATGAAGAGTATTCTTTAGAGGCGAAGCGTGCTAAGCTGGTTAAACCTGCTATGAGTTCTTATCCATTAGAAAAGATCATTGCCTTGGAGCCAGATCTTGTCATAGCACCTGATTATACGAGCGCAGACGTTATTGCAGGTTTACGCCACATGGGTATACCTACTGTTGTAGTGCCAACCGGTACTACGGTAGAATCTGTCATTAAGAATGTGACGGACATAGCTCATATTGTAGGGGAAGATGAAAAGGGGCAATTTTACGAGCAGAAAATCCGTCGTGAACTAGAAACGATGAAACGGCTTGGTACATCTATTCCGTTGAATCAACGTAAAAGCGTACTCTTCGTATCATCCATGGATGGGTACACCGGAACAGGCAGTCTGTTTGATGATATGTGCAAGTATATGAGCATCTACAATGCACCTGATCTTCTCGGTTTACCGCCACGGACTCCTTTTGGAGATGAGCGTGTATTGGCTATGGACCCAGATTATATTTTTATTCCATCCTATAAAGGCATGGATAAGAATTTAGCTAGTCGGTATCTTGATAATCCAGCCTTTCAAAACCTTCCTGCTATAAAAGAACATCGCGTTAAACCTTTACCAGCTGCGTACTTATATACTATGAATCAGCATATTGGTGAAGCTATGCTTGCTATTATGCATACTGTGTATCCTCAGTTAGAAAGGAATCCTCATGACTAAACAGAAACAAAAAATCATGGCAATTGCCATAATTGGGGGATTGCTATGTATTGTAAGTCTATTGGCGCTACATGTAGGAACGATTATGATTCCTATCGGTGGTGGCATACAAAGTATTTTAAATGGTATGGGGATACCGGTTCATTTTACAGCTCCGATTACAGCTGAACAGGAGGCGGTATTGTGGTTTATCCGTATGCCACGTCTCATCATTGGTCTCCTTGTAGGTGGTGCATTAGCCTTGGCTGGTGCCGTTATGCAAGGTGTTTTCTCCAACCCATTAGCGGATCCTGGCATTATGGGTGTATCCGCAGGGGCATCCCTTGGCGCAGTGATCGCCATTGCTCTTGGCGTAACATCTCTTGGTATGTTTTATATGCCTGCCTTTGCCTTTGTTGGCGCCTTTGTATCCGTTGGCATTACTATTATTTTAACCTTGCGCAATAATAAGCTCGATACGACGACCTTATTGCTCGCTGGTGTAGCTGTGAGCATGTTACTTGGTGCTTTTACATCGGGCATTTTGACGATGATTAACGAATACCGGTTGCGTGAATTCTTATTCTGGATGGTCGGTGGCCTTGATTTCCGTCGTTGGGATCATGTGGTACTAGCTGTAGGGCCTATCGTGACAGGCAGCGTTATTTTGATGATGCTCGGTCGTCATCTTAATGTACTCGTTCTCGGTGATACAGAGGCACGTGCATTGGGCTTACCTGTTATGGTGTACCGTATGCTATTCTTATTTCTTGCATCCGTTGTTACAGCTACTGCTGTATGTGTCAGTGGTTCTATTGGCTTTGTAGGCCTTGTGGTTCCTCACATTGTCCGCCTCTTGGTAGGACCGGATCATCGCATATTACTGCCTATGGCAGCTGTTGGAGGGGCATTATTTCTCGTATTCTGTGATACATTGGGCCGAGTTATAGCACAACCTATAGAAATTCGTGTTGGTATCATGACAGCTCTCTTAGGGGCACCATATTTCTTATATTTACTACATCGTTTGCGCAGCAAAGGAGGGGCCTAATGAAATTAGATGTTCAATCCCTATCTGTTACATTAGGGGAAAACGCTATTCTAAAGGACGCGTCCTTTTCTATTGATAGTGGTGAATTCGTTGGCATTATTGGACCTAATGGTTCTGGTAAAACGACGTTGTTAAAAACCTTGCGTGGACTCTATCCTATTTCTGGAGGTCAGGTTTTATGGGATGGTAAAAGCATTGCCTCCATGAGCGATAAGGATATCGCTCATCATGTGGCGTATATGCAACAGTCCGTCAATGTTTCCTTTGATTATGAAGCCTTTGATATAGTGATGACAGCGCGTTATCCCTATTTGAAATGGTGGCAACAAGAGGGCCCAGAGGATAAAGCTATCGTAGAAAAGGCGATGAAAGAGGTAGGCGTGTATCACCTGAGACATCGCTCCGTGCAAAACCTTAGTGGTGGTGAACGGCAACGTGTATTTCTAGCTAAGGCGCTGGCACAACAAACAGAGGTGCTATTACTAGATGAACCGACGGCTGCTCTTGATTTGGTGTATGCTGATGATATCTTTCACGAAGGTCGTAGATTATGTGACGAAGGGAAAACGATTCTAATCGTCGTTCATGACTTAGAATTGGCTGCTAAATATTGTACTAAGCTTGTCTTAGTTAGCGATGGTCACATCGTAGATGTAGGAACGCCTCGTGAAGTGCTGACTGCAGAGAATCTACGAAACGCATTCCATCTATCGGCAGCGGTCTACGATGATCCATACTTTAAACAACAACGTATCTTTGTATTTCCTAAGGGAACTACAAATATTGATGATTTTAAACAAACAGGTGGTAGTACAGACATGTCTATCGATCCTGCGTTGAAATAAAATTTTTTATCATGAGTTGAGATAAGATGTTTCTATCCTAAATGAGGTTAGGCTTATGTTATATCCATTTACTGCTATTGTGGGCCAAGATGAAATGAAATTAGCCCTGTTACTCAATGCTATTAATCCATCCATTGGTGGTGTGTTAATCGAGGGGGAAAAGGGCACTGCCAAATCTACGGCTGTCCGTGCTTTGGCGAACCTATTACCGCCTATGGAGACAGGGGCTACGGCCATGACCGTTGTGGAACTTCCTATTAATGCTACAGAGGACCGTGTTGTAGGGTCTATCAATTTAGAAAAAGCACTACAGGACGGTGTGAAAGCTTTTGAGCCAGGCATTTTGCACGCAGCACATCAAAACATTCTCTATGTAGATGAGGTTAATCTATTAGATGACCATATTGTAGATATTTTACTTGATGTAGCAGCTATGGGTGTCAATACGGTAGAGCGTGAAGGGGTGAGCCACTCTCATCCATCTCGCTTTATCCTCGTAGGAACAATGAATCCCGAAGAGGGTGACCTTAGACCTCAGCTGCTAGATCGTTTCGGTTTATCCGTCATGGTCTATGGTGAGCATGATCCAGCACAACGGATGGAGGTTATCAAGCGCCGTCTTGCTTTTGGCGACGACCCAGTTAGTTTCGTAGCGTCTTATGCGGAATCGGAACAAGCATTACACGAACGCTTATTACAAGCTCGTGAATTATTGCCAAGCATCATTCCCACCGATGAGGTGTTGTTGAAAATTGCAAGCATTAGTATTGGTGTTGGCGTTGATGGTCATCGTCCAGATATTACGATGATGCACACCGCTCGTGCACACGCAGCCTTTCACGGTCGCCATCAAATCATAGTGGACGACCTTAAGATAGCAGCACGATTAGCATTGAAGCACCGTTTACGTCGTTTGCCATTTGAGGAGCAAGGTCACGATGAAGACCGCATTGATACAGTGGTAACGGCTGTGCTTGAGGGCTAGCTATGGAAACATCTGTACAAGAGGCCCTCAAAATAGGCCTTGTAAACAATCAGATTCATACTCTCATTATTTCTGGTGGTACTGGTGTGGGTAAAAGTTATATCCTTCGCCAGTGCCTCGAAGCGTGGCATCTTCCCTATCGTTTGATACCTATTTATGTAGAAAATTCACAATTACAAGAGACTATCGATTTTGAAGCGTCCCTAGAGCAGGGCAAGATGATTATGTCCGCAGGTCTTTTAGATGATACTAGCACTCGATGCTGGGTTGTCGATGATGGTCACGTTCTGGCACCTGAGGTTCGTCATGCCTTATTAGTAGAGGCGAAGCGACGTCAAATACTGCTCATCATGACTATCAATCATGAAGATAGAACACTAGATGATGCGGAGTGGGAACTCGTCGATGTGCATGTATCTATGGCTGCACCTACACTAGAGTCTCGAGTTGCTATTTTGCAACAAAATCGAGAAGAAATCCTATGTGGTGAAGCATCTATAGCAGGGGATAATCAATCAGACTTGGATAGTGCCCTATGTGAGGAGGAAACTAGCTCAATAGATGTTATTTCAGCTGAAGATATGTTATCTCTCATAGCTACTAAACGAGTTCAGAATATTGCTGTTTCGGATGCTATGCTTTCACTAGCCATATCCTATGCACTACAAGCACGTACCGTAGGCCATGGTGCAGAATACATATTGCTGCAAGTTATGAAATCTCTTGCAGTTCTTGATGGCAGCTCGTACTGCAAGCCAATCCATGCAGACCGAGCCGCTTTATATGTTTTGCCCCATCGTATGAAGCGAGATGAAGCATCAGAATCTCAATCATCACAAGGGGATAATGGAAGTAGTACAAACGACCAAAATCAGTTGCAGAAAAATACTGAAATAGCAGAGGACTCTGATGTAGATAACTCGAGTAATTCGGGTGGAGAAGATTCTAATGGTGATGAATCCAATCCCAATGAATTAGATAATTCCAATAATGATATAAGTGGTACCGAAGATGGAGCGTCTAATCAAGACGTATTCGGCAACGCTAATCAAGAAGAAACGAGCGGCACTAATGACGCTAACTCTAAGGAACCTGATAGTTCTGATTCAAGAAGCACTGATGCTGATGTATCTAACGGGCTATCTTCTGTATCTTTGCCTGATACTGTTGCCCGTATAGCTAACCAGATGTTTCATTGGAAATTACAGTCTTATAAGACGGTAGACCGCCAGTATCGCAAGGGTTCTGGTCGTCGACTCATGACTAAAACAAATGATACTCGAGGGCGCATGATTCGAGCCTATCAAGATGAATATGCTCTTGAGGACTTGGCCTTAGTCGATACATTGCGAGCGGCAGCACCCTACCAACGGTTGCGAGCTGCTGTTAAGGTGGAACAAGAAATACAATCTACGGAGTCTCTGCCATTAGAACAGCAAGAATCTAAGGAATTATCTATAGTGATAAAACCACAGGACTATCGCCGTAAAGCTCGAGAAAAACGTATTGGTGCATACCAGCTCTTTGTGGTGGATGCGAGCGGTTCTATGGCGGCACGTCATCGCATGGAGGCCACGAAATCCGCTATTTTGAGCCTCTTAAGGGATTCCTATATTCACCGTGACTCAGTAGGGCTCATTGCTTTTCGCAAGGAATCGGCAGAGGTGTTATTGCCGTTCACGCGTAGCGTAGAGCGCGCAGAGCGACTATTAGCGTCCATGCCTACAGGTGGTAAGACGCCATTAGCTCACGGTTTACGCATGGCCTACACCATGTGCGATAGATTGTTGCGTGCCCATCGGGCAGAACGCATTCAGATTATATGTATCACCGATGGACGTGCTACGTCGGGGGATTCTGAGGATCCCGTAGCAGAGGCTAAACAATGGGCTCGTATTCTTGGAACCTTGCCTGTAGATTGTATCGTTATTGATACGGAAACGGGCTTTATCAAGCTAGGCCTTGCTAAGGAACTATGTCAATTAATGAATGGCAGTTATTACGCCATGGATACTATTACGGCGGATGGTATTTTACGAGTATCGCGGAGGTAGATCATGAGTCGTCTCATGTATATTTCTAATTTAGGAAAACAAATCCAATATATAGAACAGGCTGTTGCCACCTATCCTGAATTAATACAGGGTGAGGTGGACATCTGTAATATGAAAAAACAGCCCCTTTGGGATGAGGATTTTGAAAGCCGCCTACGCGCTGCAGATGTCGTTCTCGTAACGAATATGGGGGTTGGCTTAGATTCGCCATTTTTAGAACGTCTAGAGCGTTGGCTGTATGCGCATCATCCTAAGTATTGGATTGATGTGGTAGAGCCTAAGAAAACAGATATTCTCTATCGCAATATAGACGAAAATCAACGGAGATTTCTTGAAAGCTATCGCCGCACCAGTGGCGTCATGAACTATGTGCGCCTTATTAACGGTGCTTTCAGTACAAAACCGATCTCCGAATGGGAGGAACCTGATCACATTCCGTGGCAAGCCATCATGGGCCGCGATGGAAACATCTACGAAACCTATGATGAGTTCATGGATGCCGAAGGACATCGGGATTGGCCGTCCATCGCGGTGTATTTCTATCGCGACGAATGGATTATGGGGGATATTTATTACCAACAGGCCTTGTTTGAAGAGATTTATAAACATGGTTACAACCCAATTATCTTTTATGGGCAATATGGTTCCAATCCTCGTGTAGGCATTCCGAATATGAAGCTGTCCATGAATTACCTTTTCGGTAAGGACCAGTTCCCCTTTGACGTGCTCATAAATACTTGTAAATTCTCCTATCAGTCCTTAGGGGCGCAAACTTTGGAGGAATTAAAGTTACAGGATGTGCCTATCATTCAGGGCTATACCATATACATGGATGAGAAAACCTGGGCTGCAGACCCGCAAGGCGTGACGCCTTTGGACGTGAATTTATCTATATCACAACCTGAGCTCGATGGCGTCATTCAGGGGGGCGTCGTGGCGTGTCAAACCTTTGATGAGCGTGGTCACTATGTGTATCTACCTGTAAAAGAACGCATTGCTGCTATTGTAGAGCGGGCCATTAAATGGTCTAAATTACGACATATTCCAGTATCGGAGCGAAAGGTAGCTATTATCTTGCATAACTATCCGCCTAAAAATTCCAATATTGGGTCCGCTGCAGGACTTGATACACCTGAATCGGTACGACGACTATTACAGCGTATGCAAGATGAGGGCTATACCGTAGATACTGTGCCAGAAACGAGTGCAGAGTTGATGGATATAGTCACATCTCATATGACGAATGACAGGTCTATGCTCACTGATGAGCTCTTAGCTTCTGCAGAAGGGCGTTTGAGTAGTGCTGATTACAAAGCATATTTTGAAACGCTGCCAGAAGATACGCAAAAGTCTATGATCGAGTCTTGGGGCGCGGCGCCTGGAGATGTATTCGTCTACGATGATGAGGTTATTATCCCTGGATTTTCCAATGGGAATCTATGGATTACAGTGCAACCACCTCGTGGTTTTGGGGAGAATGTATCTGCCATTTACCACGATCCCTGTTTGCCACCACCGCATCAGTACTTGGCCTTCTACCATTGGGTTCGGAACGTCTTCGAAGCAGATGCAGTCATCCATGTAGGAACTCATGGCTCCTTAGAATGGCTTCCAGGCAAGGGAGCAGGCCTCAGTGCTAGTTGCTATCCTGAAATTGGTATATCCTCGTTACCTAATATTTACCCGTACTGGACGACTATCATAGGTGAGGGGATACAGGCTAAACGGCGCAGCTCCGCTTGCTTAGTAGGGCACCTGTCGCCACCGATGACGACGGCTGGTCTATATGATGAGTTTGAAGAACTAGAAGCCTTACTCGATGAGCATAGTCATTTTGAGCAAGAGCATCCTGAGAGTGTATCGGATATAGAGAACGTGATTCGAGAGAAAGCCATGGCGTGTCATCTCATCGATGAAGAACAAGGCGCTGCAATGGGGATGGACGATCTTATTACAGCTGTCCATGAAAAGTTAAGCGACCTAAAGCATATGCAGATGAGAAATGGCTTGCACATTTTAGGGCAGGGACCTGAAGGTGTAGAGCTAGAGGAATTTATTACCGCCATTGTACGGACGCCACAAGGGGATATTGCATCGGGTCTTGAAATCTTAGCCGAAGAATTAGGTTATGATTGGTCCTATATAGAGCAACATGCAGGGGACGTAAATGACGAGGTGATTCGTTATAGTCACATCATTGATCAAATTTGGAACGAACTGCGTGCGTTTGTAAGGTATGTGGTGAATACACCAGATTATACAGTACCAGAACGGCTAGCGCCTTTGGCCGCAGTCATTGTGCGCGAGTATATACCTAAATTAGGGCAAACAAAGAATGAGGTTACATCCATTTCGCAGGGCTTGCAGGGAAAATATGTTGAACCCGGCCCTGGTGGAGCTCCTTCCAGCGGTCAAGTTGATGTATTGCCTACGGGGCGTAACTTCTATGGCCTCGATGAACGGGCACTACCCACAAAGATTGCTTATCAGCTAGGGATAGACTTGGCAGACCAAGTCATTGCTGACTATATCTTAAACGAACAACGGTACCCTGAAACGGTAGGCATCATTCTCTGGGCTAGTAGCAACTCTAGAAGTCACGGCCAGTGTTTAGGGGAATTTCTTTATTTATTGGGCGTTCGCCCTAAATGGCAGTCCAATGGTCGCATTTCAGGCCTAGAGGTGATTCCTTTAGAAGAATTACAACGACCTCGTATCGACGTAATGGGTCGCATCAGTGGCCTCATTCGAGATATGATGCCTACTGCCATTAGTTGGCTCGACAAGGCTGTTGAACTGGTGGCAGACTTAGATGAACCACTAGAAGATAACTATGTGAAAAAGCATATTCACGATGATGTAGATTGGCTCGTGGAGCAAGGTGAGGATCCTTTGTTGGCTACTAAAAAGGCGCGACTCCGTATCTTCGGTGACCCGCCACAGGCCTATGGCACCGGTGTAGGCGCCTTGATAGAAGGTAAAAATTGGCAATCCGTAGAAGATATTGCGCAAGTGTATAGCAAGTGGAGTAGCTTTCATATACACAAGGATATTCCTCAGGATATGAGGCTATTCCAACGTCGATTAACGACCATGGATGTGACCATTAAAAATGAAGATAATCGAGAAACGCATATTCTGAGTGCAGACGATTATTATAGCTATCATGGTGGTCTCATTGCAGCCGTGCGGACTGCAAAGGGCAGTGCGCCTCGCGCCTATGTGGGGGATAGCACCGACCGTAGCCGCGTTGTGATGCGGTCCTTGTCGGATGAGCTGCGTCGCGTTGTGCAAGGGGAAACACAAAACCCGAAATTCATTCAAGCCATGATGAATCATGGTTACAAAGGTGCATCGGATATGTCCAATGTGGTATCCCATAGCTTTGGCTGGGATGCGACGAGCGATATAGTGCCCGATTGGGTCTATGAAGGTTATGCTAACAAGTATGCTTTAGATACAACGGTGCAAGACTGGATGCGTGATGTAAATCCGTGGGCCTTGCAGCGCATTGCGGAAATTTTGTTAGAAGCCGCTCAACGTGGCTACTGGGATGCATCTCCAAAGATGCTAGAGAATTTGCAGTCCTTATATATTTCCATAGAAGGTGTTATAGAAGGTCGTTAGTATGAAACAAAGAATATCTATTATATGTACCATAGTCATGATGGTACTTCTGGTGTTCGGCTGTGGTCCTAAACAGCTGGGAACTACGGGCGCTACACATCAGGTGACGGATGGTACCGGCACTGTTGTTACGGTGCCGACTGAACCTAAGCGCATCGTTCCTATCGCTGCTAGCACAGAGGATATAGTCCTATCCTTGGTTGATCCAAGCCGCGTAGCCGCTGTTGGTACGGTACCTAATAATGTGCCCGACGCGTCGGCTAAGGTAGAGAAACATGTGAAAGCATCTGCTGAGTCCATGCTCTCTGTACAGCCAGATTTAGTATTAGTACCCAATTGGATGTCTCCAGATGCGATTGGGGAAATGCGCAATATGCAGATTCCTGTTTATGTATATAAAACGCCTACTACGGTACAAGAAGCAAAAGCTACTATTCATGAGATTGCCGGTCTATTACATGCATCTGATGAATCCATGATTGCCAGCATGGATGCAGATTTGAAAACTGTAGAAGAATTGACCAATAAGCATAGTGGAGAACGTCCTTTGGTGGCGTTTTATTCCCAATTTGGTTTAACAGGCGGCAAGGGTTCAACCTTTGATGATATGTGTAACTATTTGAAGGTAAATAATGCAGCCACTCAAATAGGGTTAGGCCCTTTTGATAATGGGACGAGAGAGGATTTAATAAAATCTAACCCTGATATCATTTTTATTCCTTCTGTGGCCTATACATCAGATGGCACTACGCCAGCAACGGCAGAGCAGCTTTACTCTGATCCTGCTTTGCAGGGCGTTAAGGCCATCGCCAATCGTCGTGTGTACCTTGTAGATTCCTCGCAGGTTATGAGTTATTCTCAATTTATGACTCGAGCAATGGTATCTATGGCACAAAATATTTATAGTATGTAATTTATAGTTTGATGTGTGTGGAGGTTTTTATGAAAGTATCAAAGAAACAACGTTTATCTCTATATGTGGGATTAGCTCTTGTATTTGGTAGCACTATTAGTGCACCTAGCGTATTAGCTGCTGATGCACAAGATTCTCATACCATTGTCGTTACTGCAACGCGTAGTGAACAACAGCTTTCACAAGTACCAGCTAGCGTAGGTGTAGTCACAGGCGATGATATCCGCGAACGTCACGCAACTAACATGAATGAAGCGATGCGTATTGTACCAGGTGTAGATATCAATACGTATGGTGGTGGCGTAGGTTACACGAATTCTAATGCGTTCCGTATCAATGGTTCCGACCAAGTACTATATTTAGTGGACGGCATCAATATGGGCGCGGCTGGTGTGAATCCACCGATGACAATTTTGAAAGATATGTCTAGCATCGACCGTATTGAAGTACAACGCGGTGCCGGTTCTACATTATACGGTTCTGGCGCTATCGGTGGTGTTGTGAACGTAATCACTGCAAAACCTGAGGAAGGTGTTCAAACTAAGCTTCGCATGATGGGCGGCAGCAATGATTTAGAACAATACGCTCTCTTGAATGAAGGTAGTAAAAAGGATTGGTACTGGCGTGTAGGGTACCAAAAAGATATCATCGGGTCCTATAAAGATGGTCATGGCATACGCATTCCGCAACATGGCAACAGCCATACTGGTTCCTTCATGGTAGGCAATAAAATCAATGACAAAAATGATGTGAAGGTATTCTATGATACATATCGCGGTGAGGCGATGTACTCTGACCATATGGGTGCCCTTAATCACATTCGTTACGGTACAGAAGCAAGTGATTCCTTCCGTGCAGTTTGGAATAATAACATCAACAAACGTTGGAGCCATCAATTGTACGTATTAGATAATCATTATAAAACTAAATATGATGGTTATTTAACAGATATTAAGACTCGTGCGTTTGGCGATCAAGTGACGTATAAAGCGAAAGATCATACCGTAGTTGGCGGTTTTGATTGGCGCCAAGATAAGGTTGTTAACATGGGTGGTATCAAGCTTACGAATACGTCTTATTTCCTTCAAGATGAGTGGAAAGTGGCTCCAAAATGGACGGTAACACCAGGTGTTCGTGTTGACCACCATTCTGCATTTGGTACACATACATCGCCATCCATTAGCGTTGGCTACGATGTGAATGCTAAAACGAATGTATATGCAGCGTATAAAGAATATTTCTTGGCCCCTACACCTTACCAACTCTTTGATGGCACATATGGAAATCGCAATTTGAAACCTGAAACAGGTCATGAATGGAGCGTAGGTGTTCATCATAAATTCGGTAAAACTTGGAATAGCAATCTCAGCTTCTTTAGTCGCAGTACAAAAGATAAAATTGGTTGGGCAACAAATCCTGCGACGGGTACAGTTCAATATCAAAACTTTGATACAGAAAAAGCGCATGGTATCAATGCAGATGTACGTAAACAGTTAACGAAACATTTATCTGCCCGCCTCGGTTATACATATACTCATATTGATGCTACACCAACTCGCAAAGCTAATCGCGATGGGTATGTGCCTAAACATGCAGTTAATGCAGGTCTCGATTACAATGATGCTAAATGGGATGCTCATTTGGATATTCGCGGTGTCATCGACCGTCCAGGTCCTGCGGCTAATATCTTCCCTCGTACAACGTATTGGATTACTGATATTAGTGCTAACTATCGCGTGCGTGAAAATGTGACTGTATTTGGTCGCGTTAATAACCTATTTGATACATACTACGCAGAACAATCTAACGTACGTTGGGGTAATGCAGGTGATTGGTGGCCAGGCCAAGGTCGCAACTTCCGCTTAGGTGTTGAAGTTACCATCTAATTCATCGCATAAGTAAAAAAACTGATAAGGCTGTAAGCTATAATGATAAAACTATAGATTTTCTCTTGTAAAAGCACTATAATAGAATGTATCTATATATATCAATGTATGCGTATTACAGCCTTATTTTTGTGTAAGGCGTTTATTTAGAGGAGTTGGATTCTGTATGGAACTACCGGTTTTATCCCCGTATATGATGGCTCGCAAGCCGTCGGGGATCCGCATGGGGCAAATTAAATTTTTAGAGCGAAAGAACCCACCTATTTTAGTTAACGGTTCTATTGGTAATGTTATGCGTCCTATGCATCCCGCCATGCAGCGCCGACTATTTACTCTAGGCGGACCAAATAGTCCTTTCAGTACAGGCATCGTACCCTATGTACCAACAACGGGTACCGATGAATGTCGTGAAGCATTCTTGCATATTTTGCGTAGCCAAGGTTTCGATACAACAGGCCTTAATGTACTCGTTACAGATGGTGCGTCCATGGCGATGGAAATCATCATGCTTGGCGTTTGTGGCGGTGCAGGTGAAGAGGAACGTCCTCTATTGATGTTCAATCCGTCCTACACGAACTACGATGCGGTAGGTCATCGCATTGGTCGTAAAACGGTAACCGTAGAACGACGCCTGAATGAGAATGGTGAATTTGAATTGCCATCCATTGAAACCGTGGAAAAACGTATTATAGAAACAAAACCAGGGGCATTGTTGATTATTCCTTACGACAATCCAACTG
This sequence comes from uncultured Veillonella sp., assembly GCF_905209685.1. Classification (GTDB taxonomy): domain Bacteria; phylum Bacillota; class Negativicutes; order Veillonellales; family Veillonellaceae; genus Veillonella. The sequence continues at coordinate 7,080 of NZ_CAJLUB010000006.1, read as the reverse complement.
GTCAACTATTCAGCAAGGAAACTTTGATTGAATATGCATCTTTGTGCGTAAAATATAATTTATGGATTATTTCCGACGAAGCCTATCGTGAATTGGCCTACGAAAAAGGCAAGGAAACATCTAGTATTTGGACATTGACGAATAAGGATGTACCAGGTATCGAAGGTCGTCGTATCAGTCTTGAAACGGCCTCTAAGGTTTGGAATGCTTGTGGCCTTCGCATTGGCGCCATCATTACAGACAATGCGTTGTGCTATGAAAAATCTGTTGCTGAATATACGGCGAATCTCAGTGCTAATACGCTTGGTCAATATATTTTTGGTGCCTTGGCTCATGAAAGCCACGCTGATCTTCATAACTGGTATGAGCAACAACGTGATTACTATCGCGAAATGATCTTTGAACTTCACAAGGGATTTAAAGAGGTAGAACCAGATTTCATTATCTCTAATCCAGAAGCGTCCATCTATTTCGTTATCGATGTACGCAATGTAGCAAAACCTGGCTTTGACGGCGTAGAATTTGCTGCTTGGTGTGCTGAACACGGCCGTGTGACCTTGGATGATGGCAATGACTATACATTGCTTATGGCTCCACTAAACGGATTCTACAGTGGTGCCGATAGGGAACACAATCCTGGTAAGACACAACTTCGCATATCCTTCTGCGAAAACCCAGATCTTTTAAAACTAGCGCCTGTATTGCTATCTAAACTATTTAGAGCATACGAAGCACAACGATAAATAAAATGGATATAGAACTATATGCTGCATTAACAGACTCTATTGAGTATGCATTAGACGAGGCTGATTCTGCAGCAAAAGAAAGTAAAGTTAGATTCTCTGGCACCGATGTTTTTCGTCGCGTAAGGGAGAGAATCGATGGAGCAGAAAAATAAATGTAAAAGGAGCTATATTGCTGAGGATACCCTCTAGCAGTATAGCTCCTTTATTGTTCCCTATAAAGCAATGATAGGGAGTTGTGTTTAGGTATTATCTTTTTCATAGTCTAGTCCCTTAGTAGATATGCCTATGCTTTGTTGTTGATTTAGCATAGAACTATCCTCTGTTGATGGATAGGATGTGTCGTCTAAGGTTACTGTTTCCAACAATTTGTCGATATTATCGGCTTGGATGTATACTTCTTTGTTGTACCATTCGCCAAACTCGCGGATAACTGTTTCATTGCGCCTATAATAGGTGTATTGGTCAATTTTTCGCGATTCCACAAGGCATGCACGCTCTAACATAGTCATAAATGTAGATACAGACGATTGTGATACACCACAGCGTTTTTGAATACTCTTAACGCTAACGCTGTTTGGAAAATCGATGAGAGTTTTAGAGTGTACTTGAACACCGAATTCTTGCTCTGGGTGCTTTAGCCACAATATAATATCTAACCGATGTGGATTGGATAATGCTTTCAGAATTCTTTGCGGATCCATATGGCCTCCTTGAGGTAAATACCAAAATGTTGAGTGCCTTACTTTGACCGTGGTCTTGCATTATGCGGTCGTATTATATACGCGTCTTGCTCCGTATAGAGATTATTACTTACATTTATCATACGCTAATTTTTATGGGTTGGCAATGTGAACTGCCAAAATCTTCCACCGGCCGGGTCTGACTTCGCCCTTCGGGCTACGCAGGGCCAAAGTCAGCTTTTGGCAGTCCCCATTGCCTCTCCAAAAACTTTAGGTGTGAGAGGGGAAAGGCCCCTTTTTTATTTTCTTATAAAATTTTCATGTACATGTGCTATGTTAAAAAGGTATTTTCAATCTGTATCGTGAATATATAATATATAGACTTATGTAAGTTAGGCTTTCATAAAAAGGAGCTGAGTATATGGCAATAGATCGAAATGAGAGATTTGACGTTATCGTCGTGGGGGCAGGGCCGGCGGGTGCTGCAGCGGCGTTACGTTTGGCGGAGCAGCGTGTGAAGGTGTTGGTCATTGAGCGCGGGATGGCGCCAGGTGCTAAGAATATGATGGGTGGTCGTATTTATACGCATTCTCTAGAGAAATTGGTACCGGATTTTAGAGATCGTGCGCCTCTTGAAAGAAAGGTGACAAAGGAACGCATTTCCATCGGCGCTGGCAATGAGATGACGACCATTGAATATAGTTACCAAGATGTGAAAGAAAATGAAGAATCCTATGTTGTGTTGCGTGCTAAATTCGATAAATGGCTGGCCGAAGAGGCTGAGAAGAAAGGGGCTTTGCTCGTTTCTAATGTACAGGTAACGGAACTCATCACCGAAGGGGAAGGTAAAAAACGTCGCGTTGTAGGTGTACGTTGTCACGATGATGAGGTGTATGCAAAACTCGTTATCATCGCTGAAGGTGCTAACACAGTGCTTTTAGAAGAGGCTGGTTTAACTGGCCCGACCGATCCTAAGACGATGGCTGTGGGTGTGAAAGAGGTATATAAATTCAAAAAAGAGGACCTCGAGAATCGCCTTATGTTATCTAGTGATGAAGGCATGGCATGGCTCACGTTGGGCGATATGACAGATGGTCTACTAGGCGGCGGCTTTATATATACGAACAAGGACAGCCTTTCCGTAGGCATGGTAGTAGGCCTTGAGGACATCGGCTTGGCGGATAAATCAGTTGACGAAATGTTGGAGGCTTTCACCAGTCATCCTAGAATTGCACCGCTTTTGAAAAATGGTCAATTAAAGGAACATAGCGCGCATCTTGTGCCTGAAGGCGGTTATAAAGCGATGCCAAAATTGGGCGGCAAGGGTTACATCATCGTTGGTGATGCGGCGCGGATGTGTATGAATCTAGGGTATACGATTCGTGGTATGGATCTGGCTATCGAGTCCGGCATGTGCGCGGCTGAGGCGGTCAATGTGGCGTTACGCGACGAAAATATGGACCGCGTTACTAAATTGTACGAAAAACAAATCAAGGCATCTTGGTTGCGTCGCGATATGAAATTGTATAAAAATATGCCGAAATTCTTGGCCTCTAATCCGCGTATTTTTAATGAGTACCCTGTATTTGTAAACAATCTTATGCGTGATGTATTCACCGTAAATGGTGATGGTGCGGTGCCATTGATGAAAAAATTGTTACGCCGCGTCAAGGATGTAGGCCTATTCAGATTGATTCGTGATGCATGGAAAGGGGTGCGTTCCCTATGAAATTAGAAGAGCGTTTGGGCGCCAATAAATATTATGTAGATGAAACGTCTCCTCATATCTTGGTGGATGGCGCTGGTTTTAGCCACGAAGAGAAAATGAAACTCGTAAACGGCTGTCCTGCCGGTCTATATACATTACAAGAGAATGGCGATTTAGCCTTTGATTTCGCTGGTTGCTTAGAGTGCGGTACATGCCGCGTTCTTTGTGGTGAAACAATCGTAAAAACATGGAAATATCCGCATAACGCTAAGGGCGTAGAATTTAGACAGGGGTGAGTGTATGGAGTTATTAGTATGTATCAAACAGGTTCCAGATACATCTGAGATTAAGCTGGATCCGGAAACAAATAATCTCATCCGCACAGGCTTGCCTAGTATTGTAAACCCTGACGATATGCATGCGTTAGAGGCGGCTCTTACGGTGAAAGACCAATATGAAGGTAGTCGTGTGACCGTTTTATCCATGGGCCCTCCACAGGCTGAAGAAGCGCTTCGCCAGTGTTTGTCCCTCGGCGCCGATGATGCAGTACTCGTTACAGATCGCGCATTCGGTGGTGCCGATACATTGGCTACTAGCTATACCATTGCGTCTGCCATCCGTCATATTCAACGGACTATGAACCGTCAATTCCAAATTATCTTCTGCGGTAAGCAGGCTATCGATGGCGATACGGCACAAGTAGGTCCTCAAATTGCAGAGGAACTCGGTATGGCACAAGCTACCTATGCCTGTGAACTATCCGTTGATCAAGGTGCGCAAAAAGCAGTTGTGAAACGACAACATGAAAATGGCTATGAAATCGTAGAGGTTCCGTTGCCATTGCTTGTAACAGCAACAGCTGAACTCAATGAACCACGCCAACCAGGTCTTTGGAGCTCTATTTATGCGAAACGTTATACCATTTCTCATATTACATTGCGCGATATGCCAGATATTGATGAAAGTCGTATCGGTCTTAACGGCTCCCCTACGCGGGTGCGCAAGGTATACCAACCACCTCTTCGTGGCAAGGTAGAAATGTTGCCATCCATCGAGGAAGGGGCTAAAAAGGTTCTTGAATTGGCTTATCATATTAAGCCTGAAAAATTTGCTCATTTATTGGTGCCAAATGATGCACCTGTTGATGTAGTTGAGGATAATGATGAGGGCGTAGATGTAAAAGATCCTGTACAACGGGCTGCATCTGTTGAAAGCGTGTCCCCTAGTGAGTTTAAGGCGGTAGCAGCTGCCAAAGGTGATGAAGGTTCTAAAGGAGGTGACCGGTAATGGCCGTAACAAATTTTGATGAATATAGAGACGTCTTTGTTGTAGCCGATACCATCGATGACGTGGTACATCCGGTTACGTATGAACTAATCGGTCAAGCTCGCCGCATTGCTAAGGAATTGGGCCAGCTAGTTCAAGTTATGCTCCTTGGTGAGCATGTTCAAACTGAAGCAGAGGAACTGGTAGCACATGGTGCTGATATTGTTCACGTTTTTGAAAGTCCCCTTTTGAAATACTATACAACGGATGGCTACACTAAGGTGTTAACAGACTTCTTTGAGGATCACAAGCCTAATATCCTCTTAATTGGTGCCACTAACAATGGCCGTGACTTGGCGCCTCGCATGTCTGGTCGTATGCAAAACGGTGTTGTTGCGGACTGTACAATCTTGACAGTAGATACAAATGAAGGCCTTGTTGAATGGACACGTCCTGCCTTGGGCGGCAATATTTTGGCGGAAATCATTTCTCCAAACCATCGTCCTCAAATGGGCTCCGTACGTCCTAATGTATTCAAAAAGCCTGAACGTATTGCAGATAGCTGGGGCCGTATCCAAATTGAACAATTTGATCTCAAGCCTGAAGACATTCGCATGAAACGCCTCGACTTCATTCCGTTCAGCAAAGATGGTTACAATATCCAAGAAGCGGATATCATCGTAGCTGGTGGCCGTGGCATGGGCTCTAAAGAAAACTTCGATAAACTTTACGAACTTGCTGAAGCTATCGGTGGCGTAGTAGGTGCTACACGTCCACTCGTTGAAAAAGGCTGGATTGAATTGCCATACCAAGTAGGCCAAACAGGTAAAACTGTAAGCCCTAAACTATACTTGGCATTTGGTATCTCCGGCGCTATCCAACACGTGAGCGGCATCTCCGGTGCTGACACAATCGTAGCTATTAACAACGATCCAAACGCAGAAATCTTCCAACATGCTAACTATGGCATCGTAGGGGATTGCATGGAAGTGTTAAATGATATGTTGGCGCATCTGAAATAAAGCTATATAACTGATTACAAAGGATTACCGTCCCGAAAGGCTCCATAGTGACCTAAGTCGCTTCCGGAACGGTAATCCTTTTTCATTTCTATGCGCTTTTCCTTCAGATGCGTCAATATATCATTTGGGGGAATGGAAAGAGTGGTACGCGTAGCGCCCAAGGCGGCTTCGAATAGGTATCCCTATTTATTTTCTAGCTACAGTAGAGCTCAAATATCTTTGCCTTACATACTAGATGCGTCAGCATATCATTTAGGGATTAGTGAAAGGCTCCATAGTGACCTAAGTCGCTTTCGGAAAGGGTATCCTCTTTTTATTATCATATCCCTAAATCCATAAGCCACTTTATGTATTCTTTTAAATCCTATCTGCGCCTATGTATACACTATTTTTGTTGTTTATAGGTGGTGGGGTAGCGTTTTTTGTTTTTTATAATGGTATAATGAATTTATTAGAATAGAACGGATTGATGATGAGGAGGCTTTTATGGCTCGTAATGTTTTTGTCACTGGTGCAACGTCTGGTATTGGTCTTTGTATTGCTGAGGCATATGCCAAGTATGGGGATAATGTGTTGATTTCTGGTCGTCGTGCTGAGTTATTGGGCGAGGTACAGGCTCGTTTGTCTAAGGAATATGGCGTACGTGTTGAGACTTTGGTTCTTGATGTGCGTAGTCGTGAGGATGTTGAAAGCAAGGTTCCTGCAGCTATCGAGGCTTTTGGTGGCGTTGATGTACTTGTAAATAATGCCGGTCTTGCTCAAGGGCTTGATCCTTTCCAAGATAGCTCTGTTGATGATGCGGTGACTATGATTGATACCAATGTGAAAGGCCTTTTATATGTAACAAAAGCGGTATTGCCTTTCATGATTGATAAAAATGAAGGTCATATTGTAAATATGGGCTCTACGGCTGGTATTTATGCATATCCAGGCGGCGCTGTTTACTGCGCTACAAAGGCCGCTGTTAAGACATTGAGCGATGGTATTCGCATGGATACGATTGCTACAGATATTAAGGTTACAACTATTCAACCAGGTATCGTAGAAACACCATTTAGTGAAGTACGCTTCCACGGTGATGCGGAACGAGCAAAATCTGTATATGCTGGTATTGAGGCTGTTCAACCAGAAGACGTAGCCGATGTAGTATTGTATGTAACAAACCAACCTAAACGCTTGCAAATCTCTGATGTAACCATCATGGCGAACCAACAAGCAGCAGGCTTTATGGTGCATAAGAAATAGTTACTTGAAATCCTATATCAATTAGGGTATACTTGTTGAGTGCATTTTGATAAATATAATTTTACAAAACTTATTTTCGGAGATTGTTGTTATGACAACAAGGATAAAGATATTATTAGTGGCTTCTTTAGCATGGGCAACTATTGGTTCCTATAGCATTACTAATGCTCATAATCCATCCAATGGAGGCGATTCCATGCCTATGACTGGTGGAATCTCCGTTGAACCTGCAGAACCCAATTTTATTATGCCAAGTCCTGTACATGTGTTTACCACAGTTAAAGAAGCAGCAGAATATATGAATATAACACCACAGATGCCAAAGTTGTTACCTGTAGGATTTAATATTCAATCTGTTATAACCTTAGAGAAAGATATATTACAAGTTGTTTATGTCTATGAATCTGGTGCGG
>NZ_CAJLUB010000005.1 GCF_905209685.1 uncultured Veillonella sp. | reverse complement strand
CACCAGAGCTATAAATATCTGTCATATATACTTCATCAGCGCTTGTGAAAGCAGTAGCAAATTCATCCTTTAACAAGCTTGTGCGAGTAAAGCGATGTGGCTGGAATACACAGATAACACGATGTTTTTCCAACTCTTTTGCTGCTTTCAATGTTGCTTTAATTTCTGTAGGATGATGAGCATAGTCATCAACAACCCACACACCTGCTACGTGACCTTTTGTTTCGAAACGACGTTTTGCACCGATAAACTTACCTAAACCTTTAGTGATAATGCGCGTTTCTACACCGCAGCAATCATGAGCAACAACAAAGGCAGCCAAGGAATTCAATACATTATGTTCACCAGGAACTCGTAAGCGAATGCGCTCAACATTCACACCATTATGGTATACATCATATACCAAAGTAGAGTCTACATAGTGAATATTTTTAGCTACATAATCATTATTATCACTTAAGCCATATGTAATGAAATTACGATTTACACGGCTCATAACATAACGAATATTCTCATTATCTCCACATACGATCGCTTTGCCAGATTCTGGTAACGTTTCGACAAACTCACAAAATGCATTTAACAAATTATCCATTGTTTTGTAGTGATCCATGTGATCATCTTCAATGTTAGTAATAACAATAGTATGTGGGCGTAGTTTCAAGAAAGACCCATCACTTTCATCTGCTTCAACTACAGAGAAATGGCCTTTACCTAGACAACTACTACCTTTTAAATAATCTACTTCACCACCGATAATAACTGTTGGATCAGCTTCTGCTTCTACTAAAATTTGACCAATCATGGATGTAGTAGAAGTTTTACCGTGAGCACCAGCTACTGCAATGCCATCTGTTACGTCTAACACAGCTTTTACAATATCGGAACGGTGTAAAATTTTAATACCTTGCTCTTTAGCAGCTACAATTTCAGGGTTATCTTCGCGAATAGCCGTAGAACGAACTACAGCATCAACGCCTTTTACATAATCTTTATTATGACCAATATGAACTGTAGCGCCCATATTTCTGAACTTTTCAATAACTGCAGAATCAGCTACATCTGAACCAGATACGTCATAACCTTTTTGAATTAAAATATTCGCTATAGCACGCATGCCAGACCCACCTATACCAATAAGATGAATCTTATGAATACCGTCTAACATAAAACCTCTCCTTGTTACTTTGCAATAGATAATGCTAACTTTGCAATATCATGAGCCGCATTAGGTTTACCTAACTGCAACGCTCGTTCTCCCATTTGTGACAATAAATCACGATTGGCCATAAACATTTCAATTTCCCCTATCAAATCATGGGCACTTAACATTTGATCAACAATCATATGCGCTGCCCCTTCTTGAACAAAAATACGGGCATTATAGGTTTGATGATCTTCCGCTGCGTATGGATATGGTACCAATACAGACGGAATACCTCGAACTGCTAGTTCAGCAAGACCGATAGCACCAGACCTAAAGACTGCTAAATCAGCTGCCGCCAATGCTTTTGGCATATCGTGCAAATATGGCAAGATCAATGAGGAATCACCTAAACCATCACCATCGGTAATACCAAGCTGAGATAACACAGATTGATATTCCCCATCCCCTGTAATATGGATTAATTTAATTCCTTCTGTTCCTTGAAAATGCTTATGTACATCAATCATAGCATTATTGATAGTTCTCGCCCCACGAGAACCACCAGCTATAAGAACGGTGAACGTATCATCACTTAAATTAAAATAATTACGTCCATCTTCCCTAGTATCAACTAATACATCAGGACGTACTGGATTACCAGTATATACTACGCGTTTTGCCTTTGAAAAAGATGATTCTGCATCCTTGTAGCCCATAGCAACTACATCAACAAAACGGCTTAAAATTTTATTTGTAATGCCTGCAATGACATTTTGTTCCTGTATCAACGTTGGAATATTGCGCAATGCTGCGGCCATAAGAATAGGACCACAAACATAACCACCCGTACCAATAACTACATCAGGCTTAAAGTTGGAAATGATTGCATTAGCTTTCACAAGAGAAAAAGCAGACTTGCCTAACGTCACCAACGTACCAAAAGATAATTTACGTTGCAAACCTTGTACAGGTAATGTAGTAAATTCAATGCCTTCTTTAGGCACTAAGGTAGCCTCTAAGCCCCTTTCCGTTCCTACATATAAAACCTGTGCATCAGGGTTCTGTTTCATAATTTCCTTATATATAGTTATTGCTGGGTATATATGTCCACCAGTGCCACCACCTGAAATAATGATACGTTTCATTAATGGTGTCTCCCTTCTTGCAACATATGAACACAGTTTTTAAAATCATCGCCACGTTCTTCAAAACAGCTATACCAATCAAAACTTGAACAAGCTGGCGATAATAATACAATATCACCTTGGGTAGCCAATTTATAACCCTGTTCTACAGCATCTTTCATAGATGAAGCTCTATAAATAGGCTGAACACCAGCCTCTTTTGCAGCAGCTTCAAATCGATCCGCCGCTTCCCCCATAAAGATAACAGCTTTTGTATGATCTTTAACAAGCTGCATAAAGTCTTCTAACGGAGTCATTTTATCATGACCACCAGCTAATAAAATAACGGATTGATTAAAGGATTCCAATGCTTTTACAACAGAATCTACATTAGTAGCTTTAGAATCATTATAGAATGTAATTCCATCAAGAGTTTTAACTCGTTCTAATCGGTGTTCAACACCATGGAACTCGCTTATAATACGATGAATGGTTTCTACCGGCACACCTAACGCATAAGCTAAAGCGATAACAGTTAAAATATTTTCAATATTATGGCTACCTGGAATGTGGATATCAGCACTACCAATAACAGGTGTTGCTATACCATTCTTTGTTACATAACATTGTCCTTTATCATAGTAAGCACCATTTGAAACCACTTGATGTTGACTAATTTCAAGGATATGGCTAGGTGCACGATGTTTCATGTCGGCTACAATAGGATCATCAATATTAAGCACCATAAAATCTGTGCTCAATTGATTTTCAAAGATGCGTTCCTTCGCAGCAATATAATTTTCCATTGTCTTATGACGAGCTAAATGATCTGGTGTAATATTGAGCATAATAGCACCAATCGGTCTAAAATGCTTAATTGTTTCTAGTTGATAGCTGGATAACTCAGCTACCAAAAAACCATCTGCTGGCATGGAATAAGCTACTTCACTAAGAGAATCGCCGATATTACCACCAACGCGAACTGGCTTTCCAGTTCCTTCCAATACCTTAGTTAATAATGTTGTAGTAGTGGTCTTACCATTTGTACCTGTAACGGCTACAATTGGCGATTTAGATAACTCATAAGCTACTTCTACTTCACTAACCACATCAATACCACGAGCTTGAGCGGCTTTTACAATGGGAATATCTAGAGAAATACCTGGAGAAATAACAATGCGATCCACGCCATCAAGCAAGGATTCATCTTGTCTACCTGTAATAATATCTACACCTGCTGATACAAGTCTTTTTTCCTCATCTGCAGGCAGTGTAACAGGCTTATAATCATTTAACACTACATGGGCCCCAACTTGAGCTAATACCCAAGATGCGCCTATACCGCTGGCACCAGCACCAAGAACAAGTATATGTTTATCTCCGTATTCCATCTATATCACCTAAATTATCAACAAAAATAATGTATTCCTATCTTATAAGCATACCATTATTTGCGTGTTCCGTTAAGTATTATCTTACAAAGTTATAGTCGCTAAAATGACACCAATAACAGCTAATACAGCACCACCAAACCAGAAGCGATTAACAACAGTTTGTTCAGCCCAACCAGACAACTCAAAATGATGGTGAATAGGGCTCATTTTAAACACTCGTACACCACGAGTTTTAAAGGAAATAACTTGAATAATAACGGATAACGCTTCCATAACAAAAATACCGCCAATTACAACGAGTAACAACTCTGTTTTTGTAAGAATCGCCATCGCTGCAAAAGCGCCACCTAATGCTAAAGAACCTGTATCCCCCATAAATACTTTTGCAGGGTTTACATTGTATACCAAGAAACCAAGGCATACAGCGGCTACAATGGCACCATAGTAAGCAACGCTTTCAGCGCCAATAGAATTTGTTGTGGATGCAGCCATAAGGCCGATAACGGAAAAGGCAATGGCAGCTACAGCAGATGTACCACTAGCTAAACCATCAAGACCATCTGTAAGATTTACGGCATTCGTAGCACCTACGATAATTAAAAATGCCAATACATAATAAGCCCAACCTAATTGAAGGTGAATATCTGCTACAGGAATCCACAATGTGGTAGGAATAACCATAATTTCAGTAATACAGTAACAGAATATGGCAGCCAAAATAAATTGACCTAGTAATTTTTGCTTTGCTGTCAAACCAAGATTACGTTTTTTTACAGCTTTTACAAAATCATCAAAGAAGCCCAATAAACAATGTCCTAATGTTAGGAATAATAACATACCAGTACCCACATTCCACGGTGCAAATAAAGCAACCCCAATGACGAGGGCTACCATCATGAAAGCGCCACCCATTGTTGGTGTACCAGCTTTCGCTTGATGACTTTCTGGACCTTCTTCACGAATACTTTGTTGTGCGTGCAAAGAACGCAACATAGGAATAGCAAATTTACCTAGCACTACCGTAATAATAAAGGTTACTACGAAGGCTAATAGAATGTGATATATCATACGAATCCTCTACTCATTAATAAACAGATGACGGCTAGATATAACTAGCCGTAACCTTTTATTCACGATCTTTCAATTCTTCAACAACTCGTTCCATCCGCAAACCACGGGAGCCTTTGACTAGGATAACATCCCCTTTTTCGCGAATATCACTGTATGCATTGGCCATTTCCAAATGGCTATTACAACGGAATGTAGTTAAGCCTGCTTTTTTAGCTTCTTTAGCTATAAAGGCAGCAGCATCACCAAATGTGAAGACAACACTATAACCTTCTTCAGCTAGCAATTGACCAATTTCACGATGCGCTTGTTCAGTATAATCACCAAGTTCAAGCATATCACCAAGCATAGCAATTTTACGTTTACCTTCTAGCTGCCCCAAAGCTTTTATCGCTTCAGCCATAGAAGAAGGATTTGCATTATACGCGTCATTTAAGATAACAATATCTTCAAATGGTACGATTTCTTGGCGCATAGGAGTGCCTGTAAATTCACTTAAGCCCTTGCGAATCGTATTGGACTTAATGCCTAGCACACGACCAGCTACAATTGCTGCCAATGCGTCATATACATTGTGTTCACCAATCATAGGCAAGAAGATATCAAATACTTCATCATAACATTTGCATGTAAATTTAATACCATCTTTTTTATAACGCAAATGACTGCCAATACATGTGGCATTACGTTCGATACCATAGGTAATAGTTTTACCTTTGGCAAGACTATCCATAGCTTTAACATATGGATCATCTTCATTGAGAATAGCCACACTATTTTCAGGCAAGCAACGAATTAACTCACCTTTAGCTTGTGCGATGGCTTCACGAGAGCCTAATAGCTCAATATGGCTAGTACCAACATTCGTAATAATACCCATAGTTGGTTCTGCAATCAACGCAAGCTCCTCAATTTGACCAAGGCCACGCATACCCATTTCAACAACGCAAGCTTGATGTTCTGAAGTTAAACGCAACAATGTTTTTGGCAAACCAATTTCATTGTTAAAGTTTTTCTCAGTTTTCAAAACATTAAATTCGGTGCCGAGTACAGCAGCTACCATTTCCTTTGTTGTAGTCTTACCAGAAGAACCAGTAATAGCGACTACAGGGATATCAAAGCGACGACGATGGTAACGTGCTAAATTTTGATACGCTACCAATGTATTATCTACTTCAATGCATACGATGCCGTCCACCGCACGACCTTTTTCTACGATTGCACCAGTAGCGCCCTTTTCGATAGCTGTATTAATAAAATCATGACCATCAAAGGTATCGCCTTTTAAGGCTACAAATAAAAAGCCTGATTCAATTGTTCTTGTATCAGTAGATACATCTAAAAACTTAATATTGTCGGTATGTGCACTCGTCCCTTGTGTGGCTTCTACCACTTGAGACAATGTAAATTCTGCCATATTAGATCTCCTTGAGGGCTGCTCGCGCCTCTTCACGATCATCAAAATGAATCGTTTTATCCTTTAAGATTTGGTAATCCTCATGCCCCTTACCTGCAATTAGTACAATATCCCCAGGTTTTGCATTTTGTATTGCATGTTGAATCGCTTCCCGACGATCAACGATAACTTCATAGTGAGAGCCTTCACGAAGTCCTTCTTTAACGCCTACCTCTACATCTTTCACAATTTGCACAGGATCTTCTGTACGAGGATTGTCAGATGTAACATATACTACATCACCATATTGTGCAGCAATACGGCCCATAATAGGACGTTTTGTAGCATCTCGGTCACCACCGCAACCAAAGACTACAATAATGCGATTTTCTTGAATAGCCTTTGCAGTTTGCAAAATATTTTCTAACCCATCTGGTGTATGTGCATAGTCTACAACAACTGCAAATGGTTGACCTTCTTCAATAAGTTCAAAACGGCCAGGCACAGCGCTAAATGTTTTCAATGCCTTATCAATATCTTCCATAGAGATACCCTCTAATAGACAAGCGCCAATAGCAGCCAATGTATTATATACATTAAACAAACCAGTTGTATTCATAGCAACTGTATAGTCATTGCCATTATAGGATACAGTATAACGACTAGATTTAGGAGTCATTTCAACATCATGAGCATTCAATGTTCCTTTACCATCAATACTGTATGTAATGATAGGCGCCGTTGTTTTTTCAATTACACGATGACCATATTCGTCATCGATATTGATGATAGCCCCTTTACCAGATTTAGTTTGGTTCGGCGCGCTAACTTGTTCAAATAATTTACACTTAGCTGCCAAATAATTTTCAAAGGTCTTGTGAAAGTCCAAATGATCTTGTGTCAAGTTCGTAAATACTGCTGTATCATATTCAACACCAGAAACTCGACCTAATGCTAATGCATGAGAAGATACTTCCATGACACAATGGGTAACGCCTTCTTCTACCATTTGATGAAGAATATGTTGTAAATCTACTACATCAGGTGTTGTATTGTGAATTGGATAGGATGTATCACCAATCATAATATGAACGGTACCAATAACGCCTACTTTATGGCCTTGGGCTTTCAAAATATGACGAATCATATGAGTTGTAGTCGTTTTACCATTAGTACCAGTAACACCGATCATACGCATGGAATTTGCTGGATAATCAAAGAAATATGGTACACAAGCCATCATAGCTTTTCGAGTATCCTCTACAGTGATAACACAAACATCACCACTCACCTCTACTGGCTTAGATACAAGTACTGCTACAGCACCAGCTTCAACGGCTTTATTTACATAATTATGACCATCTACAGTGGCACCATCTAGCGCAATAAATAAGCTACCTGCTTTTACTGCACGAGAATCAGCCGTAATATCTAACACCTCAACAGCTGTATTACCTTCTACATGCGGTGTTTCCAAGGTTTTTACTATATCTTGTAATTGTTTCATATACAATCTCCTTTACACGCAAAGGAAAGCAGCCCAATACGAGCTGCTTTGCCTGCTAGTCTATAATTTGCTGTTTCTCTTGTACAGTACGTTCAGTAACAGCGCTTTTTGTACTATAAACAAAAGAATCAGGCAAAACCATCCCTAGTTGTTGTTCTGCGATTTGTTGAATACGAACAGGAGACTTCAAAGAAGCCACTTCAACATCCAACGCATCATTATCCTTTGTTAATTGTACTACAGCTTGCTGTGTTTTAACTACTTCATAGCCTAATTTTGTGCTGTACGCATTCATAACCATCATGATAAGCAAAAATGCAACCAATGCAGCAATACCATATACAACCTGCCACATCATAGGGCTCAAATCCAGAGCCACATTTGCACTACGTTTTCTCCCTTGTGAAGCGACCAACACATCGCTTTTAACTTGGCCCACAACAGCCTTTCTCGCTAACATAAACACTAACCCCTTCCAATTCTACAACTTGACGGCTACGCGTAACTTTGCGCTTCTAGCCCTCGGATTAACCTCAATCTCCCCTGCACTCGGCTCTATAGCCTTATTCTTCGCCTTCACAACCGCCTTGTGGTTACATACGCACATTGGCAATTCTGGAGGACATATACATGCTGTACTCAACTCTTTGAAAGTTTGTTTTGTAATTCGATCTTCCAAGGAGTGGAATGTGATAACCCCAATTTTCCCCTTTGGTTTCAACATGGATACAGCATCTACAAAACTATCATGCAAGATAGCTAATTCTCTATTTACTTCAATGCGAATGGCTTGGAACGTCCGTTTTGCCGGATGCGGTCCATCTTGACGCGCCTTCGCAGGTATTGCTTGCTTAATAATTCTAACTAACTCACCAGTAGTGGTAATTCGTTTTTCTTGACGTGCATTAATGATGAATTCAACAATGCGCTTAGCCCATCGCTCTTCACCATAGTCACGGATAATTTGCAATAATGCTTCAGCATCATATTCATTAACAACCTCTTCTGCCGTTAATGGTGCGTCCTTATCCATACGCATATCGAGTGGCCCATCATTCATATATGAAAAGCCACGCTCCGGTGTATCCAGTTGATAGCTAGATACGCCAAGATCAAAGATAAATCCATCTACTTCATAGATGCCCTCATTATGGAGGGCTTCTTTTAAGTTAGAAAAGTTCGTCGGTATTGTTAATACCTGACATGTTAAATCAGATAAACGCTGTCGAGCTACGCTCAACGCATCTTCATCTTGATCCAACCCTATAATCATGCCTTCTGGGTCTAGCATCTCACCCACAGCATGGGCATGTCCTGCACCACCCAAGGTACAGTCCACATAGATGCCTTTTGGATTAGTTACGACGGAGTCCACCGTTTCGCGTAAAAGTACGCTGGTATGATTAAAATCCATCATAGCCTCCTATAACATAATCCCTTCTAGACCTTCAACAAGTTCTTCCATACTTTCAGCCACTTGATCATCATAGTAATCATATTTTTCGCGGCTCCAAATTTCAACGTGATCCCCAGCACCGACAATAACGGCCTGTTTATCAAGGCTCGCATATTCACGTAGTGGTACAGGAATGAGGACACGACCTTGTTTATCATATTCAAGCTCAGCAGCACTACCGAAAACAAAACGTTTTAAGGCACGTACACTAGCTTTAGTGGAGGATTGTGATTGTAAGGCATCAGAAATTTTCTTCCACGCCTCTTGGGTGTAAATAGCTAAGCAGTCATCTAAGCCTTTTGTGACAATGCACAAATCGCCTAGTTGTTCACGTATTTTCGCAGGTATAATCATCCGCCCTTTTGTATCAATGGTGTGATTATATTCTCCCATGAACATACGTATCACCGCCCTTTACTAATCCTTATCCACCACTATATGGTAAATTCTACCACAATTCCCCACCAATCACAATAAAAAATCCATTTTTATCCCACTTTTTTATATTTTTCTTTCATAATCTCTATTTTTCTCCTCTTTTCTTAGATACATATGTTCGAAATTAAATAATAATCGAATCATAAAAACCACTGCCCACCACCAGGTGCCAGATTTTAGTTTTATCTGCATCCAATCCCCACCACAATATCCCCATAAGCTCTATTACACTTTAATTAAACGAAATATAGGAATACAATCACCACAAATCCACACAAAAAGAAAACCGCGTAGCATTTCTGCTACGCGGTTTCTATACCTACGATAGATTATAGTGTAACCCATCGGTTGGGAGGCATATTATTTAGTTGTTTTTACAGCTGCTTTTGGAGCTTGTTGTGGTTGTTGTGCAATCACTTTATCAAGAAGTTCCCGAATTTCTTTGTTTTGTGCTTGCAAATCAGCCACTTGATCCTCAAGAACTTTTACAGTTGCAGGGGATGCTTTAGGAGCTGTAGGAGCATTACCAATACCGATTGTTACACCAGCATTTGCCATTACGCTATGGTCACCACCATAAGCAGCACCAGCATGGATTAATAAATCAGGATTTGCATAATGTGCTACACCCAATGCAGTAGATGTTTTACCTTTGTAAGTACCAACAGCTGCCATAATTTGAGCTTTTTGACCTTCGTGGTATTCGATAGGTTTCAATGCTGCTAATGCTGCTGCATTAGCACCTACAACTTTAACATCGCGTTCTACGCTGCTAATGCGGCGAGAGTTTTCTGCGATTTGTGCATCATGTTGAACAAGTGTTGCATGATCTTGTAATGCAATGTTGGAAGCTTTCAAGCTGTAATTTGCAGCTTCTGCTAATGTACTGATATCTTGAGTATTTTTATTTACTTGCAAGCCCAATACATTAACTTTTTCATTGTTTTCTAATGCAATAGCACCAATGTTCTTAGTTAATGTAACATTTTCATCAACTTTAGTGTTTACATCAGCAATGTCTTGAGTATTTTTATTTACTTGTAAACCTAATACACTAACCTTTTCATGATTTTCTAATGCTAGAGTACCAACAGCTTTAGTTAATTGTGCATTTTCATTAACTTGTTTAGCTACTTCAGTTACACGATTATCTACTTTAGTAATATTTGTAACATTAGTATCTACTTTAGCATTTAGAGTGTTGATGTTTGTTGTATTTGTATTAACTTGGTTAGTTACATTTGTAATATTAGTTGTATTTTGGTTAACAACATTATTGATATTAGCAATATTAGTTGTATTAGTATTAACTTGTTTAGATACGTCGTTAATAACTTTGCTATGTTCATCAACTTTGTTAATTACTTTTTGTACAGTTACATTAGTATTTTGAATTGCTTCAGCATTTTGTTTGATCGCTGCTTTGTTAATATTGATGTTTTCAGTATTATGTTTGATTGCTTCAGTATTAACAGAAACTTGGCTTTGAACATTTTTAATGCGTTCTTCGTTAGCATTTGCTTTTTGAGTATTAGCATTAACTTGTTCTTTCACTTTGTTTACATCAGCGCTTACATTTTGCAAGTTCTTAATTGCTTCAGTATTTTTGCCAACTTGATCTTTCAAGTCAGATACATCAGTTTTGATATTGTTGATTACAGTATTTTGGTTATTAACTTTTACGTCAATATCATTAACTCTAGTATCAATATTAGTTACTTTATTGTTAATATTAGTAACTTTGTTATCAATATTTGTAACTTTGTTATCAATATTTGTAACTTTAGCATCAATATTCTTCACATCGTTTTTAACGTTAGTAATATTGTTGTTCACAATATTGATTTTTTGATCAACTTTAGCATTGATGTTTGTGATATCAGCTTTTACTACTGTTACATCAGCTTTAATATTGTTTACATTCTTTTCAACGTTAACAACATTAGCTTTAATGTTATTAATATTGGAAGTATTATTTTGAATGTTTACAGTATTAGCTTGGATGTTGCTATTTTGAGCGTTAATGTTTTGAGTAATATTTTCTACTTTTTGAGCTACATTAACAATTGTAGTATTGCCTTTACCAACTTGACCTTTCAAGGATTCGATAGCTTGAGAGTTAGCATCAACTTTACCAGTTAAGTTGTTAATAGCAGTTGTATTAGATTCAATACGACCAGTATTAGCATTTACTTTAGCAGTTACATCAGTTATGTTAGCTGTGTTACCAGCAACTTGTTTACTAATGTTTGCAATAGCTGTTGCATTGTTAGAAATGTTAGTTGTGTTATTTTTAACTTGTTTGCTTACATTAGCAATAGCTGCTGTGTTATTAGCAATGTTAGTAGTATTATTAGTTACATCTGTGCGGATAGCTTTGATATCTGCAGTGTTAACATCTACTTTATTGCTGATGTTTGTCACATTAGCTTTAATGTCAGTAATAGCTTTGCTATTATCAACAATTGCTTTTGCGTTAGCATCAACCTTAACATTTACTTCATTAACTTTGCTGTTAATTGTGTTGTTAATTACTGTATTGTTTTCAGCAATCTTAGCATCAATATTTTTGTTAATAACAGTGTTGTTATTAGTAATAGCAGTGTTGATATCGTTTCTAATTACTGTGTTGTTAGCTTCAATCTTAGCATTGATTGTGTTTTCAACATTAGTAACAGTTGTACCAACTTGGCCTTTTAATGCTTTAATAGCATCTTCATTAGCGCTAATACGTGTAGAGTTATCTACAATGTTACCTTGTAAGTAATCTAAGCGTTGATCATGACGATCTACACGTGCAGTAAGACCAGCTACATCACCTTTAACGCCATCAATCTTAACATTAACATCACCAATCTTAGTATTGATTGTGTTGTTGATTTGCTTATTGTTTTCATTGATTTTCACATCAATGTTTTTATCAACTTTGTTAATGATTGTTGTGTTATTTTCATTGATTGCATTAGCGATGTTTTGGTTAATTACAGTGTTATTAGCAGTAATCTTAGCATCAATATTTTGATCTACTTTATTAAGGATTGTAGTATTATTAGCTTCAATCTTGTTATTAATAGTAGATTCGATATTAGTAATAGTAGTACCAACTTTACCGTTCAATGCTTCGATAGCTTTTGTATTCTTGTCGATAGCAGCTTTGTTATTGCCAATCAGTGTACGGTTTTCGATAGCGATTGTACCAGCTACATTGATGTCTTTTTCGTTTTGGTCAACACGTTTAGTAAGACCATCCAAGTCACCTTTAATGCCGTCAACTTTAACATTTACATTGTTGATTGCTGTTGTATTGTTCGCAATATTTGTAGTATTTAGTTTAACACTATCTTCTACTGCAGTAATACGTGTGGAGTTATCTACAATGTTATCTTGTAAGTAGTCTAAACGTTGATCATGACGATCTACGCGACCTTTCAAGCCATCAATATCACCTTTAATACCATCAACTTTAACATTTACATTGTTAATTGTATTGTTAATTTCCTTGTTGTTTTCAGTAATTGCATTTGTGATATTTTGATTAATTACAGTATTGTTAGCTTCAATCTTAGCATCGATATTTTTATTAATAACTACATTGTTTTCAGTAATTTTGTTATTAATAGTAGTTTCGATATTTTTAACTGTATTACCAACTTGACCTTTTAATTCATCGATAGCTTTTTTATTGTCGCCAATGAATTTACGGTTTTCAATTGCAATTGTACCAGCTACGTTGATGTCTTTTTCGTTTTGTTCTACACGTTTAGTAAGACCATTCAAGTCGCCTTTAACACCATCAACTTTAACGTTTACGTTGTTAATTGCAGTTGTATTGTTAGCGATGTTAGTAGTATTAGCATCTACTTTCACATTAGTTGCATCAATACGGTTGCTATTGTCTACAATAGCCTTAGCATTAGCATCAACTTTAACGTTTACTTTATTAATTGCTGTAGTATTTTTAGCAATATTAGTTGTGTTATTAGCAATATTTGTAGTGTTGTTTTCTACTTTACCATTGATATTAGTAATTTGTTTCTTAATATCGTTGATAACTGTAGAGGATTGACCTACTTGACCTTTTAACTCATCGATAGCTTTAGCATTGATGTTGATATTTTTAGTGTTGTTTGCAATAGCAACTTTATTATCGCCAATGAATTGACGGTTTTCCATTGCAATTGTACCTACTACATTAATATCTTTTGCATTAGCTTTCACACCATCTTCAACTACAGAGATACGTGTGGAGTTATCAGCAATATTATCTTGTAAGTAGTCTAAACGTTGGTCATGACGATCTACACGACCTTTAAGGCCATCTAAATCACCTTTAAGACCATTCAAGTCACCTTTAACGCCATCAATCTTAACATTTACATCACCAATCTTAGTATTGATTATGTTGTTAATTTGTTTGTTATTTTCATTGATTTTTACATCGATGTTTTTATCAACTTTGTTAAGAATTGTAGTGTTATTAGCATTGATTTTAGCATCAATGTTTTGATCTACTTTATTAATGATTGTTGTATTATTGCTGTTGATTTTATTATCAATATTTTGGTTGATAACAGTGTTGTTAGCTTCAATCTTATTATCGATAGTTTTATTAATTACTGTATTGTTTTCGTTGATTTTATTAGTAATTGTATTTTCGATATTTGTGATTTGATTGCCAACATGACCTTTTAATTCATCAATAGCTTTTTTATTAGCACCGATAAGTGTACGGTTTTCAATAGCAATTGTGCCAGCTACGTTGATGTCTTTTTCGTTTTGAGCAACGCGTTTAGTAAGACCATCTAAATCGCCTTTAACACCATCAATTTTTTGATCAACTTTAATGTTATTAGCATTAATCTTAACATCGATGTTATTGTCTACTTTATTAAGAATTGTAGTGTTATTAGCTTCAATCTTAGCATCGATATTTTTGTTGATTACTGTGTTGTTTTCATTGATCTTATTAGTAATTGTATTTTCGATGTTAGTGATTTGTGTACCAACATGGCCTTTTAACTCGTTGATTGCTTTTTCATTATTGGAAATACGAGCAGAATTAGCATCAATACGTTTACTATTATCTGTAATAGCTTTAGCATTAACTTCAGTCTTAGCATTTACATTGTTAATGTTATTGTTAATAACTGTGTTATTTTTTTCAATCTTAGCATCAATATTACCATCTACTTTGTTGATGATTGTAGTATTATTAGCTTCAATCTTCTTATTGATTGTAGTTTCAATATTGGTAATTTGTGTGCCAACATGACCTTTTAACTCATCGATAGCTTTTTGGTTTGCACCGATAAGTGTGCGGTTTTCCATTGCAATTGTGCCAACTACATTAATGTCTTTTGTATTAGCTTTTACACCATCTTCAACAATAGAGATTCGTGTGGAGTTATCAGCAATGTTATCTTGTAAATAGTCCAAACGTTGGTCATGGCGATCAACACGACCTTTAAGGCCATCCAAGTCACCTTTAACACCATCAACTTTTACATCAACCTTGTTAATTGCAACTGTGTTTGCTTCAACTTTATTGTTGATATTAGTGATGTTGTTTTTAATATCTTTAATATCTACTTGAACATTACCAATATTTTGACCAACTTTACCTTTCAAATCAGCAATATCTTTAGTATTGATATTAACTTGATTTTGAGTGTTAGCTACATCAGTTTTAATAGTTTTATTGTCTTGTTCAAGCGCCTGGATGCGACCTTCATGATTAACTAAAACTTTACCTTGATTATCAACTTTAGTGTTTAATTCAGTAATTGCAGTCGCATTTTTGTTGATATTTGTAGTGTTATTAGTAATGTTAGTAGTATTAGCATCAACTTTTGCACTTACATTATTAACTGTATTGTTGATATTTGTGATATCAGTTTTAACAGCATTGATCTTAGTATCAACATCATTATTTACTTTATTAATAATAGTTGTGTTGTTAGCTTCAATTTTAGAGTTAATTGTTTTGTTAACTTCACTAATAATATTTGTTTTGCTATCGTTGATCTTAATATCTACATTATTATTAACTTCGTTGATAATCTTAGTGTTATTTTCATTAATCTTATTATCAATTGTAGTGTTAATATTATTGATTGTTGTGCCAACTTTACCTTTCAATTCATCGATGGCTTTTTTGTTTTCGTTGATAGCTTTTTTGTTATCACCGATAAGTTTACGGTTTTCCATCGCAATAGTATTGTTGAAAGTAATGTTAGCTGTGTTTTCTTCAACTTTAGCAGTTAAATCAGCAATAGATTTACTATTATTGTTAACATTAACAGTTAAATTATCAATTGCTTTTTTATTGTTGTTAACTTTAATATCAACGTTGTTGATATTTTGATTGAGTTCATTTTTAACATTAGAAATGTTAGTATTCAACTCATTTTTCGTATTATTGATATTTGTTTTAATATCATTAATCTTAACATCTACATCTTTATTAACATTATTAATAATAGTAGTGTTGTTATTTTCAATCTTCTCATCAACTTTGTTCAAAATTGTAGTGTTATTATTTTGAACTGCAGTATTAATATTTTGATTTACTTGATTAATAATATTGGTATTATTAGCTTCAATATGTTTTTTTACACTAGCATCAATGTTAGTATTTACATTATTAACAACATTATTTGTAATGTTAGTAATTTTATTATCGATTTTTACATCAATATCGTTGTTAATTTTAGTAAATTTAGCGTCAATATTATTGTTAATATTTGTGATATCTTGTTGAATGTTAGTGATTTGAGTGCCGACTTTGCCTTTTAATCCTTCAATATCTTTGCTATTTTTATCAACTTTAGCGTTGATATTTGTAATATTAGCATTGATTTTATTAATGTCAGTTTTTACACTCTCAACCTTATTATTAACAGTATTAATATTAGTAGTATTGATATCTACCTTTTTATTTACAACGTTAATGTTATGTGTATTTTTCTTAACATTTTCAACATCAGTAGTTACAACTGTATAGTAGTTATTAATTACGGTATTACCAGTGGAACCGCCTTTTTTAGGGATTTGTTGTTGCTGCTGTTGTTGTGGCACTTGTTGTTGCCATTGTTGTTGCTGTTGTTGCTGTTGTTGTGGCACTTGAGGACGTTGACGTCGTTGTTGCTGTTGTTGCTGTTGTGGCACTTGTTGTTGCCATTGTTGTTGCTGTGGCTCTTGTTGTTGCCATTGTTGTTGCTGCTGTTGTTGTTGCTGTTGCTGTTGGTCTAATTGTTGTGGATCAACTTGATGTTGATCTTGCATATGACCCCAAGCATTTTGATCAGGTGTTAACCATCTTTGGCTACCAATAAGATCAGCTCTAGCCCAATCCTCAGGGCTGGATGCATTAGCAACACCTCCAGAAAAGCTAGCCGCCAAAATAACTGCAGCTACAATTGTAGTTGCAGATTTTTGATGTGACTTAGCCAACTCAGAAGTTACGACGTAAGCGTGCTTAGTTGCACTCCAAACAACTTTGAATACCTTATTCATATTAAGTTCCCTCCCAACATTTGTGGCTCTCACCCCACAATGAAGAAATAAATCAAATATTGCACTCTTTTTCACTAAATATTCACAATATTTAACATAATACTACCATATATTATTTTAAACTTCCATAAAAAAATTAATAAGTTAAACTAATGTTTCATTTTTTCCTCATTTAAAAATACCTAAAAATCCGCTTGAATACTAAGTTATTAATAATATTGAATTATGTAAAATGAAATTTTATATTTTAATCTAATTTTATATTTATACGATACTTTTTATTTGCTTCTATAGAAAATATGAAAAAAACCTCATCAATGTATTGGACATACATTGATGAGGTCTTTTTTACTCTATCTATATAGAATTATTCAGATTATTAGAATTTAGATTCAATAGCACCTTGAAGATCGCCTTTTGGCAAGAAACCAATTTTACGATCTACTACTTCGCCATCTTTTAAGATAACAAATGTAGGCAATACTTCAACTTGTAAATTACGTGCTAATTCTGGTTCTTCATCAGCATTTACTTTTACAAAGTTAGCTTTACCTTCAAGCTCACCTGCAATTTCTTCGATGATCGGCATCATACGTACGCAATAACCGCACCATGGAGCCCAGAAATCAATAACAGTTACGCCACCTTGATTTACTAAATCTTGATATTCAGCAGTTTTTAATTCTTTTAATTCGCTCATTATACCCTCCTACGGTAATTGAACTAATACACAATCTTGAATGACATGCAAGTTTAAAGCATGTGCTTTTTCAACAACAGATGGTTTATCCGCTCCTGGTTGTAACCACACAGTTGAAATGCCAAGTTCTTTGCATTCATCAAGTGCAGCTAAACCCGCTGATTCTGGTACAACAAAATCCACAACAGCTGGTACAACAGGAAGTGCAGAAAGACTAGAGTAACATTTGTCTCCATCTACTTCTGCAACATTAGGATTAACTGGATATACTTCATATCCGTGATCTTTAAGACATTTATAAATCTTATAGCCGAACTTTTCGGTTTTATCAGTGGCTCCAATAACGGCCCACACCTTTTGATCTAAAGCTTGTTGAATTGTCATTTCAACCACCTCTTATATACTATTATAAATAAATATCGAATTTTGTCAATATAATGTATCGAATTTTATAGTTAAAGAATTATACGCTTTTAGCAAACATTTCAGAACTAAAATCAATGTATCTATTATCATTCAATGACAATTGTTTTTTGCCTCAAACTAGGAACCGATAGGTCTAAATGAATTAAATCAGAAAGGCTTATTTGTGAATGACTATACTTAGCACCATCTATAAGCCCGCCTGCAACAGCTAACTCTCCTAAAATTCTAGATGCTGACCATTGCTGTTCTCGTAATTCACGGATTGTAATACTCTTTTGGCGTTTAGAAAGTCTATGGCCATCTGTATCTACCAAAAGTGGGGCATGACCATACTTAGGAACCACTATATTCTTATGGGGATAGCATTGTTGTAATGTATTATACAAATATAATTGCTGTCCCGTTGTATCGAGTAAATCATCGCCTCGAATCACTTCAGTTATTCCCATAGCTATATCATCTAATACGACTGCCAAATTATATGCGTACATACCATCACCACGACGTAATACATAATCATCTAGTTCACTTTCCAAATGAATATGTTGCTTGCCTTGCCATCGATCATCAAACTCAAGATCACAAGAATCTATAGCAAGGCGCAAGGATGGTTCTTTACTATTACATAACTCTTGTATTTCAATATCATGTAAATCTCGACATTTTCCATCATAACGATGCACCACTTCTCCTATATGAGGTGCAGAAGCTATAGATTGCAGTCGCGCTCTATTACAAAAGCAAGGATAAATTAGTTTTTCTAATCTGAGATGTTCTAATATATCTGCATAATATGTTTGTCTTTCACTTTGCCAATAAGATACTTCTCGTCCACCTACGCGTGGACCTTCATCCCATTCAAAGCCAAGCCATTCCAAATCATCTAGTAAAGCTTCCCCTAGTTCTCGTTTTGACCGTTGTAGGTCTATATCCTCCATACGTACAACATACGTTCCTTTTTGTTGGCGTGTGGAGATATATGATAAAAGTGCTATCCACACGTTACCTAGATGAATATATCCTGTTGGACTAGGCGCAAATCTACCTTTCATTAGAACTCTCCTATAGCAGAAAACAAGTGGCATATCCATTATGAATATGCCACTTATACATCCAAAGATATGTCAAAGTAAAACTAAAGCAATATCATTTATTGATATAAACTTATTTATCCTAAAGACACAATGTTATCAAACACATTACCAGCATCTTTAATTTTTTGTTCGTTACCCATTGTGCAAATATGATTATCATTCAATACAGGTTCTACCACATCTGCTAATGCAACAATATCTTCTGGCTTACATGCGATTACTTGTTTACGGAACTCTACTTTGTCCTCTAATTTAGCACCGCTGAAGTACATCCCCATTGCACGTGGTCCACGCAATGCAGGTGTCATTGGCAAGTCCAAAGAACTCATAGTGCCGATAATATACTTACGCATTTCACGGTCAGTCAATGTGAAGTCACGAAGATATTGAGGCAACTCTTTATATACATCTAAAGTTTCCAACAAGTTAGGATCACGATAACTGCAGAAAATCATATTGCCATCATCATAGAAATTAGCAAATGCTCCGTAAGCGCCACCTTGTACACGAATACGAATCCAAAGGTATTCATAACGTAAAATCGTTTCTAACACGCTCATTGGACCAACATGTTTGAAACCATGATCGATGAAGTTACCACCTTGTGCTACGTATTGAACCTTACCAGCAGTAACGATACCATCATTGCCAGATAGACGAGTGATTTGTAATACATCATTACTTAATTCTGTAGTATCCCAAGTTTCAACAAAAGGTTTCATTAGGTTTTCAAAGGCTTCTAATTCACCTTCTTCACCAACAAACATAATATCTACATTGTTAGCGCGGAAAATTTTACGAGCTACTTCAGCTAATTTTTCTGGTAATAATGGCAATGCTGCAGGATTAGATGCTAGTTCACTAATTTTTTGATAATATCCTAAATTACCATTATCTCTAAACTTGCCAACTGCAGAAACTTGAGCCATAACGCGTTGACTTACGATGGAATTACCACGGCGGAATGCTTCATTATCCCAAATGGCTTTACTTTCTTGAACAAGTTCAGTCAAACGTTGATCATCGCTATAATCTGCTTTTTGAACTACTTCATTAATCAAGCGACATAAATCAGGTAATTTAGAATGTAATGCTTTCGCACGTACAATCATAAGAGGCGTAAATTCATCACGCTTACCATCTTTGCTGATGGCCGTAATATCAGAACTCAATCCCCCTAAATTCATATTAATATCTTTAGCCAGTGCTTCATAACCGCGTTCAGATGTATCAATACGACCAAGAATATCACTTAAAATATCAGCGTAGAATAGTTCCTCCTCAGTGAGGCAGTTCAATTTAAAATACAATCCTACATAATTGATACCTTTTGTAAAAGTAGGTACAAAATGAACTGTAGTATTGCCAATTTTACTTTCACGGCGTTCTACAGCTTCAATATTAGGATTTAAATCAGACAACTCGAGCAAAGGAATAGACGCTAGAGCTTCATCACTATCTGGTGTTTCTTGACGAATTTTTAGGCGTTTAGTTTGTTCTACAATTGCTTCGATTTCTTCAGAGGTCATATTAGCTTTTACATTAGCTAAATGCTCTTTAACCTCTGCATCTTTACGCTCTTGAAGACCACGTTCAGGATAAATAGAAACAAGAACTTTATGGTTGTTATTCAAGATGGAATGACGAATCAAATCTTCGAAGTATGTACCTGCTAAGCCCTTTCGAATATTAGTTAATGCCTCTTCATAGTGTAATAATTCCAATGGATCATTATCATATAACCAATTATCCATCATACGAATAATATAGGCTAAACCGATAGGACGACCCCCAAAATCACTTTCACGAAGAGCAAATTCAATGCTATTTAAAGAAGCTTCTAATAACTCTTTATCTAAGCCTTTATCACATAACTCTTGTAATGTGGATTCTACAATACGTTGCAAGTCAGCTTGTTTATCTAAGTTTGAACCTGTAGCTTGTACTGTCCACATAGGTTGACGAATGCTATCTAAATAGTAGCCACTAATGTCAGACCCGATACCAGCTTTTACCAACGCCTGTTTAAGAGGTGCTGCAGGAGATGTTAATAAAGCATGTGTTAACACTTCAAAGGCTAAGCTATGTTCAGGTGTTACATCAGGCAATACATACGCAAAGGAATGCAATGTACGATTATCTGTTGGCTCCTCAGAACCTACGCTATATGGATAGCTCACTACTTTACCTTCTGTAAATGGAGCTTGTAGAGCTACCTCCGTATGAACGTCAATAGCATCAAAATGACTTAAGTACTCATCATTCAAGAATGCTAATTGTTCTTCAATATTCATATCACCATACAAGAAGATATAACTATTGGATGGATGATAATGAACACGGTAGAACTCTTGGAATTCTTCATATGTTAAGTCTGTAATATAATCAGGATCCCCACCAGAATCAACACCATAAGTTGTATCTGGGAAAAGCTCACGCATCATTTGGCGTTCTAATACAGAGTCAGGAGATGAGTAAACACCCTTCATCTCATTGAACACAACACCTTTGTAGGTAAGTTCATCGTCTGCATTTTCGAGCTCATAATGCCAACCCTCTTGCATTACGATTTCTGCATCTTCACGAACACGTGGGTAGAATACAGCATCAAGATATACGTCCATCAAATTATGGAAGTCTTTATCGTTCTTACTCGCTACAGGATACATCGTTTTATCCGGATATGTCATAGCGTTTAGGAACGTGTTTAAAGAACCTTTTACAAGTTCAACAAATGGCTCTTTTAATGGGAATTTGCGAGAACCACATAGAACGGAGTGCTCCATAATATGTGCTACACCTGTACTATTATGAGGTGTTGTTCTAAAAGCAATATTGAATACTTTATTAGAATCTGGTGAATCGATATAAATTAAACGAGCACCAGACTTTTCGTGCTTCATTTCATAAGCGGTACCATTGATCTCATCAATGCGCTCAATGCGGTCAAGGCGAAAGCCAGAATAAATCTTATTTATTTCCATGCTGTCCCTTCTTTCTATATAAATATAATTAATTTCATGCTAACAATTCATTATAACATATCGACGACCCTATATATAGATGTTAAGAATAATTATCGAAATACAAAACCCCACAGGCATACAGCCCATGGGGTTCATTTTATTTATTATGTTGCATTTGCCACTTTTGATTACGGCGCAAGGTTAATAAGCCTTCTAGCACTGCTTGGAATTGTACAAAGCTCAATGTATAAGGTGGGTACATATCAGGTACCACCTTATAAGAAATAGTAACTTCGGCCTTATCATAATCATAGAAAATACCATGTAAATTACTTACTGTAGTATAACCAGTTTGAGCTTGCTCCAATGTTGGAATCGGCTGATTTTTAAGATTTCCTAGTAGATCGCTAATGAAACCTTCCTTACGACCTTGGTCATTAAGCATTTCATCCATAAAACTACGTAGACTATCCATGAATTAACCTCTTTGGTCTAACAATAAGCCGTTGTGAATTACACGAACAGCATCTTTAACGCGATTTTCAGCAACGAGACAGGAAATACTAATTTCAGAAGTAGAAATGATTTCAATATTGATGCCTTCTTGGCTCAAGATATCAAACATTTGAGCAGCTACGCCTGGTTGACCTAACATACCTGCACCAATGATAGAAACCTTTGCCATTTTTTCGTCGATATTTACAGCTTCGATATCAACAGTTTTTTGTAATTCTGCTAATACTTCACGAGCTAGTACAACATCATCCATAGCTACTGTGAAGATAAGGTCAGTTTTAGGTTCACCTACGGCACGGATAGATTGAACAATCATATCAACGTCCACATTTTTTACAGCCAATGCTTTAAATACAGTTGCTGCCACACCTGGTTTATTTTCAACGCCTACAAGGGCTACTTTTGCTGTATTAGTATCGTCAGCTACGCCAGTAATTACGTGTTTATTTGCTTCCACAGTATAATCCTCCCGAATAATAGTACCTGTTTTGTCACTAAATGTTGAACGTACGTGAATAGGTACACCATAACGGAAACCCATTTCTACGGCGCGAGGTTGCATTACACCTGCACCAAGACGTGCCATCTCAAGCATTTCGCCATATGTTACTTCTTCTAATTTGAAAGCCTCTTTTGCAACGCGAGGGTCTGTAGAGTAAACACCTTCAACGTCTGTGAAGATTTCACAAACATCAGCTTTCATAGCACCTGCCAATGCAACAGCAGTTGTATCAGAGCCACCACGACCTAAAGTAACCATGTCACCATATTCAGTAATACCTTGGAAACCTGCAACTACTACAATATTACCTTCATCCAAAGCTTCAAACACGCGATTTGGATCAACGCCCAAAATACGGCCTTTATTAAATGTATCACTACTTGTAATACCTGCTTGGTCACCTGTTAAGGACATCGCTTTATGACCACGTTCGTTGAAAGCCATCGCCATTAATGCAATCGTTACTTGCTCACCTGTAGATAATAAGCGGTCCATTTCACGGCCATAAGGCTTAGATGTTACCTCTTTAGCTAATGCTACTAAGTCATCTGTTGTATCGCCCATAGCAGATACAACAATAACGATTTTATCGTCTTCTTTCTTCTCACGAAGGACGCGATCAACAATATTAAATATTTTTTCTGGTGTAGCTACGGAACTGCCACCAAACTTTTTAACGATTAAGGCCACAATAATCCCTCATTTAACTTATTCTACTAAAAATCAATATGCATATACTTTACCATAAACAAATAGCACTGTAAAGGGATACAAGGCAATTCATCCACTATATAAAAACAAAATTCTTTTGAGTGCGGACATAATTTTAGTGTGATTATTTCAGTTATCCTTACAATTTACATACAAAAAGACCAGCCCTAAGGCTGGTCTTTATTAGTTGATTAAGTTAATTAAGCAACTGTGATTTCTTTTTCGGATTCCCACAAACCGTGGATGTTGCAGTAGGATACAGCAATCAATTTACCAGATTTGTTCAAGGAAACTGCCAAAGAACCTTCAGAAATTGCGTGTACAGGGCCTTCGTTTGCAGTTGCGCCGTCACCATGTACGTTGAAGGAAACTTCACCAACTTCGAATGGCAATTGAGTACCTTCAGCTACGAAGTACAATTTGATCCATTCAATGTGATGTTCTACAGTATTAGGATGTGCAATGTCTTTACCAACGGACAATGTTACGTGGAAAGTTTCACCTGCTTTTACAGTATCAACAGTTTCAATAACAGGAACGTGTTTTTCAGTAGCGAAATCGCCGGATTTAATGTAATCATGTACAGCCATAGTTAACCTCCTGGTTAGTCTTATATACATACTTAATGTCAAGAATATTTAGCACCTTGTGCTTATGACTATATTATACATTTTCGATATAGTTTTAGCAAGAACTTTTTCGAAAATTTTAGATTTAATTATTCCTATGACGTATAAGTTAAAACTCTATACCTTTAGCAGCCTTAATACCCTTTTCATAAGCATGCTTTACTACCTTCATCTCTGTTACCGTATCGGCAATGTCAAGGATTTCAGGTTTAGCATAACGGCCTGTCAAAATTACGTGTAAGCGCTCAGGTTTATGTTTAAGCATATCTACTACAGAATTCACATTAATAAGCTCATAATTAATGGCATTATTGATTTCATCCATAATGATGAGGTCCCATCGATCTGAATTTACTTCTTCTACTAATGTTTGCCAAGCCTCTTGAGCTGCCTCTTTGTGACGTGCCAATTCAGCCTCGCCTACTTCATCTCGTTTATAGTAAATAAATCCCTTACCCATGGAACGAATTTCTACTTGGTCCCCTAATTTAGCAAGACCTGCTAGTTCGCCATAGCCATTACCACTTTTGATAAATTGTAAGATTAAAACCTTAAGGCCTTGGCCAACAGCGCGTAATGCAACACCTAATGCTGCTGTTGTTTTACCTTTACCATTGCCGGTATTAACTAAAATTAAGCCTCGTTCACTCATAATTAGCTCCTTTTAGCTTTATACTTAGCACATATATCAATAAAATGTTGCGCCCCTTCATCAGAACCAGCAAAGTTTAAATGTAAATACGATGCTAATACATTGTCTGTGGCAAAGCCTCCATCATAGGATTGAGGTTTGCGGCCACCTTCTAAGTGGAATGCCCATGGGAAGTCCTCTATAGTCGGCTCCATAGTGGAGAAATGGAACTCATGACCACGAAGAGATGTATCAGCAGCTCCTAACAAGGTATCTCGCTTAGCTGTAGCCGTAACATACCCTACTTTTTGTAGCTTTTGTTGCATAATGCAATTAGCTGGTACAATACCTACCGTATCATATATGGTACCCTCGAAATCGTGGATGCTCTCACATAAATACATAAGGCCACCACATTCAGCATAAATAGGCATACCTTGTTCGTTGGCTTGACGGATAGACTCCTTCATTGACTCGTTACTAGAGAGTTGGAACAAGAACATTTCAGGGAAACCACCGCCAAATACTAGGCCGTCTACATCAGGAACTTCAAAGTCATTAAGAGGACTAAAGTATACGATTTCAGCACCTTTTTCCTCTAAGGCGGCTAAACTTGCTGGATAATAGAAAGAGAACGCCTCATCATAGGCT
Source organism: uncultured Veillonella sp. (assembly GCF_905209685.1). Classification (GTDB taxonomy): domain Bacteria; phylum Bacillota; class Negativicutes; order Veillonellales; family Veillonellaceae; genus Veillonella. Next base: position 10,101 of record NZ_CAJLUB010000005.1, on the reverse strand, counting down.
ACACCGATTTTAACTCGTTTTTCTACGGATTTAGGATCTACTGCATCGGGTAATTCAATACTTGGTGCACTAGATGCGATTTCTAATAATTGATCGAGCTTAACCATTTTTTCAACAGCTTCACGAATCGTATTTATGGCTTCTGTTGGATCGACTTCAGTAACAGGTGTAAGGCCTAAATGACGCTCAGGAGAGTGCATACGGTCATCGCGATAAATAGCACCAATGACTGGAACACCAATCTTGGACATGCCTTCACGAACCATGCGCTCATGGTTAGCAGAGCCTAAGCGGTTAAGAATAACACCACCAAAGTTTACCTCTGGGTCATAATCACGGAAACCTTTAGCAATGGCTGCTGCGCTTTCACCCATCGCCTTACAATCAATAACTAATACCACTGGAGCATTCAATTGCTTAGCAATTTGGGCAGTGGAACTAACCCCTTCGCGACCGCCATCATACAAGCCCATAACACCTTCGATAATGGCAAGGTCTACACCATTTGCCATAGTAGCAAAGAAAGGATTTAATTTGTGAGGTGGCACGAGCCACGTATCTAAATTATAGCTGTCACGGCCGGATGCAATTTTATGAAAGCCCGGATCAATATAATCCGGGCCCACTTTAAAGGATTGCACCGTACGTCCACCATTTGCATAAGCAGCCAATAAGCCCGCTACGATTGTTGTTTTACCTACACCAGAGTTTGTGCCTGCAATGACAACACGTGGAATCTGTACTGTGTTCATAGATATTACCTCGTAATACGACGTGTTTGTTAACGATCCTTACGTTTTGCAAGGATTGTAGATAAGTAGTTGAGTTTAGTATCTTTTGGCATATTGTCTAGGCCTACATATACTTGCTCATCAGGCAAACCTACACGGCTAATCATAACCGCATCATCTGCCATATTGTGTTTAAGCAATGTTTCTTGTACTTCATCAAAGTTTTTATATACTTTCATGATTACCGCATCATCAGCTACAGCCAATACAGCATCGATTTTTTCTTTAGGTGCTGTGGCAGGAACAATAGCTAGCACTTCTTCTTTCTCTACGATTGGATAACCAAGGTGAGAACCAATAGCACAAAATGCAGTAACGCCAGGAATTGTTTCGATTTCATGGCCTGTATTTTCGATCAAACGATATACATACATGTATGTACTGTAGAACATAGGATCGCCCAATGTTAAGAATACAACGCTTTTACCTTGATCTAAGTAGGACAAGATAATGCGTTTTGCTTCTTGCCAGCCTTCCTCTTGTGTAGCATCATCCAATACCATTGGGAATACTACAGGAACGATTTCTGTATGTTCTTGAATGTATGGGGATGCAATATTAAGTGCTACAGAACCATCTTTCTTTTCTGTTTTAGGTGTGATGATAATATCAGCTTCACCTACGATGCGAGCAGCTTTCACAGTCATCAATTCAGAATCACCAGGGCCTACGCCAATGCCATATAATTTACCTTTCATGGGGTTCTCCTATTCTTATAGTTACAATCTATTTATAAATTTCATATCTTTTATTATAACTAATTTATACAAGATATACAAAGATACTATTTAATATTTGGAATTGCAGGACGATGTGGACTGCGTTTACCATACAAATCATCGATACAATCCTGCACATGTTGACGGAAGATATCGTGAATCGATTCATATTCACCAAGGGCACTATGAATTGGTTTAACTTCATAACCCGCTCCAGCAAGTTCATTGACAACGCTATCTTCTTCATCACCAAAGAGATCATTTTGTGCATGATCCCCAAGGACCAATAATAATGGATGCACATAAATTGTGTTTGGCCGTTTGCCATCAAGCCATTCCCAAGGCATAGCTACATCTGCCACATATGGTGCATTTTCTAGTACTGCAACACGCACATTCGTAAGACCATCACGAATTAATTTAAACTGTAAATTCCCATATGAAGAATTGCCAGAACCAAGGCCACCATGACCGACCAATAATAAACCATCATCTTTGGAAATATTGAGTGGCTTAATAAAACGATCAATCAAGATTTGATAATCATCAGGATGCTCTTCTTGACCCATGTAGTACACGAGTGGTCTACCTACGCGCAATACTTCCAGTTGGCCCTCCCCTTCATGAGCGAGAATATTATTTTTCAACTTATCAAACTCTTCACCACCTGTAAAATGTAGTGGTTGCACATAAATATGTGTATAGCCTTCTTGAATAAGTTTTTCTAATGCACCTTGCTCAGTAGGAATCTCAATCCCTCGTTCACGCAATCGCTTAACGATAATACGGGAGGAAAATGCTAATTCCACCGTATAGTCGGGATAGGATTTACGGATATACTCCACAACGGAGTCAATATTATGTTCACGAGCACTGTCAACAGTGGACCCAAAGGCAACAACTAAAATAGCTTGTTTCATGGAAGTCTCCTTATCTATTTAATAATGTATCTTAATCATACCATAGACGACACGTTAGGGGCATACCATGGGACGTATAAAATAGATATTATAAATATCTTTCATAGTAAAAGTAAAAATCCTCCTCATTGGATTGCCAACAAGGAGGACTTTTACTTATGTAAAGGAGTGTGATGAGATGTATGTCTAATTATGTGAGAGATTAAATTAAGAAATCATACCTTGCGCTTCCATGCGAGAGTTCGTCATAACAGGTTTTACAGATTCACGGGGCATGGGACGCTTCCTGTCGGACATGCGAATCGCTTGACCTAAATGTTTCAAGAATAAATCTTGTACATAAGGATTTTCACCAAGGCCTTCATTCCAAATATCTACATTGTATCCTTCTTCAGCAAGCAATGCATAAATGGAATCAGAGCGGTCACCGCCAAGGTAGTCCATCAAATGTGTAGAACCAATGAGAGCTAATGGTACTACTAGTAAATCTTTATGGCCCATACGGTCTAATAATGTAAGCGCTTGTTTAAATGTAGGGAAACCGTTTGTAGTAAATACTACTACATTTGGCGCTGCACCATACATAGCTTTCAATTGCAATGTACTAAACTCTAATTGGTTTTGACCATTTGCCATGAGTACTACAGATTTATTAAGCGCCTTTGTATTAACATGACGCACAATGCTTTCTAATGTAGCTTCATAATCATCGGCATAATTCTTTACCCCTAATGATGTAAGCAATGGTTTACCAATATTCACTTGTGTGAAACCATATTCATTGCTATGTAAAAACTTTAATGCTTGTTTACGCATTTGTTGATAACACTGATCTGCTACCAATGTTACAGGTTGAATGTATACCTCATCGATGCCCATGCGAGCAAAATCCTGCATAGCCTCTGTGAAAGAAGAAATCTTATCATCATACTTCTCATTCCACTTCTCTACTAATGCATCAGATAAAAATACACGACGTACCTCCATATCGCTATACATGGAACGTACTTTTTTCTCTATACTGCCGATGGATTTCTCCACAGCATCTTGATAAATTGATCCAAAGGATGCAATAATTATGCCTTTCATATGTGACCTCCATATCGCTCATACATGATACAATCTTCATAACTGAAAATTGTTATCAACTACTATGTAATAATAGTACAAGATTCACGAATATAAGTCAATGAGAAATAATATCAAAATTTTCATTTAATAAGGAATAGAACTACTCATATATTCACACATTCATATCCTTATAACCAAAAAGAATATATTTATAAAAGCTAATACCATACTATATTCATCACATAAATTGCTTAAAAACCCTTAATTTTCCTATACTTCTAGGGGTATGGGGTTTATTGACACCCCTATGTTCCTTTGTTACGATTGGCTTAAGGTTATATATATGCAATATATCTATAGTAATCTATAAATTATATCTTTTATATAAAATTATTCAGATTACTTAGATCATTGCATAGACTTGTAGTTAAGTTATGGATAGGAGTATTAAAATGAAAAAACAATTAGCATTAGCATCCGCTATTCTAGGTCTTGCAGTATCCGTTGGTGCCCCTGTTGTATCTCATGCAGCATACCAATTAAATGATGAAGTAAAAGATCCTACTCCAGCATTGAAAGAAGCTGCTGCAATTGGTGTTCGTACACACAATACTGAAGCTTTACAAAACTTGCCAAACAAAGATGCTATCGTTGTTATGAGCTTTGGTACAACTTATAAAGATACTCGTGCGAAAACAATCGATGCAACTGTAGATGCTATTAAAGCAGCTCATCCAAACACAAAAGTAGTTACAGCTTTCACAAGCCATATCATTCGTGATCGTATCCAACAAAAAGAAGGTATTACTTACCCAACTCCTGAAGAAGCTTTGGCTGAACTCAAAAAAGACGGTTACACTCGCGTTGCATTAGCATCCCTTGACGTAATCCCTGGTATGGAATACAACTACGATGCAGCAGTATATAATTTGTACAAAGATAATTTCAAAAAAATGACACTTGGTACATCTCTTATGTACTGGATGGGTCAAGAAAACCAAACTGACCAAGTTATTGAAACATTAAAAGCTGTTCAATCTCAATTCCCTAAATTAGGCAAAGAAGACGCTCTTCTTATCATGGCTCATGGTACTCCAGATCCTTCCAATGCTTATTATTCTGTAATTCAAGACCGTATCCATACTCTTGGTATGAAAAATGTATTTATCTACACAGTAGAAGGTACTCCAAATCTTGAACAAGTTATCCCTCAATTGAAATTACATGGTATTAAACATGTTACATTGATGCCATTCATGATGGTTGCTGGCGACCATGCAAACAACGACATGGCTGGTGCCGAACCAGATTCCCATAAATCCATCCTTCAAAAAGAAGGCTTCAAAGTTGACACTTACATCCATGGCTTAGGTGAAAACCCTAACATCCGTAACTTATTCGTTGAACGTGCTAACGAATCTTGGGACGCATTACAAAAATAATCAATCTACAATTTAACTAGTATTGTTATATAACGTACATAGGAGTACATCATGAAAAAATTACTACTCTGTAGTCTAGCTTTGGTCATGGTTGTACTAGCAATAGCTGGGTGTGGTAAATCCACATCCAGCTCTTCTGCTACTACGAAGGAACTTACCTTTAATGGTGAAACCTACACTGTACCAAAGGATCCGCAACGCATCGCTGTTCTTTCAAACTCTGTATTGTCCATGCTATACGCAGTGGATGGCAAGGCTATCTCCCGTGCTAGCACAACAGATAAATTAGCTCCAGATTTAGAAGCATTACCTGCATTAGGTCAAACGGCTAATATCAACATGGAACAACTATTAGGCTTGAAGCCAGATGTGGTATTGGGTTTGGAAAATCAACATAAAAAATATGAATCCCAATTACAATCTAACAATATTCCAGCAGTGCTTTTTAATTACGATGGCATCAAGGATAATGTACCAATGCTAACATTCCTTGGTGAGTTAACAAACCATCAAGATAAGGCTAAATCCGTTATTGCAACCTATGAAAGCAACATTCAAAAGGTAAAAGATGCTATTAAAAACCAACAACCTGCACGTGTGGCTGTATTACGTGCTACCGGTAAAGGTGTGACAGCCGAAACCGACGAAGCGGTAACTGCATCTATGGTCAAAGAACTAGGTATGACAAATGTTGTTGCCTCCCACCTAGAGGGTACAACCAAGGATAAAACTGTCCCTTACTCTCTTGAAACATTGACGGCAGATAATCCTGATATTATCTTCGTTGTTACAATGGGTAAAGAAGAAGAAATTACAAAAGCTATGAAACAAGCTATGACAGATAATCCTGCATGGGCTAATTTAAAAGCTGTACAAAATAACCGCGTAATATATTTACCATCTAAACTATTCCTATTAAACCCAGGTCTACAAACACCAGAAGCTATGGCACGTTTAGTTAAAGAAGCCTATGGTATTAATGTTACATTCTAACATATTGCATCATGCGAAAGAGGGCATCCCCCAAATAGGGAATGCCCTCTTTTTTATTAATATCAAGCTACTCAACTAATCCTTTTACGCGCACATATCTTTTATTATCAAATGTATCAAGTTGTACATCTACAGAGAAAACATCTCTAAACAACTCATCCGATATTATTTTATTTGTTTCTCCTGACGTTACTAAATACCCTTCTTTTATAACAGCCATATGATGTGAATATTGAACCGCCTGTGTTAGTTCGTGAAGTACCATGAGAACGGTTAAATTTTGTTCCTTATTTAAGCGTTTCAATAACTCCATAATTTCTAATTGGTGATTAATATCTAAATACGTTGTTGGTTCGTCTAAGACTAATAATTTTGGTTGCTGTGCTAGTGCCATAGCAATCCAAACGCGTTGCCGTTCGCCACCAGATAGGGATGGGATTAATTGTTCTCTCAAATGATTCGTTTTCGTAATATGTAACGCATAGTCAACGATTTCACGATCTTCTTTAGCCGTGTTTTTCCACCAATTTTGGTATGGATACCGTCCACAATATACCAATTCTTCTACGGTCATATCCTTTGGCATATTAGGCACCTGTGGCAGAAACGCCATTTGACGTGCCAATTCATTTTGTGAATACGACTGTAATGGTTTACCTAAAATAGTCACACATTCACGAGGACTATGAATATATCCAATCATAGACCGTAAGAGTGTACTTTTACCACAACCATTAGGTCCTATTAATGTCGTAATTTTACCGATAGGAACCGATACATTAATATCATGTAGAATATGACGATTGCCAAGAGTTACGGATAACTGTTTTACATCAATAGCGGTATTCATTAGTTATCCCTCCTCAATAGATATAAGAAGAACGGCGCTCCAAAGAATGCCATAATAATGCCCACTGGTACCTCTATAGGGCTCCACATAACACGTCCTATTGTATCACTGACAACAAGTACTAACGCAGCTAATAATGCGGATCCAGGAAGTAAATACGCATAATCATTACCGATGATTAAACGCAACATATGAGGGATTACGAGGCCTACAAAACCAATCAAGCCCGCAATACTAACGGCGCCTGCTGCCAATAGAGCCGCAACGGCGGTCATAACAAACCGCGTTTGCTCTACCTTAAGGCCTAGCCCCTTTGCTGTTTCATCACCTAAGCTTAAAATAGTAAGACGTTTAGCCCCTAAGCAAGCAAAAATAAGACCGACTAACGCGTATGGGAACAGAACCTCTACTTGAGGCCAACTGCGTGCAGCCAAGCCCCCTACCATCCAAAGTAAGGCTCCTTGCACACGATCTCCATAGAATACAAGTAGTGCAGAAATACCAGAGCCTAAAAAAGCAGCCACTGCAACACCAGCCAAGATGATACGGCTTGGGCGTACACCATTCTTCCAAGCAAGAGCATATACCATCATCGCCGCAGCCATAGCACCTAAAAAGGCTACCAACGGAACTATATGGTCATACCCAGGAAATAAAATAAAAATGATAACACCAGCTAATCCAGCACCAGAGGATACCCCTACAATCTGTGGATCTGCTAGGGGATTTTTCATAACTGCTTGCAAAATTGCACCAGATACAGCTAGACAAGCCCCCACTAACGCAGCTACAATATTGCGAGGCAATCGAATATTCCAAATAATTTGTGAAGATGTATCTGTTAGCTCACTAGACCATAATGTATGCCAAATCTCCGATAGTGACACCGGTGTTGAGCCCCAAATCAGTGAGATAATCATGCTAGCTATGACAGCAATAACCAAGACAATAATAACTGATATGCGAAAGAGTTTTCGTTCATTCAGAGAGTTCACAGTAACCTCTCCTTTCACCAATACATGGTACTATCAGCACCCGTATTATACATATAAACCTCATAATAGATACAGTAAAACCCGAATCGCCAGTAGTATGCAACGATTCGGGTTACTTATTATTTAGATTCTTTGCCTTCTACGAAGAGCATATCGTTGCGTTTTACATCTGTGTAAAGCAATGCATTACATACGGAAGCAGCAATTGGGCTACCACCTTTGTTACCTTTTACAGTGATGTAAGGAACTGGGGATACTTCCATCAAATAATCTTTGGATTCTGCAGCGCCTACAAAGCCTACAGGGATACCAATGATAAGAGCTGGTTTAACGCCTTCTTCAAGAGCCAAACGCAATACTTCGTACAATGCTGTTGGCGCATTACCGATAGCAACGATTTGGCCTTCTAATTGTTTACCAAATGTACGCATAGCTGCGATGGAACGTGTTACGCCTAATTCTTTAGCCATTTTAGCTACATTTTCATCTTTAATTAAGCAATGTACTTCGTTGCCGCGAATTTTAAGAGCTGGTTTAGAAATACCTGTGCGAACCATTTCCACATCTGTATAAATATCTGCACCATTATCTAATGCTTCGATACCTTTTTGAACAGCATCAGGGCTCATTTTTACGAGTTGAGCGTATTCAACGTCGCCAGACGCATGAACAGTACGAGATACTACGCGTACTTCATCATCGGTTAAACCTAAATCTTTTACATAATCGTAAATGATTTCCATACTTTTATCTTCAATGGCTTTAGGATTTTTAACGTAATCCATTAGTGTCCTCCCATAATTTGAAAAATTCATCATTAGATGATACCACGTGGCCTTCAATTTTAACACGTGGACGATCGATAACAATAACATGGATGCCAAGATCCATAGCGGCTTGTAATTTTGTATCAGCACCACCTACAAGGCCAGAGTTTTTCATAACTACAACGCTCGCCTTTGTATCGTGGAACATGATGCGGTTCATATCGTAAGAGAATGGACCTTGTACAGCAACAATGCGTTTTGGACTTACATTGAGGTCTTCCATCATTTGTAACACCTCTGCAGTAGGCAAAATGCGGGTCCATACTTCGCAATCTTGCAAGGCTTCAGATTTAGCAAAGATGTGCATTGTTTTACTACCTGTAGTCAAATACACATGGCTATTATTTTCCTTCGCTAATTTACCTGCTAGATTAGCTGCTTCTACTTCGTCCACTACGATATGCAATTTATCATAGTCTGGTAATGGCACCTCTTTACGTTCGAAACGAACAAAAGGAATACCTTCAGCTTTTGCTGCATCTTGAGCCGTAGCCGTAACGATAGCAGCATACGGATGGCTTGCATCGATTAATAGGCGCACATTGTGCTTCTTAATTAAGTCTTGCATAGCCTCTTGGTCAAGACGGCCCGTATGTACGGTAATGCCTTTATGGGCAGCAAGCTCTGCCCCATATTGGCTAACAACCGTAACAAGCACATCTTCGCCAGTTCGTTTTTGGATTTCAACCGCTAAGGTACGGCCATCCAAAGTGCCGGCAATGACCCAAATCATAATTTGTAGCCTCGAGGTGTAATCATGCGACCATTTTCAACATAGGTTTGGCTGTTACCGATGATAACAAGTGTTTGCATATCTACTTCTTCATTTGTGAAGTTTTCAAGATCAGAGATTACCATATGTTGGCCTGGGCGACCTGCTTTTTGCACGATACCAACAGGTGTTTTAGGGTCACGGTATTTAAGAACGATTTCACGAACTTCATCTAAATGTGTAACACGTTTTTTACTGCGTGGGTTGTACAAGGAAATAACCATATCGCCTTGTGCACAAAGGTCTGCACGTTTTTTGATAAGATCCCATGGCGTCATCAAGTCGCTCAAGGAAATAACTGCAAAGTCATGCATCAATGGTGCACCCAATACAGATGCTGCTACGTTTACAGCGCTAAGGCCAGGCACGATATCTACAGAAGGGCGTTTTTCTGCTGGCACTTTATTAGCAAGTTCCAACACAAGACCTGCCATGCCGTATACGCCAGAGTCACCAGAGGATACTACAACTACTTGATGACCTTCTACTGCTAAATCAACTGCTTGTTGGCAACGATCTACTTCTTGCATCATTGCAGTACCTACAGTTTCTTTACCTTCGATGAGGTCTTTAATCAAGTCGAGGTATGTCAAATAACCTACAACGCGGTCAGCTGCTAAGATAGCTTCGCGCGCTTGAGGCGTCATAAACTCTTCATCGCCAGGGCCAATGCCGATTACTTTGATGTTACCTGTGCAATGGCTACCGTTGTTTTGGGATA
>NZ_CAJLUB010000004.1 GCF_905209685.1 uncultured Veillonella sp. | reverse complement strand
GCGCTGGCGCCGGTGGTTTCCAAGGTGGCTTTGGCGGTTTCGGTGGTCAAGCTGGGGGCTTTGGTGATATCTTTGGCGATATTTTTGGTGGCATGTTTGGCGGTGGTCGCCAACAACAAGGACCTCAAAAAGGCAATGACTTGCGCGAAGATATTGATATTTCCTTTGAAGATGCAGCCTTTGGTAAATCTATGGAAATAGAAGTGCATCGTCATGAAGAATGTGATCACTGTCATGGTACTGGTGGTGAACCAGGATCTCGTGTCGATACTTGTCCAAACTGTCATGGTTCTGGTCAAGAAGCGGTTATTCAAAATACTCCATTTGGACGTATGCAATCCGTTCGCACTTGTTCTCGTTGTCATGGTACTGGTAAAAGCATTGAAAAACCTTGTTCTAAATGCCGTGGAACTGGTGAAATGCTTGCTAAGCGCAAGATTTCTATCAAGATTCCAGCTGGCGTAGACAGCGGTTCTCGCTTACGTGTAGCTAATGAAGGGGAACCAGGTATTTTGGGCGGTCCTAAGGGTGACCTTTACGTATATATCTTTGTTCGTCCTCATAAGGAATTTGAACGAAATGGTAATGACGTTATTAGCCGTGTAAATATTAGTTTTGCTCAAGCTGCATTAGGTGCTACTATACAAGTTAACACCTTAGATGGTAAAGTAGAGTTAAAGATCCCAGAAGGTACTCAAACGGGAACGGCATTCCGCGTAAAGGGCAAAGGTATTCCATATTTGCGTAACCCTAAGCAACGAGGGGACCAACATATTGTGGTAACTGTTCAAACGCCTAAGAAGTTGACAGATACTCAACGTGAGTTGTTATTACGCTTTGCAAACGAAAGTAACGAAGATGTAAATAACTTACAAGTGAGCAAAAGTCTTTTTGAAAAAATTAAGGACGTTTTGACTAAATGAACAGCTCATGTGAAGGAATGGTTTGTTCCGTCACATTCCCTATAAAGGAGCATATATGCAGTGGATAGAAGTATCCATTGTCTGTGAAAGAGTAGCCACCGATGAGGTGACTACTCTTTTTGACGATTATGCAGACAATGGAATTATAGAAGAAGATGTAGAAAATCAACCAAATTTAATTAAATTAACTATGTATGCAAATCCATCATTGGACTCTAATACAATTAAGTCAGACTTAAAAAAACGTCTTACAGAAGCAAATATTAGTGTCACATCCGTTGATACAAATATATTAGATGAATCTACATGGCTCAATTCTTGGCAGCAATATATTGAACCTACAGAAATTCTACCTAATTTAATTATTAAACCTGCTTGGCAAGAATATGATAACGTCCACAATAAAACAATTATAGAAATCGATTCCGATATTTCCTTTGGTACTGGCTCTCATGAGACAACACGTACATGTGCCGAACTATTGAAATCTTATTGTGAATCCATGGATCTTAATCAAGTTACTTGTTTAGATATTGGTACAGGAACGGGTATTCTCTTATTGGTAGCAGCACATTTAGGGATCAAGCATTTGGTTGGGATTGATATTGAGGAATATGCTGCCAATCAAGCTCGTATTAACTGTGAGAATAATCATGTATCTGCAGAGATTATTTGTGGTAATTTGGATAGTGATTTCAATGGTACTGCCCAATTAATTTTAGCTAACTTAACAGTGGATCCACTTAAAATACTATTACCTCAAATTGGTAAAAAACTAGAGGATAAGGGTATTTTAATTATAAGTGGCATTATAGATGATCGGCATGATGAGATTATGCCATATATTAAGGCTGATTGGCATATTATTGAGGAGCGCATTGCAGGGCCTTGGCATACATTTGCGCTAGAAAAGCGATGAAAAAGATTTTTATTCCTACACCATTAGATGAAAGAATAGAATTACCGAAAGATGTGACACATCATGTGTTACATGTATTTCGTCATAATATGGAGAAACCCATTACTGTAACGGGCAGTGATAATCGTTGTGGTATCTATCAGATTACCGATGAAGTGGATGGTATAGCACAGGCTAAACTTATTGAATATGTAGCGTCTGATGTATCGTCGTATCGAACTATTCTAGTTCAATCCTTATTGAAAGGCGAAAAGTTAGAATGGGTATTACAAAAGGCGACGGAGTTAAATGTAGATACCATTTATCTTGTATCTACGGCAAACTGTGTAGCTAAATATGATGATAAGAAACTACAATCAAAAGTCAGTCGTTGGGAAAAAATTATGCTAGAAGCAGCCCAACAGTGTGGACGCAATCAACTGCCCACACTTGTAGTAGGTGAAACGCTTTTACAAGTATTAACAATCGAAGCTGACGCATTAAAATTAGTAGCTTATGAAAATGAAGATGGTCATACTATTAAGACTGCACTACAATCAGTACACACTAATCAAACTATAACTGATATTCTAATCTGTGTTGGTCCTGAAGGGGGCTATCAAGAGAAGGAAATCAATGCTATTATAGAGAGTGGTGGAAAATCAGTTTCTCTTGGTACTACTATTTTACGAGCAGAAACTGCTGCTATTGGATCATTAGCAATGATTCAATATGAATTAGAACTATAAATTAAACAAGAATAGAGAGGTGCAATGAAAACCGTTGCTTTTACAACCTTGGGCTGTCGTGTCAATCAGTATGACACAGATGCTATGAAAGGTTTATTTTTACAAAATAATTACGAAGCAGTAGACTTCGATGAAAAAGCTGATATATATGTAATTAATACATGTTCTGTAACCAATATGGGGGAAAAGAAATCCCGTCAATTGATTCGGAAAGCAAAGCGTCAAAATGAAGATGCTTATGTAATTGTTACTGGTTGTTATGCTCAGCTTGATCCAGATGCGATTGCTGCTATTGACGGTGTTAACCTTGTTATTGGTACCAATAATCGATCTAAAATCGTTGAGCTAGTAGAGCAATTAGAATCTACAGAACGTCAAATCAATGCTGTTAGAGATATTATGAACGAGTCTAACTTTGAAGAAATGCCATTATATGGTAATGAATCTGACAAAGCTCGTGCTTTCATGAAAATTCAAGAAGGTTGTAATAACTATTGCGCCTTTTGTATCATTCCTTATACTCGAGGAAAGTTAAAATCTCGTAAAGTGGATGATATTGTACAAGAAGCAAAACGTTTAGTAGACCATGGATTCCATGAAATCGTATTAACAGGTATACATTTAGGGAATTATGGTGTAGAATTGCCAGGTCGCCCTACATTAGCCGATGTAGTAAAAGCTTTATTAGAGATTCCTGATTTATATCGTATTCGTTTCGGGTCTATTGAGTCTGTAGAGGTTTCTGATGAGTTAGTAGAATTAATGGCTACTAATAAACGTGTTTGTCCACATTTACATTTACCACTACAAGCTGGTTCTGATCATGTATTAAAGTTGATGAAACGCCATTATACATTGCAAGAATATAAAGACTTGATTGCAAATTTGCGTTCTCGTATTAAAGATTTATCTATTACGACTGATATTATTGCAGGTTTCCCGCAAGAAACAGATGAAGACTTTGAAGAAACATTAAATACAGTACGGGAAATTGGGTTTACCCATATTCATGCATTCCCATACTCTATTCGTGAAGGTACACCAGCAGCTACTATGCCGGATCAAGTACCTGAAGCTGTAAAGAAAACTCGTGTAGCGCTTTTAAATGGTCTTAGCCAATCTGGCTATGAAGCATACGCAAAATCTCGCATTGGTAAGCCTGGTGAGATTCTCATCGAAAAAGAAGAGAATGGATATTATATGGGCTTAACAAATGAGTATATAAATGGTAAAGTAAAGTCTGATGGATTACATAAGATTGGTGATCTAATCGGAGGTACTGTTGTAGGTTTAGAAGATAATTATTTAATTATTGAATAAGGAGTTATCGTATGAGTGACTGCATTTTCTGTAAAATTATCAATGGTGAAATTCCATCTAAAAAAGTATTAGAAAACGATAAATTTTATGCATTCCATGATATTGAACCAGTGAAAAAAGTACATGTTCTTATTGTGCCAAAAAATCATGTAGCTAACATTGCTCATCTTACTGAAAAAAATGAAGACTATGTGGAAGGTTTATTGCCATTCGTACGTGATGTAGCGAAAGAACTAGGTATTTCTAAAGATGGTTATCGTTTGATCTTTAATACTGGCGCAAAAGCAGGTCAAACGGTGTTCCATATGCATGCACATCTTTTAGGTGGCGAAGAAATGGGCTGGCCTGAAGCTTAAAATTGAGTATAATGTATTCTTTTTATAATACTTATTAAAATTCCTATAAAATATACCGGAAAATATTGACAACATCTATACCTATACATATAATATTATATGTGCGTATGTAAATTATCAGCACTTCCCGAGATTATTTTTGGAGGGAGGGATATAGATGTCTGAAATCAAAGTCGGTAAAAACGAAACGCTTGAAAGTGCTCTTCGTCGATTCAAACGCTCCTGCCAAAAAGCGGGTGTTTTGTCTGAAGTAAGAAAACGCGAACACTACGAAAAACCAAGCGTAAAAAGAAAGAAAAAATCTGAAGCAGCAAGAAAACGCAAATTCAGAGCATAAGATGATTACCCTAATTCTGCCTTTTCATGGCTTCATGAAATCCAGAATTAGGGTTTCTTTATATATATTAGTTTCTAAGATACTAATATGTATTTAATGATTGAGTCGTATAGGAGGTTCCCATGAGTTTAAAAGATCAATTAAAAGAAGATATGAAAGCTGCTATGAAGGCTCGAGAAGAAGGCAAAATAGCTTTATCTGTTATTCGTATGGTCAATAGTGCCATTAAAAATACAGAAATAAATGATAAAATTGAACTTGATGATAATGGTGTATTAGGTATTTTAGCTAAAGAAATGAAAACACGCCAAGATTCTCTTACAGAATTTGAAAAGGCAGGTCGTGAAGATTTAATTAGTCATGTTAAGGAAGAAATAGCTGTTCTTCAAAAATATATGCCAGCGCAATTGACAGAAGATGAAATTCGCGATGTTGTAAAAAAAGCCATTGCTGAGTGCGGAGATAATGTAAATATGGGTAACGTTATGAAACATGTTATGCCACATACTAAAGGCCGTGCAGATGGTAAATTAGTAAATACCATCGTAAAAGAATTACTAGGTTAATATTCTGGTAAAATTCTATAGAAAGTTGTTGACAAGAATTTTCTCACTATGGTAATATGTAGTCAAGAAAATAATTAGTCAATGAAGACTCCACTGGATAGGTATGCAGTTTGTATATCTACATTGTTGGAGTCTTTTTTTATAGTTTAGGAGGAACAAATATGGCTACAAAAGAATTATTGTATTACATTCCTGCAGGTCAATATGGTAAAGAAGGTGTTTTATCTCTATTAGAACAACATCCAGAAATTAAATTCGTATCTTTAGTAGGTATCGACTTAGCTGGTAATGATACAGATGAAAAAATCCCAATGGCTGCATTCTTTGATGATTATGAAGCATTCTTTGAAGGCCGTGCTGTTCAAACTGATGGTTCCTCTGTAGTATTGACAAATATCGCTACATTGAACAATGCTCGTGTTGATATGTGGGGCGACCCAAGTGTAAACTGGTTTGTTGATTACAACTACGAAAACATTGATGAAGCAACAGGTTTGCCAACTGGTACACTTCGTATTCCTGCATTCTTGATGCATAATTACCGCTATGTAGATTCTCGTTCTATTTTGAAACGCAGCTGTGACTATGTTCGTGCAGAATTGTTATCCTTGATCAAAGAAAAAGGTGTACCTGGTATGCCTCATGTGAAAGCTGATGATGTGGTAGATATTGTTTTCACATCTGCTACTGAATTAGAATTCTGGGTAAAAACACCTTCTAAAACAGTTACTAAAAAAGAATTGTCCGTTTCTCAACGTTTGCAAGAACAATACTGGCAACGTACACACGGCACTGTTCGTACTGCATTAGAACAAGCCGTAGAACGTCTTGATAAATACGGTATGGATGCTGAAATGGGCCATAAAGAAGTTGGTGGTGTAAAAGCTAAACTTGATGAAGATGGTCATGAATCCGTTGTATTGGAACAATTGGAAATCGACTGGAAATTCTCTGGCAACCCATTACAAACAGCAGATAATGAATTACAAGCTCGTATTATCGTTCGTGAAGTATTCCGCGAAAATGGTCTTGATGTAACATTCAATGCGAAACCTATTATTGGTGTAGCTGGTTCTGGTGAACATACACACTTTGGTGTTATGGCTAAATTGAAATCTGGTAAACTTGTTAACTTGTTCAGCCCAGAAGATATGCGTAAAGAATCTGCTAGCTCCTTAGGTATTGGTGCTATCATGGGTCTATTGAAACACTACGAAGCAATTAATCCATTCATCAGCTCCACAACAGACTCCTTAAATCGTTTAAAACCTGGTTTCGAAGCTCCAGTATGTATTGTTACATCTTTAGGTACTGATCCGTCTGAACCTAGCCGTAACCGTACAATCCTTTGTGGTTTGATTCGCGATATCGATAATCCTATGGCAACACGTTATGAATTACGTTCTCCAAACCCTTATACAAATACATACACTGCTTTGGCATTGATTTTCATCTCTGCATTTGATGGTATGAAATATGCTATTACATCTGGTAAAACACAAGCTCAATTGGAAGCAGAACTTTCTAAAGAAGTTGGTGAACCAGCTGAATACCTTGCTACAAACCGTGCATACCGTACAGAAAAAGACGTATTCGATGATTTCACTCAAGAAGAACGTAATCAAATGTTTGGTATTGCACCAGCTACTGTATGGGAAAATATTAAAGGTTACCAAAACAATCCTGAATTAGTTGAAACATTGGCTCAAGGTAATGCGTTTGCTAAGGACTTGATGGATTCCTTCATTGCATCTATTTTGAAACGTTGGAAACTTGTATTAGCTCACCGTTTAATCCCTAGTAATCTTGATACTGTTCGTAATATGGTAGCTATTCATACTGATAGCCGTAATAGTGTAGATGATAAACGTTTTGCAGAAGTTAACGATTTACGTTTCTATCTTGCTAAAGATAGCGATGATCGCAAATCTTTATTCACTCGTTTAATCGATGCACTTAATGACCGTGAATATGACTTAGCATCTCAATTACAAATTGAAATGAACGATAAAATGGAAGAATTAGAAGCTAAATATGCTAACTATGCAAAAAATATCTTCTAATATCGATTGATTTAATTGCTCAAAAAAGGCTCCTACATTTGTAGGAGCCCTTTTATTTATATTACCTATTTATAATTTAGTTCTTAAAGCTATTACTCGTTATGTCCAATAAATTTTTCTACTAATACTAAACTACATACGAGTACAAGAATCGCAACGGACCAAATTAAATTATCAAATGCAGATTCATGGTCAATAATTAGAAGTCTTACAATTGCTGTAATCCCAATATACAAAAAGAAATCAAGAGGGAAGTGGAAGTTATTTTTAAAGTATTTTACGATGAGTGCAATAAACTCAAAGTATAGGAAGAAGGTAATTAATTCTTCAATTAATAAAGAGTATGTGCTATATCCTTGAATATTTGCCCAAGTAACATAGCCGAGACTTATTAATGTATTGATAAGGGCAATACAAAGTGAAATACCAACGCCTACAAGGGCTATATTTTTTATTGTTAATAATAGTTTAGAAATACGAATCCACATTATAATTCACCTACAATAAAACTTTAAATACTATACCACATAAAAAAGACCGTACACCGTACGGTCTTTTTTCGATTACACCACAGTATAATCAACAGAATATCTAAGAATTAGATATCAGCTTTAATTGCTTCTAATGCAGCATCGAAGTTAACTGCTTGAGTTACTTCAGGTACATATTCAACATAAGTAACTTTGTCTTCTTTGTTGATTACTACTACGCCACGAGTCAAAAGACGAAGTTCTTCGATCAAGAAACCATAGTTTTCACCGAAGGAAGCATCTTTGTGGTCGGATAAAGTAATAACTTTATCAACGCCAGCAGCGCCACACCAACGTTTTTGAGCGAACGGCAAGTCCATAGAAATTGTCAATACTACAACATCATCAGAAAGTGCAGTAGCATCTTGGTTGAACCAACGAGTTTGAGCGTCACAAACGCCTGTATCAAGGGAAGGAACAACGGAGATAACTTTTACTTTACCTTCGAAATCTTTTAATGTTTTAGGTTGTAAGTCGTTGCTTAAAACTGTGAAGTCAGGAGCTTGTTGACCTACTTTAACTTCTGGACCAACCAATGTGATAGGGCCACCTGCAAATGTTACTACGCCAGTACGTTTTTCCATGTTGTATTCCTCCTAAGAGTTTTAATTCTAATGTTTGTAAGGATACGTTTTGTATCTATGCATAGTATAACACTTACATTACCATAAGTAAACTAAAAAATTCGATATAGTGTTATTATAGATTATAAAAATTATATTATTGGTAACTACTAATGAGAGAATATTGTAATAAACTACATTATATACGTATAGGTGTATTAAGATATATGAAAAAAATGTGTATACTATAAGGAGTATATTTAAATAATGATAATCCTGTAATATAGAAATTTAACTGAGAGGTCCTATGAAACCTATAGAGCTATTTATGCAGTTTTTCCGCCGAGAAGGCTGGGTTTATGCCATCGGCTTAACTATGCTAATTGCTATTGATATAGCATTTTTATTTGTGCCACAATTCATTGGTAATGCCATCGATACCCTAAGTCACAATAAAGAAGGCTTAGTCAATTATATTATTTACTTTATTCTATTATTTATTATCATAACGATTCTAAAAGTTATTTCACGACGTACCTTACTTGGTTCCATCCGTCGTATGGAGTACCTTTTTCGTGAAATTTTGTGTAGAAAAGCATTACAAATAAAAACAACATACTATGAGGCAAATGGACCTGGTAAAGTAATGGCGTTAATGACGAATGATGTTACATCTCTTCGTGTAGCGTTAGGTTTAGGTGTAATGATTGTGGTGGATATCATATTTTATTCCATTGTAGGATCAATTATTCTCATACAAAAGATAGATGGTTTATTAGCTTTCAAAATTATGACACCTGTATTTTTCATCATTGTAGCTATCTTTGTGTTAGGTCGGAAATTGCGTGCTAAACAGCGTAGTGCGCAGGCAACGTATAGTGACATGACAGAATTTGGCCAAGAATTATTTCAAGGTATAGATGTAATTAGAGCTTTTAATAGGGAACGTATTATTTCTAATTCTTTTGAAAAAATAAATAAATTGAACTATAAGAAAAATATGGATGTAGCATTATTAGATTCTGTACTAACCCCTTTAACAAGAATTGCGCCCTTTATTTGTATTAGTATTAGTATTTTTATATGTGGACATCTAGCTGTCGAAGGCAATATGACTATAGGTGAATTTGTAACTATCAATTCCTTTATTATGTTAATAGTAGGACCTTTAATTGGATTTGGTGGGCTTATTTCTATTGTCCAAAAAGGTTTGGCATCCTTAGATCGTATTACGGACTTCTTACGTCTACCAATCGAGTCAATTGATGACACTACGGAGGTATTACCACTTGAAGATATCAATATACGTTATTTAGATTTTAACTATGAAAACTCTAAAGGTCATGCATTATCACAAGTATCTACAACCATTCGGAAAGGATCTTTTATTGGTATTGTAGGTAAACCTGGTTCTGGTAAAAGTACACTCTTTAAACTACTTATTGGTCTACAAGAATGTCCGCCGAAGTCTATATATATTGGAAATCAAGATATATCAGATATACCATTATCTAAGCTTAGAAATTCAATTGCTTATGTGCCAACTCAATCTTATTTATTGAGCACTACCATCGAAGATAATATTAAATTTGGTAAAGACTTACCTATGCATGAATCGGTTGAGGTAGCCGCAAAAAAAGCAGACTTATATAGAGATTTAGGAGACCTTTTACATAATGATTTACATAATCTTGCAGAAGAAGGTCATGACTTATCGGGGGGCCAAAAACAACGCATTAATATGGCTCGAGGTTTTTACAAAAATGCACCATATTTATTATTAGATGATTGTTTCTCTGCGTTAGATGCAGTAACCGTCAATACTATTTTAGATACATTACATACGGTTCATACACAAACTATATTATGTATTTCTCAACGCTTAGAGGTCATTGAAAAGGCGGATAAAATTATTGTCTTTGATGAAGGCCATATAGTTGAAGAGGGTACACATGAAGAATTGTTAACTAGAAATGGTTTATATAAAACCCTTTATGAAGCGCAGAAAGGAGAGAGTCATAATGAATAAGCATAACGTTAGAAATGACTGGGCTCTATTCTCCTATATAACTGCATATATTAAACCCTATTTAGGCATCTTATTAATAGCTACAATCGCACTCGCTGGAAATCTTATATTATTATTATTTAGACCGTATCTTACAAAACAAGTAATAGATCTAGGATTTGCCACTAATGATATTCATGTCATTGAATATTATGCTGTTTTATATGGCTTAACAATCATTGGTAGTGTATGTTTTATTTTCGTAGAAAATTACTTTTTAAAAAGCTTTGGTCAAAAAATAATCTATAATATTCGCCATATTGTGTTCCAAAAAATTCTACATAAACCACATGATGAATTTTATAAATTGCCTATTGGCAATTGGGTAACCCGTATTACTAATGATGTGGAATCACTGCGTACCTTATATACCGATGTATTGTTAAACTTAGCTAGTAGCGGATTAATGATTATTGGTATATTAGCCTTCATGTATGCCATTAATGTACCGTTAGCTGTTATTATGACGATTTTAGTACCTATTATGGGCGGGATTATTTGGGTATATCAAAAGTTTTCTAGAAAGGCTTTTCGTCAAGTAAGACGGTCTGTAGCGGCCTCCAATGCGAGCATTAAGGAATTGCTGAACTATATTGTTATAGTTAAATCCTACGGTGGAGAAAAAGCCATAGAAGGTAGATATGAAACTGTTAACAAAGGTTTTTTAGAAGCTGGTCTTTTTGAAGTTACAACATTTTCTATTTTCAGACCTCTCGTTGATGGCTTGTTTTTCGTAGCTTTAATCGTCATATTTACTACTACTAATTTAGTAGATTCTGTAGCCGATGCAGGTACTGTATTTGCTTTCATTCAATATATGGATCGTTTCTTTCAGCCATTAAAGGAAATTGCAGACAAATATAATTCATTGCAAAGTTCATTAGCTGGAGCTGAACGATTAGTACCATTATTAGAAGAGAAAGACCGAAATATGGTCGATGAAGTTCCGAAAGAACTGATTCCTGTTGAATCAATTGAATTTGATCATGTTTGGTTCTCTTATGAAAATAATGATACCTATGCATTACAAGATTTCACCTTACATATTAAGTCTGGTGATTTTACAGGCATTGTTGGTCCCTCTGGTAGTGGTAAATCCACATTGTTATCTTTATTAATGGGTATCTATAAACCTACAAAGGGTACCATCTATATAAATGGTATTGATATTGCTAAATACGATAGCTCTGTACTCCGTCACTTAATGGGGTATGTATTCCAACAAGCGTATTTATTTAAAGGGTCTATTAAAGATAATCTTACACTGTTTGATACTTCTATCAGTCATGATGAAATGGTAAGAGCAGCAAAACAAGTTAATTTAGATACTATGATTGAACAATTACCAGAAGGCTATAATACACCTGTAGGGTACTTAGGTTCACTATTATCAGACGGTCAAAAGCAACTACTAGCCTTTGGACGTACGCTCATAAGAAATACACCTATTCTATTATTAGATGAAGCAACGGCTAACGTAGATAGTCATACTGAAAAACAAATACAAGCGAGTATTGAAAATATCCGTGGTAGTAAAACAATCGTAAGCATTGCTCATCGATTATCCACAGTACAAGAAGCAAATGAAATTGTTTATATTGAATATGGTAAAATAATAGAAAAAGGTTCTTTCAAAGAATTAATTGAGTTAAAAGGGGCTTTTTATAATCTATGGATTCGTCAAAAAAGCGGGAGTTAGCATGGAGTTTATCCAATCTAAAGATAATAAGACTATTAAACGTATAGTTTCTCTAGGACAACGTAAAAATCGTAATAAACATGGTGAGTATATTGTTGAAGGTATCCGTTCTATCCGTGATATATCATCTAATGGTGTAATAAAAACAATTGTTATACGAGAGTCTAAATTTAAAGATAATAATATCGAAGCGTTATTAGCTTTAGATTCTATGCAATCAATTCCTACTTATATTGCGCAAGATCCAATATTTGATAAAATCGATAATACCGTAAATGGACAAGGTATTATTGCCATTGTAGCTAAACCCAAACATAGTATAGAATCTATCTCTATTGAAGATGGTGTCTATATTACACTAGATGGCGTACAAGATCCTGGTAATCTAGGTACGATTATACGTACCGCTGTAGCAGCAGGTGTGAAGGGCATATTTTTAATGAAAGGTACTGTAGATCCTTTTAATGATAAGACGGTACGTAGCACAATGAGTGCGTTACATAAAATACCAGTCTATGAAGATGTGACATTATCTATGCTCAATGATCTGATTGCGGAATCTAATATGTCTACCTATGTAACTGCCTTAGAAAACTCAAAACCATATCATATGATTACATACGATAAACGATGTATGTTGATTTTAGGTAATGAAGGGAATGGGGTAACACCTGAGGTTATGAATCTATGTAAGCATCGAATCATGATCCCTATGTATGGTGACATTGAATCGTTAAATGTGAGTGTAGCAGCAGCTCTATGTATGTATAAAGCTCAAGAGCAATTGATGTCATAATTAAAATACTTGAGAATCAAATCAAGTATTTATGATAAAAATTTATAAGTATATCGAAAGTCCTCTACTAGTATACAAGTAGGGGGCTTTTGTATTGATTTTATAGTTCTGTATTTGGTACAATAACATATATCCTTTGTGGGAGAACAAAGTTCTCCCCTTTTTTAATGAAAAGGAAGAAAACTATGTCCAAATTAATAGTAAATGCCGACGATTTTGGTCTTCATAGTGCAGTTAATGCTGCAGTCATTGATGGCCACCGTACAGGTATTATTACGAGCACCTCTCTATTAGCGGGAGGCGAAGCTTTTACAGAAGCCGTAAGTATGGCAAAAAATAACCCTAAGTTGGGCATTGGTGTTCATATCGCCTTAGTAGGTGGGCTAAAACCGGTATGTAATCCATCTGAAGTACCATCTCTGCTTACATCCGAAGGCGTCTTTCCAGAAACATATATCGATTTTATGAAACGAATTTATACTGGAAAGATTAACTATAGTGAGTTGCGCAAAGAAATTCACGCTCAAATGGAACGGATCATGGAGTCCGGTTTGCACGTAACACATATTGATGGTCATCAACATATGCATGTATTACCAACGGTACTACCAATCGTTATTGAGCAAGCTAAACACTATGGTATTAATGCAATACGCATTCCAGATGAATCCTCTTTATTTGTCAATTATATGTACTCGCCAGTGCGATTACTAGGCAAGGTCGGTTTATCTACCGTAGCGGCAAAGGCAAGGCCTACAGTGCGGGATAATGGTATGTATTCCACACAATATTTTTGGGGTATGGTAAACGGGGGACACATTAACCAGAAAACGTTAATGGGTATATTAAAATCCGTATCTAAAAAATCAGGTACTCATGAATTGATGATTCATCCAGGTTTAAATAATACGATTTTGGGAAATCAATATAAATGGGGCTATCATTGGGAGGATGAATTACAAGCTGTTTGTTCTAACCATACGCGTTTATATATTAGACAACATAATATTGAGCTAATTAATTATGGAGACTTGATATGAGTAAAATGATGAAGAGAGGCATTTTTATGTTTCTCTTACTATTGGCTGTGTCAATTGGTATCATTTACTACACTATTGATTTAGATGCATTAAAAACAATTTCATCATTTAATAGTATTTCTTTATTATTAGCTTTGATAGCTTTAGCAGCAGGTATGTATTTTGATGGCCTACGGTTACAAAGACTTGTAAAAATCGGTGGGTACAAGCTATCCATAAAAGCGGTACTTCGCGTAATTTTTAGTAATTATTTTATGGCCATGTTGACACCAGGTGCCAGTGGAGGTGCTGTAGCGCAAGTTCTAGTATTGAAAAGTTATGGTGTACCAATATCTAAAGGCACGCCAATCGTATTAATACGTACCGTATTTTCTATTATGTTCTTGGTCATCATGTTACCTTTAGTATTTTTACGTGATGCCATTGAAATTCCTTATATCTCACGAGATATGCTGTTAATTTTCGCTGTATTAGCTGTTATTGCCACGCTTTTAGGTACATATATCTTGCAGACTAAATATATGCGTCAATTTGTATATAATTTAGCGCAACGTTTTAAAGCACATAAAACAAGAGATTGGCTCTCTAAATTAGAAACCTTGAATCAAGGTTTAGGATTACTATATAAACAACCGATTCAATCCTTTATTGTATTTATTGAGTCTGGATTGAGTTTATTAAGCTTATACTGTATTGCACCTGCATTGATGTATGCTTTCACACCAGATATTCCTATCATTGATATATTAGATCGAATGATTCTATTAAATTTAATTTTATATTTCGCACCAACACCAGGGGGAACAGGGATTGCAGAAGGACTATTTGTAGTATTGTTTAGTACCTTTGTACCTAATGGAACTGTTGGTATTGTAGCTGTAGCATGGCGAGTTATGGCAGAATATTTGCCATTTTTTATCGGTATGTATGCAGTATTAACATTATATGGGCGTCAATTTGTGGCCCAAGAAACTTCAAAAGAACAATAAGGGAGTGTGTGTTCTATGACTAAACCAAAAAAAGATAAGTTTTATCTGGTGCAAGAAGATATTTTACCAGAAGCGATAAAAAAGACGATCAAGGTAAAAGAGATTTTGAAGCTAGGTGAAGTTAAAACGATTAATGAAGCAGTTGAAAAAATGGATTTGAGTCGTTCTGCATATTACAAGTACAAAGATTATGTATTCCCATTTTTTGAAATTGCCCAAGGTAAAATCGTTAGTATTTATGTTTCCATGTCTAATGAATCTGGCATGCTATCTAGTGTTTTAAAAGCCATTGCAGAACGGAATGGTAGTATTTTGACAATCAATCAAGATATTCCTTTACAGGGTATTGCAAACAGTAGCATTTCCTTTGAAACGAAAGATTTACAAGGATCATTAGAAGATTTATTATTAGATATTCGCTCTATGAAGGGCATTATTAAGGTTGAAATTTTAGGCCAAGCATAGGCTATTGAAGAGAGTAGGACAATTATGACCACTATAAAAATTGCGTTATTAGGTTTTGGTACTGTTGCACAAGGTACATTTAATTTGTTGCAAGATAATGCTGAGTTAATTAGAAATCGTACAGGTGTTAATGTAGAAATTTCTAAAATCTTTGTGCGTAATCCTGATAAATATAGCCATATTACATTGCCTGAAACAGCTCAATATGTAACTGATATTGATGAAGTATTAAAAGATGATTCCATTCAAATGGTTGTGGAATTAATGGGTGGGACAACCTTTGCTAAAGACTGTGTAGAAGGCGCTTTAAAGGCCAAGAAAAATGTAGTAACAGCGAATAAAGATTTATTAGCAGAATCTGGCCCATACCTATTAGATTTAGCTAGCAAAAATGGAGTGGATTTGCGCTTTGAAGCATCTGTATTAGGTGGTATTCCTATCATCCGTACATTATATGAATCCTTAGCGGGCAATCGTATTACTGAGATCATCGGTATTATGAATGGTACGACAAACTTCATTTTAACGAAAATGTCTGAAGAAGGTTTAAGCTATCAAGATGTACTAAAGGAAGCACAAGAGCTAGGTTATGCAGAGGCTGATCCTACAGCTGACGTTGAGGGTCTAGATGCAGCACGTAAATTGGCTATCCTTGCCTCTATTAGTTTCAATCGTCGCATCTTCTTTGAAGATGTATCTGTAGAAGGTATTACGAGCATAGATACAGAAGACATCAAATTTGGTAAAGAATTTGGCTACAATATTAAATTATTAGGCATTGCTAAGGAAACTAGCCAAGGTTTATCTTTAAATGTATACCCTGCATTTATTCCTACAACACATCCTTTAGCATCCGTTCGCGGCTCTTATAATGCTATTTATGTTAAAGGTAATGGTATCGATGATGTAATGTTATATGGTCGCGGTGCTGGTAGCTTGCCTACAGGTAGCTCTGTAGTATCCGATATTATGGAAGTAGCAAAAAATGTTTCGTACAATGAAACAGGTCGTTTGAAACCATTCTATTACGATCAAAAGAACATTTACTCTCCTGGCAAGATTCAATCTAGCTACTACTTGCGTTTAGAAGTAGATAATAAAACAGGTGTATTAGCCAAAATTTCTGCAAAATTAGCAGAACAAAAGATTTCTGTATTATCCATCGTTCAACGCAATATGGATCCAGAAACTGCGGTTCTTGCAATTGTTACGTCCAAATGTCCTAGATCTTATATTTTAAATCTTATTGATTCCTTTAACAGCTTGCGTTCCGTTAAGTCTGTTAATAGTGTCATTCGTATTATGGAAGCTTAAACTATGAATACCATTCGCGTACAAGTGCCCGCTACTAGTGCCAACTGCGGGCCAGGTTTTGATTGCCTAGGATTAGCATTAAACCTTTACAATATCTTTAGCTTTACACCAGATCCAAATGCTACTGAATATACATATACCTTTGAAGGTTTCGGTGCCGATATTCTTCGCGCTGAAGATCCTAAAAAGAACCTTATTGGATTTGCTATGGATCAAGTTTTTGCTACTGCTCAAGAGCCGATTCAATACGGACATATTACGTCTGAAACCTTAATTCCACCTTCTCGTGGACTCGGCAGTAGTAGTACAGCCATCGTAGGTGGACTTTTACTAGCTAATGCACTAGTTAAACACCCTCTAACTAAAGAAGAACTATTGGTTATTGCAAACCGTATGGAAGGTCATCCAGATAATGTAGCACCTGCTATTTTTGGTAACTTATGCTGTGCTACCGGTTTAAAAACAAAGGTATTAAATACAGTCATATCTGTTCCATCGGAATTACATTTTGCTGTTGTGGTACCGGAGGTTATGGTATCCACAGAATATGCACGTTCCGTTTTACCTAATCATGTACCATTTAAAGAGGCTGTCCAAAATGTGAGCCATGCATCTTTATTTGTAACAAGTTTAATTACACATCAATTAAGTAATTTATCCGTTGCATTAGATGATAATTTGCATGTGCCATACCGTAAAACATTGATACCAAATTGTGATGCAGCCTTTGACGCTGCTAAAGCAGCTGGAGCTTACGGTGCTACAATCAGTGGATCAGGTTCTACTTTAATTGCCTATGTAGATAAAGCCCACGTTCAAGCTGTAGCTGATGCTATGGGTGCTGTATTTACAGCTAATGGAATTGAAAATAAAACATACTGTTTAGAAGCAGATAGTACAGGAGCGTCAATTATATAGTTTGTGGTATAATTATAGTGTTAGGCATAGTCCATAACTATAATTGGAGGAAACTATGAACAATATGAAAACAACACTATTATTAGCGACTCTAACGGCCATTCTAGTGGTCTTAGGTGATATGATTGGCGGTAGAAGTGGTATGATGATTATGTTCGTTATATCCATGGGCATGAATTTTATGTCCTATTGGTATAGCGACAAAATCGTTTTAGCACAATATAATGCACAACAAGTAACTGCTCAATCTAATCCAAAACTATATGGTATGGTAGAACGTTTGGCTAAAAATGGTAACTTACCAATGCCAAAAGTGTATATCATTCCAAGTGATGTACCTAATGCGTTTGCTACAGGTAGAAATCCAAGTCATGCAGCGGTAGCTGTTACAGAAGGTATTCAACGTCTATTAACTGATGATGAGCTAGAAGGTGTTCTAGGTCACGAATTAACACATGTTAAGAATCGCGATACCTTGATTAGCACGATTGCCGCTATGATGGCAGGGGCTATTTCTATGATTGCCCATGTGCTTCAATTCTCAGCTATATTTGGTCGCTCAGATGACCGTGAAGGCTCTAATCCGTTAGAGTTAATAGGCGCCATAGTTATTGCACCTATTGCAGCAGGACTCATTCAAATGAGTATTTCTCGGGCTCGTGAGTTTTTAGCTGATGAAGGGGGCGGAGAGATGTGTCGAAATCCATTGGCTTTAGCATCTGCCCTCGCTAAAATTGACTACTATTCAAAACATGGTGCATTGCCAAATGCAAGTAATGCAACGGCCCATATGTTTATCATCAACCCTATGGTTGGTATTGGTGAAAGCTTGAGCAATCTTTTTAGTACACATCCTCGTACAGAGGAACGTATTGCAAAATTGAAACAACAAGCAATGAATCCTAAATATAAAGAGAAAGCATTATTTTAATTAATATCTACAGGAGGATATCATGCAAGAAACATTAGTTTTAATCAAACCAGATGCAGTTAAGCGTCAATTAAGTGGTGAAATTCTTAGCCGTTATGAACGTAAAGGTCTTGTAATTAAAGCATTAAAACTTCTACAAGTACCTCGTGAATTAGCTGAAGAGCATTATGCTGAGCATAAAGAGAAACCATTCTTTGGTGAATTAGTAGATTTCATCACATCTGGTCCAGTTCTTGCTTTCGTATTGGCCGGAGATAATGCTATCGTATCTGTACGTGCATTAAACGGTGCAACAAATCCTGTAGATGCTGCCCCTGGTAGTATTCGTGGTGACTATGCCTTAACAATGGATGCCAACGTAGTTCATGCTTCTGACTCTCCAGAGGCTGCTGCTCGTGAAATTCATCTTTGGTTCCCAGAATATAAATAATCTCAAGGTTGAGATCCTGTAGCTTTTCTTTCTACATTTATGTATATCTATAGGAGGTAATACATATGGCAAGTAGTGTTTACACTAAAACAGGTGATGCTGGTACAACTGGTTTATATACAGGTGAACGAGTACCTAAATCCTCTTTACGCGTAGAAGCTTATGGTACAATCGATGAATTACAAGCATTTTTAGGCTTGGCTCGTTCCTATGCTGAAAATCCTCGTGTTGCTACTGAATTATATGATATTGAGCGCAACTTATGGACTTTAATGGCTGATATTGCTAGCTTAAATGCTGCTCCAGTAATTACAGAACAACATGTCAAACATTTAGAAAAGGTAATAGATCGCTTTGATGAAAAGCTTGAGCCTTTATCTAATTTCGTAATTCCAGGTGAGAAACAATCTTCAGCATACTTACATGTGGCTAGAACGATTGCTCGTCGTGCTGAACGTGATTTATGGCGCGTATTAGATGCTGGTGAAAGTGTTCACGAATCTAATTTAAAATATTTAAACCGTCTATCCGACCTTTGCTTTATTATGTGTCGTGTAGAAGAGGAAATTGGAGCTGAATAAACAAAAAAAAGCTATGTATTTTACATAGCTTTTTGCTCGTTATAGACCTTATTGTGAAATCGTTTGGTTTAACACATCATGAGGACTTGGATAGTAGAAGAAAATATGAGGAATTTCATAACGGAATTTTTCTCTTAACAAATCAGAGAGAGTTGTTTCAAAGTTTATAATTTTATCAGCTCCGAAATCAAAATCTTCTACTAAGACCAATAATTGTGGCTCTACTTGTGGTGCATTTTCTGGTAACGCTTCTGGTGGTAGTGGAACATTTACTACTACACGGGCTGTACCGATATACTTTCCTTGTCCATCGTCGATGGCAACACGATAGGTATTATCCCATAAAGTAGCCATCATTTTAAGTTTCATATTCATAATTTCCATAGTATCGCTCCTTTGTTATACTTATAATGATACTGAAATTATAAATTCTTGTATAGGTGCATTATGAAATCCCAAATTATATTGTGTTCCGGTGGAGCACGAAGTGGAAAAAGTGAATTTGCAGAACGTTTAGCCCTTTCTACGGAAGGTCGTAAAGCCTATGTAGCAACAGGACAAGCGTTTGACGAAGAAATGGTTGATCGCATAAAAAAACACCAAGAACGACGTGGTGCAATATGGACAAATTTTGAAGTACCATTATATTTGGCTAAAGAGTGGCAAAATATTAGCCAATCTGCTGATGTAATTCTTATAGATTGTTTAACTATGTTTACTACGAATCACATGATGGCACATGGTTCTATACAAGGGCAACAAGATGCTAATGACTTGGAAGAGGCTGTACTTTCAGAATTAGAATCATTGCTAAGTTTAATTGCATCAAGTGATGGGAAAACAGTTATTTTTGTAACCAATGAAATTGGTCTTGGTATTGTACCCGATAATAAGCTAGCTAGATATTTTAGAGATATTGCAGGTCGCGTTAATCGGACTGTCGCAACTGTAGCTAATAAATTATACTTAACAATTAGTGGTGTTACCATTGAATTAAAATCCCAGGAGGTTCATATAAATGGCTAAGAAAATTATGTTCCAAGGAACGAGTTCCAATGTAGGTAAAAGTATTTTATGTACTGCATTATGCCGCATCTTTTATAGAAGAGGTTTTAAAACCGTTCCTTTTAAAGCTCAAAATATGGCCCTCAATTCGTATGTCACTAAATGGGGAGATGAAATTGGTCGTGCTCAAGTAGCGCAAGCTGAGGCTGCAGGCATAGATCCAATTGTTCAAATGAACCCTGTGTTATTAAAACCTACAGGTAATCAATCCTCTCAAGTGGTATTAATGGGCAAGCCGGTTGGCGTCTATAGTGCTAAAGAATACCATACCAAATATTCTTTAACTGCCCTTGATAAAGTAAAAGAATCTATCGACTTCTTGGATTCTAACTTTGATATGATGGTTATTGAAGGTGCCGGTAGCCCTGCAGAAGTTAATCTCAAAGCAAATGATATCGTAAATATGCGCATTGCTAAGATGACGCAAGCTCCTGTATATCTCATTGCTGATATCGACCGTGGTGGTGCTATTGCATCTATCGTTGGTACCTTAGAATTATTAGAACCAGAAGAGCGGGATCTTATTAAAGGTATTGTTATCAATAAATTCCGTGGTGATATTAAATTATTAGAACCTGCACTCACATTCATCGAAGAAAAAACAGGTAAAAAGGTAGTAGGTGTTATCCCTGCCATTGAAAACCTTGATATCGATGAAGAGGACTCTGTGGCACTAGAAAATAAACGCAATAGCGGTGCTAAAGAGATTCAAGTAGTAGTTATGCAAACACCTAAAATTTCTAACTTTACGGACTTTGATGCATTAAATTATGAACCAGATGTATCTGTTCGTTTTGTGGGCCCTGGAGATGTTATTGGTAAACCGGACTTAATCATTTTGCCGGGTTCAAAAAATACACTAGCAGATCTTACATATCTTCGTGACTCTGGCTTTGCGGATGAAATAAAAAAACTTGCTAACCAAGGTACACCTGTTATTGGTGTATGTGGGGGTAATCAAATGTTAGGCAAAACAATATATGATCCGCATCATATGGAAGGTGATATTGAAGAAGTTGAAGGCCTTGGTTTAGTAGATTCCTCCACCACAATGAAGGATCAAAAAACTACACACCAAGTAGAATTTAACGTATCTAATCTTCAGTTTTTAAATGGTACATTTACAGGTGAAAAATTAGTAGGCTATGAAATCCATATGGGGGATACTACGCCATTAGTAGATACCGTGAGCCGTTGTTTCACCATTACGAGTCGCAGTGAAGAGGCGGTCAATGTAATTGATGGCTTTATCGATGGCAATCATCAAGTAATGGGGACATATATTCACGGTGTATTTGATAATGATGAATTTAGACGCTTTATTATCAATCAGTTACGCGAACGTAAGGGGTTAGAACCATTAGATGTAGTATTCCATTATTTTGAACACAAGAATGCAGCTTACAATCGATTAGCTGATATTGTAGAAGAACACTTAGATATGGATTATATTATGTCTACCTTGGGTTAGTAGGGGATATGTATGGAACATTTAACAATATTACATTGGTTTACAAAGTATAGCTTTGTATGTATTCCAATCTTAGCATTTATATTGGATTTGCTTATTGGAGATCCTAATAGCAAATACCATCCTGTGGCTATAATTGGCCGCATCATATCTTTTTTCGAGGCAGTCCTATATAAAGATACTGATAATGATACAAAAAAACTATGGTACGGTGGTATTGCAGTAGGTTTAATCCTTGTTTCTGTATATATTATAGTGTCTTTGATTCTTTGGCTTGGTGGCGTAGTTGATGAATGGGTAGAATTTGCTCTTGAAGTAATTATTCTGTACATTGCTATATCTCCACGCTCATTAGCAGGAGCAGGCTTTACTATTAGCCAATTAATTAAGCAAGATAATATTGAAGAAGCTCGCAAGCGATTATCTTGGATTGTAGGGCGCGATACAGAAGAATTAGATGAAAGCGAAATTACACGAGCTACTGTAGAGACCATTGCAGAAAATACAGTAGATGGCATTATTGCGCCTTTATTTTTCTTTATCATAGGCGGTCCAATGGGGGCAATTCTATATAGAACTGCCAATACTATGGACTCTATGCTGGGCTATAAAAATCAAAAGTATATGTACTTTGGTCGTGTAGCTGCACGCTTTGATGATGTACTCAATTGGATTCCTGCACGAATTACCTTTATATTATTAATTATTTCTGCATTCTTTTTACGCTTTGACGCAAAGAAAGCTCTCCAAATTGGCTTACGTGACGCTAATAAACATCCAAGTCCTAATGGTGGCTATGCAGAAGCACCAGTTGCAGGGGCTTTACATATTCGTTTAGGTGGTTACAATCAATATTTCAAG
The DNA here is from genome assembly GCF_905209685.1 of uncultured Veillonella sp. Taxonomy (GTDB): domain Bacteria; phylum Bacillota; class Negativicutes; order Veillonellales; family Veillonellaceae; genus Veillonella. Next base: position 13,632 of record NZ_CAJLUB010000004.1, on the reverse strand, counting down.
AAAATGACCTTCCGTGAATACATGGGGGATCCTATTGAAAAATTAAATCGCAACCATATTACACGCACAATTTATATGATGTATTTTACGACTATACTAATGGTTATTATTAGTACAGCCATTACTTATGGGATGAATGTATAATGACACCTTTTTTCATAGCATTACAGTTTTTAACACGTTTAAAGATCGTTAATCAAACAGAATGGTCTGTAGAGGATTTTGGTAAATCTGTTGTAGCCTTTCCTTATGTAGGGTTGATCATCGGCCTTATTTTAGCATTACTATATGGAATATTATCACCGTTTATTCCGTTGGTTCCGTTAATGTTAATCATTGTTGTAGCGGAATTCTTGATTACTGGTGGTCTCCATGCTGATGGTTTAATGGATACAAGTGATGGTCTATTTTCAGGACGTGAACGGGAACGTAAGCTGGAAATTATGAAAGATAGCCGTATAGGCTCTTTTGGTGTTGTTGCATTTGTATTTGTTACACTTTTGAAATGGCAATTATTAACAGCGATTCCAACAGCAGAATTTATTCCTATGGCTTTGATTATGATGCCATTAATGAGCCGTTGGTCCCTTGTATTGAGTATCAGATCTTATCCGTATGCGAGAAAAGAGGGAATGGGTGCTGCCTTTGCTAATTTAGCACCTAAACATGTTATTACGTACAATACAATTTCAACCTTCTTCATGCCTATTGTCATATTAATAATCGGTGCAATCTTGTACACCCTTTTATATAGTGCCTATTCTATCTTTTCTGTAGCAGATGTTGGATATGTTGTAGGACTAGGTGTACTAACCTATGCTACATTAGGTATTTTCCAAATTAATATTGTAAGCATGATAATTACCTATATTATCAATCGTTTGCTTAATCGTTATATTGTTAAGCAACTTGGTGGTACTACTGGTGACACATATGGATTTGTTGTAGAGGTTACAGAGGTATTATTACTCTTTGTATATATCATTATCTTGTCCATATTATCTGCTACTGTCGCATCCAATACGACTATGTTTTAATAACGTTCTGCCTAATGGCTTCTTATAAGTTACTGTTTTTATTTAATGTGAAAGGAGTTCAATGTGACCTATTATGTAAGAGCCCCAGGTACATGTGGGGAATTTCTACAAGGTTCTATTAATGGTCAGTCATTCTTAGTGACTTGTCCTATTAATCGATACTCCTACGCATTAAGTAATGTAACACATCCGTTTTCACAGCACTATTGTGCATTACAGCCTAAGTCTGCGAAGGCAAGAGAATTAGTACAGCGATTATTACAAAAAAATAATAAAAACCAAGCTTGTCCACCTGTATATGTACGTTCTGACATCATACAGGGTAAGGGGATGGCCTCAAGTTCTGCGGATATATCTGTGACGGCTATGGCAACAGCGTTAGCCATGAATTATGATCTATCACTAAAGGAATTAGAACAAATTTGCTTATCTGTAGAGCCTACAGATGCTTCATTTTATCAAGGTGTAACTCAGTTTGATTATATAAAAGGCACTATTTCACAACCACTAGGGATGTGTCCTCCATTGAAAATCCTTGTATTTGATGAAGGTGGTAGTATAGATACGGTTTCTTTTAATCAACAACTAGATTTACAAACTAAAATTTTAGAAAAAGAATCAATCATAGAAGAATCACTTGATCTATTCAAACGGGGCTTGAATACACATGATATAAATTTAATAGGTCAAGCAGCTACATTAAGTGCCTTTGGTAATCAACGTATATTGTATAAACCGAATTTATATGATTTTCATGATATTGGTAATTACTACAATAGTGTTGGTACAATCATAGCTCATAGTGGGACCATTATGGGCCTTTTATTTCCAGTAGATTATGGGCGAATCAATGATTGTAAACAAGAGATTATGCGTAAATTACCACAGTTATCCTATGTGGATACTGTAGAAACAACAAACGAAGGATTGACCTATATCAAACGATAATATATTTAATAGAAAGAGAATCAAATGTCTAAGATACATGGGGGCAATATATTTCAGTTTGCCCATGAACAACGAATTGAACCATATGAGGTAATTGATTTTAGCGCTAATATTAATCCTCTTGGTCCTAGTCAACGTGGATTGGATGCAATAAATGATCAATTACGTTATATTTCTCATTATCCAGATGCTACAAATGATGATGTATTAAATGTCATTGCTGATACATATGGGATGGATAAGAATCAAATTATAGTTGGCAATGGCGCAGCTGAGTTATTGTATGCCATTTGTCGTTTACCTGGATATACTGGTGCGTTTGTACCAGCACCTGGTTTTTCTGAGTATAAAGAAGCTCTTGAAGCCAGTAACATTCCTGTGCGAGATATTTTTTATCGCCCTCGTGAAGATGATAATGGAATACCTTATTTTGAAGTACCTTATTTAGCATTAGAAACATTTGCTGCTGAGCTTAAAGGTCAAGATGGTCGCATTATTGTATTTTTAGGCAATCCTAACAACCCAGATGGGACATTACTTGATAAAGCACATATTCGAACTGTAGCGACCATGTTAAAAGATGCCAATAGCTTACTTGTTATAGATGAGTCCTTTATTGATTTTGTAGGTAATGAACCATTACGTGATAATGATCAATCTATGCGTTCTTTAATTAACGAATTCGATAATATCATTGTAGTTCATTCTTTCACGAAGTTTTACGCTGTACCGGGCCTTAGAATTGGTGCCGCTTTTGGTAACAAAAAAGTAATTAGTCACTTACATCAATATATTCCTAGTTGGTCTGTAAATACATTAGCCCAAGCTTATACTGAGGTTGCTTTGAATGATGTTGATTATATAAAAAGAACAAAGCAAGAATTAAATGAGGAAAGAGCCTTTATGTATAATGCATTAGATGGGATAGAAGGGATTACCGTATATTCACCGTCTGCCAATTTTATCTTGTTCAAAGTAAATCGTGAAGGTATTACAGCAAATACGATTAATGAAAATCTAAAGAAAGATAACATGATTGTACGCAATTGTGACTCTTATGTAGGTCTCAATAATCAATGGGTACGCATTGCTATTAAAGATCATGATACTAATATCAAATTAGTAGAGAAACTAACAGATATTTTGAAAGTATAGGAAGATTATGAAGACATTATATATTGTGCGCCATGGAGAAACTGATTGGAATAAAATGGGGAAATATCAAGGCATTACAGATGTTCCTCTAAATGAAAACGGTTTAAATCAAGCCAAAGCCTGTAGTGAAGCTCTTAAAGACATTACCTTTGACCGTATATTATCAAGTGATTTAAGTCGTGCTTTAGTTACAGCTGAAACTATTCGAGGTGATCGCACTACACCTATTACAGTGGATCAACGATTACGAGAGCTTAATTTTGGTGACTGGGAAGCTATGCTATTCTCAGATATCGAAGCACGCTGGCCTGGACTAATTGATGAGATGTATTTGAGACCTCATCTTGTAAAAGTTCCAAACGGAGAAAGCTTTAAAGATTTGCAAGATCGTGCATGGGCAGGACTTGAAGAATTTCTCAACGAAAATGATAAAGAGGAAACACTTTTAGTTGCATGTCATGGTGGAACTATTCGAACATTATTATGTAAATTATTAGATATTTCTATTAGTCATTGTTGGAATTTTAGCCAAGGTAATACGGCTATTAACCGTATTTTCTATAATGGTATGGGCGAATATGATCATAATATTTTGAATTTGCTCAATGATACGGCCCATGTTGAGTTACTGCAAGGACATGTATAATGCGACTCGATAAATTATTAGCTAATAAAGCCTACGGTAGTCGAAAAGAGGTTCATCAACTCATAAAGGATCAGAGAGTTACCATTAATGGTGAAGTAGCTAGAAAAAAAGATGTTCATGTAAATATTGAGTCTGATGTCATTGCAGTTGATGGTCAAATCGTTAATACCAAACAACATTACTATGTTAAATTTCATAAGCCTAAAGGCTATGTTACTGCTGTAGAGGATGCAAGTCATCCTGTTATAATGAATTTATTGCCCCCTGAATATATAAAAATGAGCGTGGTCCCTGTGGGAAGATTAGACAAAGATACAGAAGGCCTACTTTTACTTACCAATGATGGTGTTTGGGGACATTCTATTATCAATGGCAATAAGCATGTACCGAAGGTTTATTACGTAGAATTCGAAGGTGAGTTAACCGAAGAAGGCATTCAACGTATTAAAGAGGGTATCGTCCTAGGCGATGGAACCCATTGTAAGCCCGCTTTAATTGATGTTTTATCTCCCAAATCTGTACATATTACAATTGAAGAAGGCAAATATCATCAAGTAAAACGTATGATTGGCGCTGCTGGCGGCACTGTTACCTATTTAAAGCGTCTAACCATAGGTCATATAGATTTAACCGGTATTGAAGAGGTTGGTTCTGTACAGGACTTATCCCCAGATGATATAGAGGCTTTCAAAAAATAGCATAAAATTCTATTCAATATAGGTATTTTATGGTAAGATTAATTGTACTTTATAGACTAGGAGCATGATTATGAATGGATTAAATCTGCTACAACAGTATATTAAAGAGCAAGAATTAACAGGCGTCATTTTGATGAGCCCTATAAATTTACATTATTTTGCTGGTTTTACTGGTACAACAGGCTTTGCTATCATTACACAAGATAAAGCCTTTATGATTACCGATTTCAGATATACTGAGCAAGCTACAAAACAATGTGAAGGGTATACTGTCATTCAATATGAATCCTCTGTTATGGATACTCTTGTAGACATATTCAATGAACATCATATTCACGAAGGTTTATTTGGTATTGAAGGCAAACAAATGCCTGTTGATACATATGAAACCTTATGTGATACATTAGATGAACGCTTTAATTTTACGTCTATCAACTTTGCTAAACTACGAGCAGTTAAGCGTGAAGATGAATTGGAATTATTGCGTAAAGCAGCTAACATTGGTGATGAAGCTTTCGCCGCATTGCTACCACAACTAAAGGTAGGAATGACTGAAAACGAAGCACGTATCATATTAGAATCAGAAATGTTAAAACGTGGTTCTGAGGAACCTTCCTTTGCAACCATTGTAGCTTCTGGTAATCGGTCTAGTATGCCTCATGGTGTAGCTAGTGATAAGGTCATCGAAGCAGGTGATTTTGTTACCTTTGACTTTGGTGCCGTATATAAGGGTTATCATTCCGATATGACTAGAACTATTGTAATGGGGCCTGCCTCAGAATTACAAAAGAAGTTATATAGTATAGTTTTAGAAGCACAAAAACGTGGCGTAGCTGCAGTTCGAGCTGGTATAACTGGCAAAGAACTTGATGCAGTATGTCGTAATTATATTAAAGAACATGGATATACCAAGGAATTTAATCATGGTACTGGTCATGGCGTAGGTCTTGAGATTCACGAAGAACCAGTGGCCAATACTAAATCCGATACGGTATTTACAGAAAATATGATCATTACGGTAGAGCCTGGCATTTATATTACAGGTACTATCGGATTGAGAATAGAGGATAGTGTCATCGTCAAATCTGACGGCTATGAGGTGTTGACACATAGTCCAAAAGAGTTAATTGAAATAGGTATTTAGAAGGAGAAGAGTTAGATGATTTCCAGTAATGATTTTCGTCCAGGTGTAACCGTTGAAATCGACGGTAATGTATGGCAAGTAGTTGATTTCCAACACGTTAAACCAGGTAAAGGTGCTGCATTCGTACGTACTAAAATGAAAAATTTGCAAACTGGTTCTGTAGTAGAGCGTACTTTCAATGCAGGTGAAAAAGTGCCTAAAGCACACGTTGATCGTCGTCGTATGCAATATTTGTACGAGTCTGATGGCTCTTACACATTCATGGATAACGAAACATATGATCAAGTTGAACTTAACCTTGAACAATTAGGTGATGCTAAAAACTTCCTTCTTGAAAATATGGAAGTATCCATCATGTTCTTCCAAGGTATCGTAATCGGTATCGATTTACCTGTAGCTGTTGAACTTCGCGTAGTTGAAACAGATCCTGGTATCCGTGGCGATACTGCTACTGGTGGTAACAAACCAGCTGTATTGGAAACAGGCTACACTGTAAAAGTACCTCTCTTCATTGAAGTAGATGATGTACTTCGTATTGATACTCGTACAGGTCAATACATCGAACGTGCCTAATACGTATTGATATGTATTGGGGCAAGATCTTTTCATGGAATCTTATTCCCCATATATCCTAACATTTGCACTGTAAGCACTTGTCGTCTATGTAATTATATATAGGGACAAGTGCTTTTTTTGAAAGAGGCCAGTATGACCAAGAAAAATACTGAACTAGAGTCGGGTAAAATTAAGATTAGTGAAGATGTATATGCTACGATTGTCACTATGGCAGCACTTGAAACAAAAGGTATACATCATATGAGCTCTACCTTTAATGATGGTGTTAATACCTTCTTTAGACGTAAATCTGATCATGAAGGTGTAAAAATATCATTTAATGATGAAGGAGCTATTTCTGTTACATTATATGTGTGTATTCAATATGGATATCGTATTCCTGATGTGGCCTTACGTTTACAAGAACGTATAAAAACAGCTTTAGTTTCTTATACAGAAATTGAAGTGCAAACCATTGATGTAGTGGTACAAGACATTGTATTTGATGATTTAGTAACACCATCACAGCCTTAGGAGGGTATCTATATGAGTTCAGACAATCAATTAAACTACGGATTAGATATGGATACCATTGATATTGCAGACTCTGTCATAATTGATGTAGCAACAAAAACATTGGCTACGATTCCAGGTATTCATTCTTTAAGCCCTCGCTTTTACGATGAATTAGTAGAGGGAATTACACATGCCTTTGGTCAACGCAGTTTACCAGGTATCAATGTTAAACATCGTAAAGGCTTTATTGAAATCAATATTTATATTAAAGCATTGTATGGGTACAATCTTATTGAGTTATCCAAACAATTGCAATTAGAAATCAAACAAACCTTAAAAAATATGCTTGATCTTGACCATGTTAAGGTAGATGTTCATATTGAAGGTATTGTTAAAGAAAAGGAGCCAACTCTACATGGTAATTAAGCGAAATCGACGTGAAGCACGTCAATACGCATTTCAAATGTTATATGCTAATGAATTTCATGCTGATCAAAATGATGTGCAGTTTCCAGAAGGGCACATGCATAAATCGATGGATAAAGCCTATGCTAATAGCATTATAAATGGTGTATTATCCGCTTCTGAAACTATCGATGCTACATTACAACCATTTTGTAAATCACGTAAAGTTGAAAACTTAGACAAAGTTGATCGCGCTATTTTACGTATTGCTCTATGGGAAATGACAAATGAAGCTGACCCTTTGGAACCATCTATAGCTATCAACGAAGCTATTCAGTTAGCTAAAGACTTTGGTTCTGATTCTTCCTATAAATTAATTAACGCAATTCTAGATGCATATAATAAGAGTAAATAATGAAACGATATTACTTGGGCATTGATACTAGTTGCTACACTACAAGTTGTGCCATTATAGATAGCGACTTTCACATAGTTGGTGAAGCTCGCAAAATCTTAGAGGTCAAACAAGGTGAGCGAGGACTACAACAATCAAATATGGTCTTTCAACATACAAAGGCATTGCCTAAGTTGATATCTGAATTGCCACAACTTCCAATCAGTGGTATTGGTGTTAGCGGTTTTCCTAGACGTGAGGAAAATTCCTATATGCCTGCTTTTATGATTGGGCTAGGATACGGACAGTCTCTTAATCATTTGATGAATGTACCGCTACATATTTTCGCACACCAAGAAAATCATATTTTAGCAGCACTACGAAAATTAAAAACAATTCCCAGTGAACCATTCTTAGCACTTCATTTATCAGGTGGTACTACGGAGCTCGTGTATTGTCATTATAAAGGTGAAGGCATTTTTGATTCTCATATCATCGGGGGCTCTAAGGATTTACAAGGCGGTCAATATGTGGATCGTATCGGTGTTGCTATGGGCTTACCATTTCCTGCTGGCAAACATCTAGAAACATTAGCATTACAAACTACAGAATATGAGCCGTTACCATCTTCAGTAAAAGAAGGTTGGATTAGCTTTGCTGGTCCATGTAGTGCGGCTATGCGACGAATTACAAATTCTATGAATGATATAGATAAGTCTAATTTGGCAAGAGCTGTATTCACCTCAATAGGAAATGCATTAGAAAAAATGATTACCTATCATTTACAAAATAAACCGGTTCGAACATTAATTGCCGTTGGTGGTGTAATGAGCAATAGTTTACTTCGTCAGCGTATGGAGCATTATTGTAAACGTAATCATCTTACATTACATGTAGCACAGCCACAATTTTCTGTTGATAATGCCACTGGCAATGCTTTTGGCGCTGCTTTTTTACAAGAAACTAGAGGGTAATCGTGAATGTATTAACCATTACACAATTAAACAATCTTATAAAGCGCACCTTAGACCGTGAGTATCTTCTTAAGAATGTCTATGTTAGCGGTACCATTATTAACGCAAAACGCCACAGCAGTGGCCATATGTATTTCTCGTTAAAAGACGAAGAATCCGCTATTGATGTTACCATGTGGTCTAGTACCGTTATGCAAAAGGGACTAGCTAATGCCATTCAAAATGGATTATTAGTCACTGTAAAAGCATCTGTTAATTTTTACAATAAAATGGGCCGTTTAAATCTTATTGCATCTGATATGCAAATAGGGTCTAAAAGCCCATTACAGCTCGAATTTGATGCGTTAAAACGAGAGTTAACGGCACTAGGATACTTTGATGACAGCCATAAACAAAGTCTTCCATACATGGCAAGTTGTATAGGTATTGTTACATCTCAATCTGGCGCTGTATTACATGATATTTTACATGTCAGCAAGAGACGTAACCCATTAGTGCAATTTAAGTTATTCTCCGTTCCTGTCCAAGGCAATACTGCAGGACCTGTTATTGCCAAAGGTATTGCCGCTGCCGATGCTGATCCCGAGGTGGATGTCATCATAGTTGGTCGTGGTGGTGGATCTATGGAAGACCTATGGTGCTTCAATGATAGATCTGTTGTAGATGCGATTTATAATGCTAATACACCAGTTATTTCAGCAGTAGGTCATGAAACAGATTATACCTTATGTGATTATGTAGCAGATGCTCGTGGAGCAACACCAAGTCATGCTGCAGAAATGGCGGTACTTCCTATAACGACATTGCAGGATCAATTGTCAGAAAAAGAAGAGTATCTACACGAGTTTATACGATATACATTACAACAAAAACGTACCGATTTAACATTGCTCTTTAATCGTAGATTAGGCATTCCAGCTCTACAATTTCTACATAAACAAAAAACACATTTACAAGAGCTTTCACAGTCATTAACCAATGCTACAAAAGAACGATGCAATACAGAGAAACATAGTCTAGCATTGTTAGCTCATCAATTAGAGTCTCTGAATCCATTACAAATGATGGTAAAAGGATTTGCAAAGGTTGAACATAAGGATAAACCTATTACGTCTGTTACGCAATTACATCCAAAGGATGATATACGAGTTACACTTGCTGATGGGTATGTTACTGCTACGGTAAAGGAGGCGCACAAAGATGGCCGCATCACTAAAAAGTTATGAGAAAAAATATAAAGCCTTAGAGGATATTGTTAAACAATTAGACGATGGTGATATGACCATCTCTGAACTCTTAACTCAATATAAGAAGGGCTTAACATTAGTAAAAGAATGTGCAGAAATGCTTGATTCTGTGGAAGATGAAGTACAACAAATTATTGAAGAAGTCCGCATCAGCGAATAAGGAGATTCTATGTTCAAAGACTATTTAGCGTCTAGCAAACAACATATTGAACAATGGTTAGGTGAGGTATTAACTAGCCCAAATCAAGAATTTAAACCACTTTATGAATCCATGAATTATAGCTTAATGCAAGGCGGCAAGCGAATCCGACCAATTTTATCTAAAGCTGTATTAGAAATGCTTCATAAGGATCCAGCTGATTATAAGGAATTTCTATGTGCTATGGAGTGCATCCATACATACTCCTTAGTACATGATGATTTACCAGCCATGGATAATGATGATTATCGTAGAGGTAATTTAACAAATCATAAAGTATATGGTGAAGGTATGGCTATTCTTGCAGGTGATGGATTATTGACATATGCTTTTCAGCTAATGACTACTAATACAACTGCTACACCTCAACAAAAAATTGAGGCCATTCAATGCGTAGCTACTGCAGCAGGCCCTGAAGGTATGGTCGGAGGTCAAGCCTTCGATATGCTTAGTGAAGATAAACATATACCACTTGAGGAGTTAAAGGTTTTACACCGCGGAAAGACAGGGGCTTTATTTAATGCATCTGTAGAGTTAGGGCTCATCTTAGGCAATGCAGATAATGCTACAAGAATAGCACTTATGGAATATGCAAATTGTTTAGGATTGTTATTCCAAATTACTGATGATATTCTAGATGTAACTGGTACTATTGAAGAATTAGGAAAAACACCTGGCAGTGATATTCGCCAACATAAATCAACCTATGTATCTTTACTAGGTTTAGATGAAGCTAAGAATCAAGCTTCCTTAGTTGGTAAACAAGCTCATGATGCACTAAATTCCGTTTCCTATGACACATCTATTCTGGCTGCTCTAATTGATTATCTTTTAGAACGTACTAATTAATTGTTACGACCTGTAGAAGGTATAAATAATGATTGATATATTACCACAAATAGCACACAACTACATAGCGCAAGCCGCATTTTGGGGTTGGTTTACTGCTCAGGCTATCAAATTTGTATGGCAACTAGTTCGGCATGGCAAATTTCGTCCAGAACGATTAGTGGGATCTGGTGGTTTCCCAAGTTCGCATACATCCTTTGTAATCGCTACAACTACAGCTATATATCTGAAAAATGGAGCTTCTGATCTCTTTATCCTATCCTTAGTATTCTCTATTGTAGTCATGTATGATGCATCAGGCGTACGATTAGAGGCTGGGCGACAAGCTCAAATTCTAAACCAAATTGTAGATTATTTTACAAAGAAAAATATACCTGTTGTCATTACTCGTAAAGAAGCCTTGAAAGAGTTATTAGGCCATACACCAGTAGAGGTATTTGGGGGATTAATCCTCGGTATTCTTGTAGCGTGTATTCAATTTTATTATATTTATAATGGTGTCATATGAGTAGTAAAGAACGTTTAGACATACTCCTCGTTAATCGAGGACTTTTTGAAAGTAGAGAAAAATCAAAAGCTGCCATAATGGCTGGCCAAATCTTTATGGACACAACGCGTATTGATAAGGCAGGTACAAAAATACCTGTAGATGCCAATATCATAGTAAAGGGCAACACATTACCTTATGTTAGTCGCGGTGGGCTAAAGTTAGAAAAGGCCATTCAAACATATCCTATCGATTTACAAGAGGCCGTTATGGTCGATATAGGTGCCAGCACTGGTGGATTTACAGATTGTGCTCTACAAAATGGTGCTGCTAAAGTATTTGCTATCGATGTAGGCTATAATCAATTAGCTTGGAAGTTACGCCAAGACCCACGTGTTATCAACATGGAAAAGCAAAATATTCGCACTGTCACGCCAGAACAATTAGGTGAACTGGTTGACTTTATTTCCATAGATGTAGCATTTATCTCTTTAGATAAAGTATTACCTGTAGCTACTACATTGTTAAAAGATACAGGATCTCTGGTTGCTTTAATTAAGCCGCAATTTGAAGCAGGCAAAGAAAATGTTGGCAAAGGTGGTATTGTTCGCGACCCGGAAATCCATAAAGAGGTTTTACATCGTATTTTACATGTTGCGTATGATTGTGGATTATATGTTCATGGATTAACTTTCTCACCAATTAAAGGTATGGAAGGTAATATTGAGTTTTTAGGTTATTTTAAAAAGTACGAAGAAGGGGCTTTAACCATTGATGATACTTTAATCGATACAGTGGTTTCAGAGGCTCATTCATTATAGGAGATTACTATGCGTATCGGATTTTTCCCTAATATGGGGAAAAGCAATATTATGGCAGTTTTAAAAATGGCTGCACATATTTGTAAAGATGAAGGTATCGAAGTATTCTTGCCAGATGATCTCGAATCAGATGCACCTGCACGAGTACTCAAGATTCCCGAAACTCACATTTTAAGTCGTCCAGAAATCTTTAAACAAATAGATATTGCCTTTAGTTTTGGTGGTGATGGTACCATCATCCATTTGGCACGACAAATTTACCCATACAATGTACCTGTTTGTGGTATTAATCTTGGTGAGTTAGGTTTCTTAAACCAAATTGAAGTTCACCAAATGCAAAGTCATATTAAACGTATTGCCAAAGGTGATTATAATATCGAAAAACGTGGACATTTATATGCGTATATTGACCGTAATAATGGTAATGAAGAAGAATTAGTACCTATCATTAATGAAATTGTTATTACCCGTGCGGAACCAGCTAAAATGGCACGTATCAATATGTCCATCAATAATCAACATACGCAAATGTATCCTTCTGATGGTTTGATTATTTCTTCTGCCACAGGCTCTACAGGATATAATCTATCTGCAGGTGGTCCTATTATGAAGCCTGATAATAGATCAATTATTGTGACTCCTGTAGCACCTCATCTGATTCAAGGCGTTTCTCTTGTATTGGAAGAGCATGATACAATTCAAATCACCATGCCAGAACGTGAGCCTCAATTACATATCTGTATAGACGGTACATTTGATTATACATTTACCAATAAAGAAACATTACATATAAGCTCCAATCCTGTATATTGCTTATTCGTACGTTTTAAAGATCAATGTTTCTTTGGTACATTATTTAAAAAATTAGCCTCTCGTCGTGACGAGTTGTTATAATACTAAAATCTCAAGTGGGGTGATTTTGTGATTAACATTAACAATGCTGTTCAGTTTCAACATTTAATCTGGGATCGAGTAATGAAACACGCTAATGTTGTAGTAGATGCAACATGTGGTAATGGCCATGATTTGTTATATCTAGCAGAGCGAGCAAAAAAAGGTTGTCATTTATATGGCATCGATATCCAAATGAAAGCTATTAATACTAGCCAAGAGTTATTGCAGTCAAATGATATAGCTGAAGATGTGAGCCTAACATTTATCCATGACTCCCATGATCGTGCATTAGCTAATCAGTTAAAAGATGAAGTAATTGATTTAATGATTTTTAACCTAGGATATTTACCAGGTGGCGATCATCAAGTTATAACTAAACCGCATCAAACAATTGACGCTATAAAAGAGGGTTTAGAGAAATTATCTAAATCTGGAGTTATCACAATTGTTGCTTACCCTGGAACAACAGAAGGGTTAGAAGAAATGCAGATCCTTAAATCGTATTTATCAGATTTAGAACAGAAATTGTATAATGTATGTCATTGGCATCCAATGAATCAAATAAATAATCCACCTGAGTTATTTATATTGCAAAAACGATAAAAAGAAATATATCTTTATTCATTATGAATAAAACTCATACTCAGTTAGTAAAACCCCCTT
>NZ_CAJLUB010000003.1 GCF_905209685.1 uncultured Veillonella sp. | reverse complement strand
TACGTGTTTTATAGGGGCGATTGTCATATATAAGTGCCATGTCGTCTCCTCCTTAACGGCAGTTTAAGATTTCAGCAATATGCATTACTTTGATACGGCGATCGATTTCGCCTTCTTTATGAAGACGGTCAAGCATACCAGCGATGTTCATCAAGCACGCTTGGTCAGAACCAGAAATTACGTTAGCACCTGTGCCAGCAATTTCCAATGCTTTTTCGCGTGTCATAACTTCACTAATTTCAGGGTTCTTAACGGAGAATGTACCGCCGAAACCACAGCAACGGTCTGCACGTGGTAATTCAATCAAGTTAATATCTTTAACATTTCTAAGGAGTTTGAATGGAGGTTCTTTAACACCCATCAAACGAGTAACGTGGCAAGATGTATGGTATGTAACGGATTCGTTGAAACGAGCCCCTACATCTTCAACACCTAATACATCAGTAATGAATTCAGTGAATTCATAAATTTTACCGCTCAATTTTTCTGCGCGTTTTTGCCATTCAGGTTGACCTTCCAAGAAATGTTGGTATTCGTCACGAATAGCAAATGCACAAGAGCCGGACATGCTGACTACATATTCAGCGTTCTCGAAGCATTCGATTGTATTCTTAATTGCATCCATAGCTGCGTCATTGTAACCAGAGTTAGTGAACATTTGGCCACAACATACTTGTTTCTTAGGAACTACGAGCTCGCAACCTAATCTTTCAAGTACTTCTACACCAGCCATACCTACATGTGGGTAGAACATGTCAATCAAACACTGTTGGAAAAGATGAATTTTCATATTATCGTCCTCGTCTTTTCTAGTACTTAACCTAATAAAAAATTTTGATATGTATGTGTTATGGCAAGATTAATAGTGAATTTTTCAACTAAATTTCCGCCTTGAACATTACTTATGCTTTCAAATAAATATTCAAAAGCTCATCGATATAATTATAAATTAATCCAATATAAATTGTCCAAAGGATTGCTATATTCGTATGTACCCTTTTATTTCTCATATCGTTATGAGTTTTTGTAATAGCAAACATTGCATTTTATCACAAATGCCATTCTATTTATAATTTTTTCTTGTGAAAGCCACATAAAATCTAGATTTTGGGAATGTTTATCATTTCATGTATTTTAGAGTAATGTATGTCGTAATTTACCTATAATTCATTGAATATTTATATAAATGACAGAGAAACACCAAATTCATGTAATTTTTATCCTCATATATTACATTTTCTTATAGTAGTGTATAAATTTAAAAAGTGTTATAATTTATTTTATATAAGTATAGTTTGAAAGGAGCCTTTTCAATGAAACTAAATAAATTATCCTTATCCTTAGCTATTACATTAGCCCTCGGTTCCACATTCGGCATGGCTCACGCTGAAACAACTGCGGCTCATGTAAAATCTGAAGTATCTGCTACAGCTAATAAAGCTGAAGTAGCAGCTAAAGCTGATGAACACCGTGTAGACACATCTGTAAAAAACGACGCTAAACGCGTTGATACATCTGTAAAAAATGATGCTAAACATGGCACTACAGTTGTAAAACATGATGCAAAACATGCTAATACATCCGCTAAAGCCGATGCTAAGCGTATAGAT
Organism: uncultured Veillonella sp.; assembly: GCF_905209685.1. GTDB lineage: Bacteria > Bacillota > Negativicutes > Veillonellales > Veillonellaceae > Veillonella. The sequence continues at coordinate 42,218 of NZ_CAJLUB010000003.1, read as the reverse complement.
ACATCTGTGAAAAACGATGCAAAACGTGTTGACACTTCTGTAAAAAATGACGCTAAACGCGTTGATACATCTGTTAAAAATGATGTAAAAGAAGATGCTGCTAAGGTAGAAGGTAAAAAAGCTGTAAAAGCTAAAGAAAACTTACCTGCTGGCGTATATCCTGACACAAAAGACAACTGGGCTCGCGATGCTATCCAAGCAATGACACAAGCTGGTTATCTTTCTGGTTACGCTGATAATACATTCAAACCAAGTGCACAAATCACTCGTGAACAAGCTGCGGCTATTTACGGTAAAGTATTACAACATAACTTAAACGAACAAGAATTAGCTGATATTGTAACTAAAGAAGCTTCTACTTCTTACTCTGACGTAGAAGCAGATCGTTGGTCTAGCTCTGCTATCAAATTAGTAAGTGCTGCAGGCGTAATGGAAGGCACATCTAAAACAGCTTTCACACCTAGCAAAACTATGGACCGCGAACAATTCGTTGCTTCTGCTGCTAGCCTAGCAAAAAAATTGAATCTTTCTACACCTGTAAAAACAGAAAAAGTAACATTTAAAGATGAGGCTAGCATCTCCTCTGCTTACTTAGCAGATATCCAATACATGGCACAACGTGGCATTGTAGCATCTGGAGCGACTGAAAACTTCAACCCTAAACAACCTGTAACAAGAGCACAAGCGGCAACAATCTTGAACCGCATGCTTAATGGTGCTGGCCTTGCAACACCAAAACATACTACAACTGAAGCAAAAGCTGAAACAGCTGTAAAAGAAGATGTAAAAAAAGCTGATACAGCAGCAGAAAAAGATGCGTCCAAAGTAAGCAAAGATGCTAAAAAAGATGTAGCTAAAGCTGACAAAGCCGTAAAAGCTGATGCAAAAAAAGTTGAAAAAGACGTAAAGGGCAATAAAAATGCCGCAGTAGCTCAAAAAACTGAACCTACTCGCACAGTTCGTCCTGTTCGTCGCAGCACGTTAAAAGCACTTGATCAAAAACAACAAGCTGCTTTGGAAGATAAAGTATTCGCTGAATTGAATAAAACATACAAAACAGAAGATGCTTTCCAAGATTACGGTGTAATGTACTGGCGTGACAATCAATTGCACGTAGCTTTGAAAACAGATAGCGATATTTCCACAGTTAAAGCAAACCTTGCAGCACGTGGTGATTCCACTGTAAATAACTACGTTGTAGTTGAACCATCCCAATACAGCCAAACTGAATACGATGCAATCGATGCGAACTTCCGCAACTATTACAACAAAAACGAAAAAGCTGGTACAATTCTAGCTACATTCCCAGATGTAGAAAACAACCAACTTTACGCTGTTGTAACAACTGCATCTAAAGCAACTCAACAAGGAATCTCAAAATTATTCGGTTCCAAAGTAAAAATGACAGTAAAACGCTAATCGGCGTTCACTCAACTAGCCAAGGCAGCGTATACGCTTAGTATTACGCTGCTTTGTTTATATCACTATGCATGCCTTATTATTCGCTATATAATGAATATAGATTTTATTGTTGATGAAAGTTTATATTCTAGGCTATCGAGCCTTAGCCTTTACCATAATTAGGAAGGATTTTTATGTACAAGAATACCCCTTACCCATTACGTGCCCTTGTTCTTGGCACATTATTAGCCGCAACAAGTTTCGGTTTTGCTTCTGCAAATACTACAACTCATGCTCCTGCCACTGCAGTAGCATCTACAAAGGTTGAAGCGCCTACAGTGGCCTCTACGCAAGCAGTTACTATAAACACAGATGCTCCTAATGTAGCAACAACTAAAGCAGAGGCTCATAAATTTGATGCCGCTAAAGCTGCTACACCTGTAGTTGTGAATACATCTATTGGTACGCCACAAGACATTCAAAAAATCCGTGCCCACATATTCTCCGATGTGCCTAGCGATTTCTGGGCTGCCAATTCTATTAGTACTGTAACAAAAGCAAATCTAATGAAAGGTTATTCTGACGGTACATTCCGACCTAATCAACCTATGACTCGTGAAGAAGTAGCTGCTCTCTTCAACAACATCACTGATGATGGTACAGCAGCATTCTTATCTAGCAAATTTAAAGATATTACATCCGATCGTTGGTCTGCCCTCGCTATCGAATCTGTAGCGCGTAAAAATATCATCAGCGGCTATGGCGATAACACATACAAACCAGAAAAATATATGTCTCGCCAAGAGTTTGCTGTAGTAGCAGACAACTACATTCACTACTTAGGATACACAACAGAAGATCCAACAGCCCTTGATAATATTGCTTATGGAGACCAAAAATTCGTCGCTCCATGGGCTCAAGATGCAGTTCGTGAACTTGCATACCTGGGCTTCACAAACTACGCTCCTGGCACATTATTTAACCCTGAAAAATATGTAACACGTGCTGAAGCTGCTGAGATTGCGTATCGCATGACGCAAACAGAACAAGCTCTTGCATTCCACAACACATTGTTCAAACAACAAGTAGAAAATAAAACAGCTACTATTATCGACAAAACATTAGGCTATGGCAACGACTTCACAAAATTCCGTCAAGACGGTGCCCTCTTCTGGGATGGTGGCAAGTTACATGCGACTTTAACAGATAAGAAAAAAGCAGAGGCTGTTGCTCATGCAATCTCTGAAGCGCAAGATCCTCAACTTGAAAGCGCCCTTGTTGTATCTCAAGGCAAGTTAAATCAAGCACAACTTGAAGATTACCAATCTGACGCTATTGATTTATACAAAGCAAAAGAGCCAAAAGGTAACATCATCTCCATCCGTCCTAACGATGACACAAGCGCTCTTATCATTACAGCTGACTCCGTTCAAAAGGACACTGTGAAAGCTTTCAAAAAGAAATTCAAAAATAATGTAGTCGTAGAATTACCACAACCTGAGACAGTAAAACCGGATGCAGCAATTCAATTCCCATTACCTCCACGCGTAAACTACTACGACACAACAAATAAATAATTAAATAATCTCAACGATAAAAAGCCGTGTAACTACACGGCTTTTTGTTTTACCCTCATTCAAAGCTAAATAGTAATCTCCCTTTATATTTTAATTGCTATAATACAAAAGAAGAACCGCCCCCGAAGGAGCGGTTCTTCTCACAATTAAACAGCTGTTACTATACACACATAATCGAATTCACACAGTTCGATTATTTTTTTGTTACATCATTTTGGCGGTCACGTAAGTTACCAACTGGTACATATACGGTACCTGCACTGTGGATTGTATCCACGTCTTGTTGTAAAACCATTACAACGGAATAATCATCAGTTGTGTAGAATTCAGTAGGCATTTTGTCGATATTTACTTCGCCGCCCAATTGATTTTTCACATCTTGATTATTGTCGATAGCATTCACTAATTCTTTTTTGTTAAGACCACCAAGATCGTACAAGGATAATTGACGACCTGTTGTAGTGTTGAATGTGAAGCCTTTTACATAGTTGACGCCATTAGCATCACGATCACGCATTGTGTACGTATGGATCAATACACTGAAAATACCATTTTTGTCTGTTTTAACATCGTAGTACATAACTACATTTGTTTTATCAGATTCTTTGGCATTCATTTTTTCTACGTCATTTTGTACTTTAGCAACGTATTTTTTGATAGTATTATTGATTGCTTTTTCTACAATTGGGCTAACAGATTTAACTGTTGGGAACACTAGATCAAGATGATCTGTTGTGGATTCCACTGGAGATACAGCCACCTCTTTGCGGTCCATATAGCGGTCCGCATTAGGTGCTACTACTTCAACTGCATTGCGATCAACCTTAGATGCTACAGAGCGCAACGCACGGTTTTGCTCCGGTGTAGCAGTACTAGAGATACGGTATGTTAAATCGTTGCGATTTACTTTATTCGTATCAGCTTGAACTGTTTGCACTGTTGCAGTGTCTTTAGTTACAGGAATTTCGCTTGCTGCGAAAGATACTACTGGCAATGCAGCAGCCATCATGATGAGTACAGACTGTTTTAATTTCATTGTTTAACCTCTTATTGTTGTTCTTGCTCAGCTTTCATTGCTAAAGCTTCTTCTTTATTGAATTTGTGAGTTACAACACGACGAACAAGGTATAAACCAGAGAAGATGAATGCAAGCAATCCTAACCATTGTGCTGTGCTTTCAAAATCAGGGCCTACTAATTCAAGTGGAGATTCACCACCACCAGTTGTAACGGACAATACAATAATAACAGCTATGATTACACCAATCAAGCTTTCACCAACAATCAAACCAGAAGCGAAGAGAACGCCACGGCGGTTAGATTGTTCAACATCGTACTCAGCGAGTTCGCCAGCACGCATTTTAGCACGAGCTACTAGGTAACGGCCTACAAAGTAGCTAATGAAAGAACCTAAGATAAGAGGTACTTCCAATGTTGGAGGTAAGTAAATACCCATACCAACTGCCAATGGAGGCAATGTTAAAGAAGCTGTTGTGCTCTTAAGAATCAAGTTAACGATGATTGCTACTACGCCAACACCAACGCCGATCAAGATGTAGTTCCAATCCATGCTGGAGCTGAAGATACCTTGAGCAATTGTAGTCATCAAAGTTGCTTGTGGTGCGGATAATGCAGCATTAGGATCCATTTCAGCACGTGGTAACGCACCTGTAAAGCCATATGCTTGGTAAAGCAAGTTAAGAACAGGAGCAATTGCAACTGCACCAGCTACAGAGCCAAGTAACAACGCAATTTGTTGACGCCAAGGTGTAGCACCAACGAGTTGACCTGTTTTCAAGTCTTGCAAGTTATCATTAGAAATAGATGCAATAGCAATAACTACGGATGTCATGAAGATAGCCATAGCTGTAGCGAATTGTACGCCTGCTTCTGTAGCGAACAAGTTATTTTCAGAAGCGATGAAGTACACCACTAAGGAAGAAATAATAGTCGCTAAGATACCAATACCAGAGATTGGAGATGCAGATGTACCGATAAGGCCTGCCATGTAACCACATGCAGCAGCTACGAAGAAGCCGATTAGCAATGCTACAAGAACACCTACGATAACAAGTGTCCACATTAAGCCTGCGCTAATAGGTACTGCAGATACGAAGTCCCAGAATGTAAGAACTAAGCCTAAAAGAATGATACCGAACACGATGATAACAGATTTTGTGCTCATATCTGTATCCATACGATGCAACGCACGTTCAGAGGAACTGCTGTTCATGGATTTAACAGAAATTTTCATACCTTCGATGATAGGTTTGATCAATGTAATCAAAGTCCAAATCGCTGCGATACCGATAGCACCTGCACCGATGAAACGAACTTTAGATTTCCAAACAGCCATTGCAAATTTAGCTGTAGCACCACCATCTGGAGCAAGCATGTTAGTCAAGTAAGGTACGAAGCCAGCCCAAGCGATGAGTACACCAACTAGGATAGCGATACCAGAAGCGATACCGATAAGATAACCAGCACCTAACAATGCTGTAGAGAAGCCTAATGGAATTTGAGTAATACCTTTGCTACCTACAGGAAGCCAGAAGCTCATGCTGTCGCCAAGCACTTTGAAGCCATTGGCACAAAGACTGATAATACCAGCTACAAGACCACCGGATACGATATCTCCCATACCGGAGCTAGATTGAGGACCTTGGCCACCATTATGGGAACCAACCTTCAAGATTTCTGCTGCTGCACGGCCTTCTGGATATGGTAGATCACTATTTACTACCATGGCACGACGCAATGGGATAGTGAATAACACACCAAGGGAACCACCGCATGCGCAGAGCAAGAATGTTTGCCAGAATGGGAAGCCATTCCAATAACCAAGCATTAATAGACCTGGCAAGATAAAGATAATTGCGGACAAAGTACCGGCTGCAGAAGCCTGTGTTTGTACCATGTTGTTTTCAAGAACGTTAGAATCCTTGAAGAAACGTAAAATTGCCATTGAAATAATGGCTGCCGGAATGGATGACGAGAATGTCAAACCAACCTTCAAACCGAGATATACGTTAGATGCTGTAAAAATTACAGTAATCAATGCACCAAGTAGCATCCCACGTAGTGTCAGTTCCGGCAGATGAAGGTCATGGCTCATAAAGTCATGTTTCATAAGTACTTACCTCCTCTGTGAAACTAGAGCTTACAACATATAATAAGCTACTTCCATTTTATCGTGTTAAAGCGCTGATTTCAATATATATGCGATATTTATAATGTATACATGTTTCATTAGACCATTAACTATGTAGAAAAAGGCAACAGTCCAAAAGCCTCCAAAGCCACCTACCCCGCTACGCGGGGCCGCTAAGTCGTTTTTGGACTGTCGCCTTTTCCCTCTCAAATCAATCTTCTATGAAACATGTATACAGATTAAATATAAATCATCGCATATATATTGGGAGAAGGGAAAAGATGTATATGCACAAATCGCATATACACCTCTCTTTTATATGAAAATAGAAATCATTATCTTTTATTCTGTACAAATATACAGGATTTTATATAATTAAATTACCGGCGATAAGGTCGGCATGTCTTTTAAGGAGGTTGTAAACATTATGGAAACAAGAATTGAATATGATTCAATGGGACCAGTCGAAGTCGACGCTAGACGAATTTACGGACCTCAAACGCAACGCTCGTTCAATAACTTTAAGATTGGTGACCACCGCATCCCTATTGAACAAATCAAAGCGCTTGCGCTTGTAAAAAAAGCATGTGCTTTAACCAATGCAAAATGTGGCGCAGTAACTGAGGAAAAAGCGAAACTCATCTCTCAAGTAGTAGATGAGATCGTAGACGGCAAATGGGATGATGAATTCCCATTAACTGTATTCCAAACAGGTTCTGGCACACAAACTAACATGAATGTGAACGAGGTAATCGCTCACCGGGCTAAACAGTTAGATGAAAGCAACCCGCTTCATCCTAACGACGATGTAAACCGCGGCCAAAGTACAAACGATACATTCCCTACAGCAATGCATATCTGTGCGTACTTTGAAATTACAAAACGCGTAATCCCTGCATTGGACGGCCTTATCCAATCCTTTGAAAAATTGCAAGAAAAAGGTAAAGGCTTGCAAAAAGTTGGTCGTACGCATTTACAAGATGCTACTTTCATCATGGTAGACCAAGAAATTAGCGCCTTTGTGGACGGCTTAAAAACTGCAAAAACTATGCTCCTTCAAAACGCTGACTACCTGCTCGACGTAGCCCTTGGCGGCACTGCGGTCGGCACAGGCGTAAACACGCCTAAAGGCTATCTAGACGTTATGGAAACTGTATTGCCAGAGGTAACAGGTGCTCCATTCCGCGTGAAGAACAACAAATTCCAAGGGCTCGCTCTTAAAGATGCGTTCATGATGGCTCACGGTGCACTTAACACATTGGCTACAACACTATTCAAAATCGCTAACGACGTTCGCTTCTTAGGCTCTGGCCCTCGTTGCGGTTACGGCGAATGGCATCTACCTGAAAACGAACCGGGCTCCTCCATCATGCCAGGCAAGGTAAATCCTACTCAATGCGAAGCCTTGACCATGGTATGCGCCCAAGTATTCGGTCACAATACGACTATGACCATCTGTGCAGGCAGCGGTGCATTCCAATTGAACGTGTACATGCCTATCATGATCTATGACTTTGTTGAAAGCTGTCGCCTCCTCGCAGATGCAATGAATTCTTTCACAACACACTGCATCGACGGTGTCGAATTCGTACCTGAAAAACTCAACTTCTTTGTAGAACAATCCCTTATGATCGCTACATCCTTAACACCATACATCGGCTACGACAAGAGTGCTAAGGTTGTAAAAGAAGCGTACAAACGCGGTTGCTCTATTAAAGAAATCATCTTGGAAGAAAAACTCATGACTGAAGACGAATTCGGTGAAGCAGTTCGCATGAAATAAACTCTCTCTCATCTCTATGATATATCTATAACATCCTCTCATACCTCAAATGAACGGAAAATAAAAGGACGTAATAGTCTTGAAATCTTCAATAATACTTATTACTGAAGAATAGACTATTACGTCCTTTTTGTTTTATATATCTTATAGCAATATTTAATTTAAACTAATGAAATTCTATAATAATGCACCTTTAAAAGCATCATTTTAAGCATAAAATATATTCTAATAAAAAAGACACCTTATACTACCCGCATTCATTATAATGATTTGAATATATTTCTATCCTCTTCACTAATTTGGTTCAGATCATCTTTTATAGATATAGATTTACCATAAATACGCTTTAAATTATTAATGCTATCAGTATCCTCTATTATACTATCAGTATCATAAAATGAGTAATTGGGTATCTTTAAAATATCTGTACCTATTGGTGTTAATAAAACCCTAGTATAACCCGATTCCCCTTTTACATATAAATATGGAAATACAACCTTATGAGAAATTTTAGAAAATTCCAATCTAGTTTTATATGTGCTATCCTCTAGCATTCCACCAAACACAATTCGATAACGACCTAAACTATAAGAATCTACTAGTTCGGTATGTATCCCATAAAAATTTAAATAAATTATACTAAGTCCCACTAAAAAACATATGGCTAATATTTTATATATTGGAATCCTTATGTTATTCATGATATCTTACCTCATAAGTTTTAAAGCTATTAATATCATAAAAAATACGATCAGAAAAACATATTTCATATTGAATAGATTATTAATCTCCTTAACTCCATTTTTCTTAAATGCTTGTATTAATAGCTTTACTTGTTTACGACTTAATATATACAAAATTATATGGAATACTATCACCGCTAGTATTGTTGCTTTTAGATTTCCTTCGTATCCACCAGTTATCATTGCGCTAATAAGAGCTATGTCCATAAGAATAATTGGAATGGTACATATAATAACTCTGTAGATAAAAAATTTACTATACATTAATCTACACCTACAAATTAACTCTACTCTATTAATCAACACAACTAAAAATTTTAACTCTAATATATCACAATTATTATATAAGTTCATATAATAAAAAGAGGTATTGTATTTTCATATACAATACCTCTTTTTGTTTGTAACCTATGATTTTCTAATATCTCACAAGTTTTATAGTCATTACCAAGACCAAAGATATGATAAAAACCATCTGTTTCGTACTTAGCAGTTCATAGGTCTCGTTAAATGTATTATTCTTGAATGCCTGTATTATCAGTTCTTCTTGTTTGCTAAGTTCCAGATATATATCTAAATGGCATCCAATTGCCACTAGTATTGCTATTTTAAGATATCCCTTATATATGTCCGCTGTCATATCGTAGATGAGAGAGATATCAAATAGCATAAGCACAATAATACATATAAAGATTTTATGGATAAAGGATGTATTATACATGATTGTATCCCTATAATGAGCTCACTTTTATTCTAAGGAGCTCACCTTTATTTCTAAGCTACTCCGTCAAAGAATGTAATGACTGTAATTTCTCGTGGGCAGTTGATACGGATTGGGAACCAATGTCCTGAGCCATTATTGACGTAGCACACGCTTTGTTCTTCTACATAGCGACCTTTTGTATATGGTGTACCTGTTGGTACCAACGGCATGCCCATAAATACGATTTGACCACCGTGAGTATGACCAGAGAGGGTCAACGGAATTTTACGTTCTATGGCTTCTTCAAAGAATTCAGGGTGATGTGCTAGTAAGATAACAAAGGCATAGTCCGGAATACCAGATAAAGCCTTATCGATCATAGCTTCACGTTTTTCTTTTTCCCGATCATTGTCATACGCAACACCAGCAATGTATACAGGTTGCTTACCACCCATAATTTGAATATTGCTATTCACAAGGATGTTCATCGGTGTATTGTGTTTCAATTCGTCTAGTACCTTATTCACATCGTGATGGTACTCATGATTGCCCAAGATGAAATCGACACCGTCTGGGATTTGTTTTGCAAAGGTTGTCAGTCTTTCACAGACTTGTGGTAACCAAGCGATTTTATCGATTAAATCACCAGTGATGACAACGCGATTAGGCTTCTCTACAAGGGCTAGCTTTAAAATTTCATCAAGATCATCTAGATCGATGCTTGGCCCAACGTGGATATCGCTGAGTTGAACGATTTTATAGTCCTTTAAGCCAGGTGGTAAATTCGTATAGCCAAAGCTTTCATGAGTGACTTCAATCTCATGTTGACCTACATAGGCTGCATAGCTAGAACCACCGATTGTTGCTAACGGCACCACTGTTGCTGCCGTTCTAAAGAAAGCACGACGGCCTGTTCTATTTTCCTCTGGCGTTTTGCTACAAATCTTATTAACCGCCCAGTATAACAAGCTGAGAACGATGAATACAGGAATAGCCAAGAATAAGCCAAAGAGAAAACCATAGCTTTCAGTACGGAACATATTCATCAACGGATAATACATCGTTCCATATAGATCCACTTGATTGAGTATATAGTATCGGATAGCAGCGAACCACGCACCGATAATGATTATATAGCCCACCCAGGCAGGCCACTTCTTTTTAGGCTTCCACAAGTTGAGGAATAGAGCCCAAAATCCTACCAATCCTATTACGAGGATAGCAGAAAAAATGATATTAAATAGAATTCTCATTCATTGCTCCTACAAATTATTTTGCAATCTCCGTCAATTTGCCATGAGGACCTGCCCAAGCATAATCGGCGAACTCATCGCGCTTGATGAGCATCCAGTCCTTTGGCAATTGCTTTTGGATATCTCCGATCGTTATATTATTAGCATCTCCTACGTACGTTAAATCGCCGCGAAATGCTTTCATGAACCATTTTCTATGAGAGAAAATATGTGTTATCTCTTTTACTAATACTGGTTGCAAGGATAATTCAAAACCTAGGCCCTTTACTAACGCCTCAAGACCTTGTTCCCCTTCGTCAAAGGCAGATACCATTTCCACAGATGGGAATTCCCACATGGACCGTAATAGTCCACGGTTAGGACGTTTGTGCAATAGATAATGGCCTTCGTATTGCAAAATTCCCACAAATAGAGGCACCTCTACTACCTTCGTTTTCTTTATGCGTACAGGTAGTTTGTCAGTATCCTTATGTTGATACGCTTCGCACATGTTTACAATAGGACATTCTCCACAGCGTGGAGTTTTTGGAATGCACACGGCAGACCCAAAGTCCATTAAGGCTTGGTTAAAGTCACCAGGTCGATCGTGAGGCAATGTTTCCTCTACAATAGCAGTTATGGCCTTCTTACCTTTCGAACTCAAAATATCATCAAAGATGCGATATAAACGAGCATAAATGCGCAGTACATTGCCATCTACAGCCACCTCTGGTTCGTTGTACGCCATAGATAGTACAGCCCCAGCCGTATAGGAACCTACGCCCTTCAAGGACTCCATAGTCTTGCGGTCATGAGGCACGATACCACCGTAGTTTTCCACGACGTCCTTCACGCCAAGGCGCAAATTACGAGCCCGGCTATAATAGCCAAGACCTTGCCAAGCGTGAACAACCTCATCTTCACTGGCCTTTGCCAAATCCTCTAAGGTTGGAAATAGTCGTATCCAGTTATCATAATAGGGCTTCATCGCCTCAATGCGCGTCTGCTGGCTCATCACCTCAGATACCCAAATCTTATAAGGGTCTCCGCAATCGCGCCACGGCAATTCCCGTTTATGCACATCATACCACGCCAACAGCTGTGGCACCCACTTAGGGTTCTTTTTATCAGTCATATTACCTCAAAATATTATAAACTTAGGACTCTAGTACCACTTTCATGCCTATAGGCATATTACAAGCATATTGCATATATGTTGCAGCCAATAAGGTACAGGTTATCCATTAATATACAGATCAATGCGCGCCAAGTGTTCGCTTTCAAGAACGGTATCGACGATGGTTAAATCCATTTTATCTACAGAGCTATTGTCTCGGCCAAATACGATAGGCCCTTTTAATTTCTTGCCTTCTAGCAGCATCGGCAACCATTGGCGGTCACCATCCCACATGTGCTCGTAGGGAATTTCGTCTACTGTCAGCCAATGGGGCTCCATTTCGTCGGTTTCTTCTACATTGCCTGTGAAAGTACGCAAAAAATACACATAACCTACATGTGTTAAGCTTTCATCAAAAGGAAATTGAAAGTCAAAAGCCGCTACACATTCTAAATCTTCTGGGCGACCACGAAGGCCAGATTCCTCAAACAACTCACGGATGGCACAATCTCGGAAGCTTTCACCAGCCTCGAGTTTACCACCGAATCCATTATATTTATCAGCCCCGAAACCGCGTTTTTTACGACCTAGCAATATACGATTTTGTTCATCAATAGGAAATACAAGCGTCGTCGGTTTCATAGAGCCTCCTTAATCATTTATATAATACCCTATTATTATACCATTATTTCATGTACGAATGGGCTAATTATGGTATGATTAAGAGTATAGATTTTCTTACGAGGAAGGAGGCACATGATGAATAAACCACTACGATTTAACATCGCACTAGGGCGCACTAAGCCTGTTAATATTCGGAACGAAGAAGTGCGCTGCCCCTTCTGTGATCGTTCAAAATTAACGGATATCCTAGATACATCGGGTCATATTATTTGGCTCATGAACAAATATCCTGTACTAGATAAAACATGGCCCACGGTTATTATCGAAACAGAAACGGATGAAGGTGAATTTTCCACCTTGCCGGCTGACGAAGCAGCTCGTATTCTCCAATTCGGCCTTGATAAATGGCGCGAAACACGACAACGTAAAGAGTTCAAATCCGTATTATTCTTTAAAAACCATGGCTATATGTCCGGTGGTTCCATTCGTCATCCTCACAGCCAAATCATAGGCCTAGAAGATTACAATTACCACGAAGATATTACAGCTCAAAATATGGAAGGCTGGCTCTTACACGAGGATCAAGATGTGCGCATCACCTTGTCCACGCAGCCTATCATTGGCTTCTTTGAGTACAATATTCGCTTTAAACCAGATGCACCTGTGCGCTCCGTAGCGCTAAGATTACAGCAAATATTGCGTTATGTATTGCGCAGCATCGCCAATTATAGCCAGTCCTATAACTATTTTGTATATAATCTTGAGGACGGCTACGACTACATCAAGGTTGTGGCCCGTTATGTAACAACACCACTCTACGTAGGTTACAAAATTCCTCAAACTTGTGACGAGGAACGCGCTGCCAAAATCATTCAAGACATTGCGCCGTACTTCCATGCCTCTAAATAGTTAGATTATACAAATTTTATCTAAATAATTTTGATGATATATTTGAAAGGATGTTTATGAAAGTATTTGCCATCGGCGATCTCCATCTATCTGGCAACCCTCCAACGAAGCCGATGGATATTTTTGGCCCTCACTGGGATAATCACTGGAGCCGTATCAAAGAAGATTGGATCTCCCGTGTAACAGATAATGACATCGTTTTTCTCGTAGGTGACATGAGTTGGGCCCTTCGCCTTGATGAAGCAGCTTGCGATTTACAAGAAATTGCATCCATGCCGGGCAAGAAATATATGATCCGCGGCAACCACGATTACTGGTGGGCCTCTGCCAACAAGATGCGAAACCTCATGGGCGATGCTATCACCTTTTTACAAGGCCATGGTACAGCAGAACTCATTCAAACAGAAGAAGGTCCTCGCATCATTGCCTTTGGTGGCACACGCGCCTACCTCTGCCCTGGAGACTCCCATTTCACACCTGAAACAGACCAATCTATTTACGACAGAGAACTAATGCGCACAGAAGCAGCGCTGCAAGAAATGGATAAAGCTGTAGAAACACTAATGAAATCATTCAAATCAGAAATAAATGTAGATACTACAGTCTCTGATAAAAACAATCCACCAACCATAGATATAGATAAGATACCAGTAACAAAAATCCTATTGTTACACTATCCTCCATTCAATGAGTCCAACACGCCTTCCGGCTTTACGGATCTCATGGAGACATACAATGTAGATACGTGTATCTTTGGACATTTACACGATCAAATATCCTTTAAACGTATTCCAAAGGAGTTTGGCTTCACAAAATTAGAGCTAGTATCTGCAGACTATTTAGACTTTAGACTGAAAGAAATTATGTAAGGAGAGACCATGAGTCGCATTCATAAAGAACATTTACAAGCGGGCTATATTTTTGGTGATACTATTAACCAAGAATATATTTACTTGCCCTCTGGTGAGGTAGGCACTGACTATCCATTGGCAGTTCTGGAAACACCGACAAAGCGTGAGGACATTACGTTGGACGAGGCAGTCCACATGATTGACACCCTTACGTTAAAACGTTGTAGCCATCCTACACTAGGGAAAAAATCATTTTAATACTATAATGGCACTAACAAATTAAGCGGGTAGATATCTACCCGCTTTTTGTATAGACTTATACAGTTTTTAGATGTTCTATAAAAGGATTATCCCAAGAAGCCACCATGGCCCATGCGAATACAATCCTCTTTTGTGATTTCATCGTCTGCAACAAGGCGTGGCAAGATTTCATCAAAAGCAGTCGGTTTGCTGAATAATACGCCGCCTGGAACGCCGAGGATTGGCGTACCATCTGCGCAGTATGCAATACAAACCATGGATCCTGGCAATACAGGCAAACCATAAGTTACTACGCGATCTGCATAACGTTTAATAGCCCCTGGTGTTAAATCATCTGGGTCAACGCTCATGCCGCCGGTACAGAAAATAATATCAGCACCAGCTGCTTTTACCTTGTCGATAGCCGCCACAATATCGTCTGTATTATCCGTAACGATTTCATGGGCTACTTTATTTACACCAAACTCTGCACAACGTTCCTCAATGATTGGGGTGAAAGCATCTTTAATACGGCCTTCAAATACTTCGGAACCTGTAGTAACAATGCCCATTGTTTTACGTACGAATGGTTTTACATTAAGTAAAGGCTTGCCATTAGCAATTTTCTTTGCATCCTCCACTTGTTGTTCCTCTAATAGCAATGGAATACAACGCATGCCCGCTAATTTATCGCCTACTTTCACCGGTGTATTATTAAATCTCGTTACGATAGTAAGCTCGCCAATACTATTAATAGCATGTAAGCGATCTACATCAACTTTAAAGAGACCATCTACGTCTGCAATGGCTTCGATTTTGCCTTGCGCCATAGGTCCATCGTGCATATTTTCGCCACCTGCCATATTGTACAAGGCACGCGCCACATCCTCTTCGTGCAAGAACCCTTCATCCTCAGGCTCCATAACAAAGATATGCTCTTTACCAAGGTCTAATAATTTTGGAATGTCCTCTTCCGTAATCATATGTCCACGGCGGAATGGCGTATCTTTCACCTCACCGATAACAATGCGTACTAAATCATGTATTAATGCATGCCCTACAGCATCTTGTGTTCTAATGGATTTCATAATATCTCCCTTTATAATCTAGAATTCTGTGTAATGTATGAGACCCAAAATTTTCTTCAAACTTTAAATCCTGAATTCTATACAATGTATATTCTAACAATTCTATGTATCTTACCAAATAATCATATAAAAATAGACGTATTTATGCTGTAACTCAAGTCACCTTATTGACTAAGATCAGATCGCACAGAGTATACGCGCAAGTAATACACCCATCCAGCAAAGGATTAAGCCCCCTACAACTTGTACAAAGCCATAGAATAAAGCTTGTACATAGGACTCAGACATCATTAGTTGTAGCATTTCAAAAGCAAAGGTAGAGAAAGTTGTAAATGCGCCTAGTCCACCTACAACGAGGAAAAATCTTGCCCACTGCGGCAAATCTGGCTTTTGCATATATAGCCCTAATACAAGGCCAATAATGAGGCAACCGATGAGGTTTACTACAACCGTTCCATACGGAAAGGAGCTCACCTTTGTCATAACCCATTCACCGAGAGCCATACGGCATAAAGCGCCAACGGCTCCACCGAGGGCAACTGCAATGTATTTTTCCATATTGCCTCCACTACTTACAGTACTATCCTACGATTTTCACAATACGTGTAATTATCTGAAATAACCGATAATTATCTAGTTTTCTATATTAGTCAATCACCAATAGTCTCAGTATACTATATTTAGAGAGCAGGGAAAAGGAAGGAATCCCTATGAAATCTGCATCGACACCTCTAACTGAGCTACGAATCAACACCTATGAAGATCCGGTCTTACAGCATCAGTATGTTTGTTTAGGCCATAAAATTGCCCATATTCGCATATCTCTAAACATGTCTCAATATGAGCTAGCACACCACGTGGGCATTAGCCGCAGTTATTTAAGCAAGCTAGAATGTGGTACAGGCATATCTGGCATGTCCTTAGAGATTCTATTTAAAATCGCTGAAGCATTCCAAATTGACGTAGCGCAACTCGTAAGGCTGCGCATCGTAGATTATAAAAGCTGTAATGCGCATCTTTCATCACACTACAAACGATTAGAGTTTCTAAATCATACGAGGAACAGTACACCAGCTAAAGCCGAGCCAAAACTAAGTTAAATTAATCAAATACTCTAAAATCGATCCTACAGAAAAAGCCCCGCCAACGGCGGAGCCTTTCATATAGTATGCCCAATTAAAGGCATTATACTTCATTAAGTTTTTTATGTTGTACCTCAGCATTTGCTTTTTTGAAGATAAATGCATTATTAATGTGCTGACGCATAGCATTTTCTGCTGCCACTTCATCATGACGCTCAATAGCATCTACAATATGATCATGTTCATCGTCGCAATCATGTGTACGCACTGCATTGAAGGAGCTGATGTACATATCGCGATTAACGCGTTCACGGAAGCTCGCAAGGTATTCTACAACGCGTTCATTACCAGAATAATGAGCAATCATAGTATGGAAACGACTGTTTACTTCAACGCGTTCTGTAGCTTCTTCAATTTCATGCATTTCTTTACAAATTTCACGCAACTCTTTAATTTGTTCATCAGTGGCATGACGGGCACAAAGTCGCGCACCAAGGCCTTCCATGACTTCACGCACTTGATACAGTGCAATAATCTCTTCAGGAGTATCCGCCTTTACAGTAACACCCTTCCAAGGAACAATAACTACGAGATTATCTTTAGCCAATTTACGGAATGCTTCGCGAACAGGTGTAGCACTCACTTGCAATTGTTCTGCAATTTTTACTTCGTTAAGCTTTTCTTGTGGCATCAATTCGCCTGTTAAGATAGCTGTTTTTAATGTTAAATAAACTTGTTCACTAAGTGGTAATCTTTCAATGGAGTCCACAGCGGACAATTTGTATTTATCTTTAGAATCTTGTCGTCCCATTAATATCCCCTAATCTTATATCCCCTCAACTCATTCGTACTTTCAAAGAACGGCTAAAATGAGTATAATATATTGTACGATATATTTTGTATTTTGAATAAATATGTTATATGTGATTTAGTACATATAGTATAATTATAGAGCTCACATCTAAGACTGTCAATTTAACGATAGATAATAGCTATATCTCATTTTTGAAAGTAAGGAAGTTGTACCATGAGCCGTTGTTTAGTTATCATAAATCCTGTATCAGGTGGCGGTGCGGCACGTCGCTATGCCCTCGATTTACAATGGAAATTGAGTACCTTGTTTGAAACGATTGAGGTCAAATTCACTACTGGTGAAGGCGATGCTACACGTTTCGCAAAGGATGCTTGTGAACGCGGATTCGATGCTGTATTCTGCATGGGCGGTGACGGCACCGTAAATGAAACCGTTAACGGTATTGCCCAAGGTGGCTTTAAATCTACCTTTGGTTTCATCCCTGTTGGTACTGTAAACGATATGTCTCGTGCCCTTGGTATTCATCAGAATCCAACACAGGCGATCAAACGTATTGATATCAACCAAACACGTACCATTGATATCGGTCGTTGTAACAACAGATATTTCTGCAATAATATCGCAGCCGGTGTTATTCCAAAGGTAATCGAAGAGGTTACTCCAAAGGAAAAAAGCATTTTGGGCCCTCTAGCCTACTTCTTACGCGCAGGGCAAGCTTTGTTCACAACGAAGGACTACACATACCGCATCAAAACAGAGAATGACGATTTTATCTGTAAATCCCCACTCGTTCTTGCATTGCTCACCAATGTAGTATCTAGCTTTGAACGCTTCATGCCGGAAGCATCTGTAGATGATGGTTATATGCGCATCATAATATTCAAGGAATACTTCATCCTCGATATCCTAAGCGTATTACCGCTTATCATTAGTGGTGCCATCTACAACTCCCGTTATACAACAACACTAACTGTGAAAAAGGCTCATATTGAGTTATTATCTAATATCGGTGATTTACCTACTAATATGGATGGCGACCAAGGCCCATCCATGCCAGTAGATATCGAAGTATTGCCACGGGTTCTAAAAGTATTTGCCCCAGCAAAACACAAAAAGAAAAAGGCTTTGAATTTGCCTATACTACCACATATTTAATAAATTGTAGAGAAATCTACAGGACAAAACTATATAACAATCTATAACATAAAAGCTCTCTATTCAAGAATAGAGAGCTTTTTTATGTTCATTACCTTATAGGAAATACCTACCTAGCCCCTGCATATTTCTCATGCATAGCACTAAGTTAAGCATATACTTACAAGGCTAGTCTATAATGATAGCATCATGCAAACGGAAGCTATAGATATAACATGCTTTCACAGGCATCCCTGTCAATCGCTGTAATGCCTCTTTATAAAGATCCATTTGTATTTTATAGCGCTTGATGAGGTCTTCCCCAGATTTGACGCGGTCCGTCTTGTAATCTACAAGAACCCACTCACCGTCTTCTTCAAAGGCAGTATCGATAATACCTTGGAGGAATAGATTTTCTCCGTCCTCTAAGGTATCGTATACCCGTTTCCCTTCAAAAAGCATACTAAACGGCAATTCACGCTCAATACGCTTCGCATTGATAAGACGCTTTCCAAGGTCAGAACTAAAGAATTTATATAGACTTGTATCACTCAATAAATTTCGTTCTTCCTCTGTGAAAGTCCCTTTCGTTACGAGTGTATCAAGCTCTTTCGTTAAAGAAGCTTGGGTATACTGCGCAAGAGGTAGCCATTGCATGGCCTCATGCATCAAGGTACCCCATTGAGCCCCCGTCAACACATCTTCTTCGGACTGCAGTGCTTGCGGCTTACGACCAAATACGGAGTTCGCTAAATCATCTGCTGAAACTGTAATAGTTGGTACAGCAGCATTACTTGTAACATCACTATTAACTTTACTTGTATCATTGCTATCAGCATTACGAACATCTAACTTAATAGCTTGACCTAAGATTGCATCTGAAACAGCTCGTTTAGCGCCTGTATCGACCGTTACAATTGGTTCGTTCAAGGTATCAATAGTGCCTGCTTCAAGTTCTCGTTCTTGGAATCGTCGTTTTAATTCACTAACAGAGATTTTAGCAGTCCGTCGTGTGGCATCACTGTACGGATAGGTATAGTTAAAGCGTTCTACTATTTCCTGTGGTAATTCTACAGAGTTAACAGCTTTTAGCTCACGCACCTTGTTGATAGTGGTTTCGTCAATATCTGCTTTATAATCGAGATCACCGTAAAGAGAGCCATCGTGAATTTCAACCTTTATGCGGCACTTCTTGTCCAGTAAGTCAAAATAGGTTGGCCCTTCGTACTCAATGGCTACACGCAATGGATTGCCGCCGTCTAAATGACGAGCAAAGCCCATTATGAGCCAGTCTAAGTATGTATTAGCTTGGGTGATAATATCCGTTGGCAATTGTTGGCCTTCTACAGAGGCAGCATTTTTAATGAGTTCACCTAATGTGCTCAACCCACCCTTAGAATTTTTAAAGCCTTTCACAAAGCCCGTCATAAACAGCTTATCTCGTGCTCGTGTTAACGCTACATAAAGAATACGCTGTTCCTCGCCTTTCAGGGCCGCCTCTTTGACGTCTTTCACATAGAACCACGGCATAGTCGGGAAGGATACCCGAATATCTGTGAAGTATCCCTTTAAGCCAAGGCCTGCGTTCTTATCGATAAGAAGCTCAGAGCGAAGGTCCATCATATTGAATTTCTTTTGCATCCCAGACAGGAATACAACAGGGAACTCAAGGCCCTTACTCTTATGAATGGTCATGACGCGCACTACATTGTCCGCTTCACTGACCACATTGGCAAGTGGCATATCTTGATTGCTATCGCGCAAGCTTTCAACAAAGCGCAAGAATCTAAAGAGTCCACGGAAGCCAGAGGCTTCATACCCTTTAGCGCGGTCATATAAGGCGAGCACATTTGCTCGACGCACAAGACCATTCGGCATAGCCCCTACATAATTTACGTAATCTTGAGATTCGTAAATATCCCACAATAAATCGGTCACACCGTGACGACGCGACAAGGTACGCCAACGCTCCATATGTCCAATAAAGGATAATAAGCGCTCATCTTGAGCCTCTTCTGCATAAGCTGGCATGAGAGACCACAATGAACCCTCACCAGAGAGACGCAAAGCACCTAATTCGTTTGCATCAAGCCCAACTAATCCAGAGTGCAATACCGCTGCCATCGGCAAGTCTTGTTCAGGATTGTCTATGATGGATAGCAACGCTAGTAAAAGCTGAATTTCTTGGGCTTCAAAATACCCATCCCGTTCATTTACCACCGCAGGGATACCTGCTTGGCGCATGGCCTCTACGGCACGGGTGCCCCACCCCGCCAAGGATCTGCGCAAAATCGCAAAGTCTCGCCACTCGATTTGACGGAATGTACCATCTGGATTTTGCACCTGCTTCTTAGCAGCGTGAATTTCCTTAATCTTTTGAATAATGAAATCTAGCTCGCGTTCGTTGTTCTCAGGGTCATCCCCTTCGTCTTCATCGCTTTCACTAGCACCGAGGGTATCCTTGCTCACATCTAAAAGCTGCAATTCCACATCGCCTCCAACCCAGTCCTCAGGCGCATTCTCTACGATACGGCCAGGAATGAGGGATTCAGCCTCAGTATAATTGAGCTCCGCCGCCTCTTCTGTCATAATTTGATAGAACAAGAAATTCGTGGCAGCCAAGATATTTTCGTGAGATCGGAAGTTCTTCGCCAAATCGATACGGCGTTCTACCGCATCATTACCACCGTAGGTGTTATATTTCTCCATAAATAGAGAGCTATCCGCCATACGGAAGCTATAAATGGCCTGCTTCACGTCACCTACGTAGAACCGATTGTCGACGCGAGAAATCAAGTTGATAATCGTCTCTTGCACACCGTTCGTATCTTGGTATTCGTCGACCATGATCTCTTTAAAAGTATCTTGCAGCTCCTTCGCCACGTCAGACGGCTGAGGATCATCCTCTGTACCAGGCTCAACGAGAAGGGCTAAACATAGATGCTCCAAGTCACTAAAGTCCATAATGCCTTGCTCTTGCTTCATGTCCCGATAGGCTTGGTGGAACGCAATGGTGAGCTCCACAAGACCTTCAATGATAGGATATTGAGCTTTGAACTGCTCTTGCAAGGTAGCTTCTGGCACTGTGAATACAGAAGCTTGCATGGCTTTTAGGTCATCCTTATTTTGAGCACCTAAGGATTTAAACTCAGCTACTAATATAGGGTCATAGGATTGAGCCTCTTTTGAACCCATGCGGAACTGATCTTTAATAAAGGTGTCTATATGCTTACACGCTTCGCCCATATCATCCCAGGTTTGAGCATTTGAAAGCATGCCTAGTGCAGCCAATTGGTTATCATATATGTTTTGCCATTTATGAGGCCCCACTGGATCTAGCAAGATTTGTTCCATCCGCTCTAAGCGCTCACGAATGCGGTCTATAACAGCTATATGTTGATCCCACATATATTGGCCCCATAGCGTATCGCTTGGGTTTATTTCCATTGCCTCTTTATAAGGTGCTAATGCTTTACGTAGCCATCCATCAGGATTAGCAAGGGACATAGCGTAGTTATACAAAGACATAATCTTTGCCGTTAAGCCTGCATCAGATTTATCATCGCTGAAAAAGTCCGCCAATTCATAGATATTATAAAGGCCCTCTTCATAGGATTTAGTCAATAAATCGGCTAATACCTCTTGTTGTAAGAGTGCCATTTCTGCTTCGTTACCAATGCGAGCCGTTGGATTAATATCAAGCTTATAGAAATAGGAACGAATCACCCATTGGCAGAAAGAGTGCAACGTAGAAATATGCGCAGACGGTAAGAGATTAAGCTGTCGTTCAAGACGCTCTTGCATGACCGCATCATCGGTAGACTCCATGGCTTTTGCCAAAGCAAGCCCAATACGAGCACTCATCTCTTGTGCCGCCGCCTTTGTAAAGGTTACAACCATGAGCTCTTGTACGGACAAAGGATTATCCATATCCTTTAAACGCGTAATGATACGCTCTACGAGAACTGCCGTTTTACCTGAGCCAGCCGCTGCAGCGACTAGCAAGGTTTGATTATCTAAGGACGAATCCTTAGGTGCTATAATGGCAGACTCCTGCTCTGGCGTCCATTTAACACCCATGGTTTTCACCTCCTTCGTTTAGAACCTCTTTCATCCGTTCTAGTGCATCATCTTCGGACAATCTTGATAAGTAATTGTATCGATTACGGCTAGAGTCAAAACGGCATACAGTGTTGTAATCACAGTATGTACAAGGTCTATTCTTATTTAACTGGTAAGGCTGAATTGGGAATTGACCATCCCCGATGTTGCGACCGATGTCAGCCATGACGTGGTTGGTATAACGGCACATTACATCAAACTCGCCGGTGTTCTTAACCTTATGTAAATCTCTGCTAGAAATCGTTTGATCCTTTTTCGTAGCAATCGGTACATATGGACCTCGTTTAGAACCGTAGGATAAGAACTTATTGTCTATATGCGTCAATAACTCGATATCATCGGAGAAGTAGCCGCTATTATGCCATGCGTCGCTTTCCTTAGCTAAAGCTACTGCATCCTCATAGGATAGAGGCGCGCCAGCAGGGATTTTAGGGTTCTTCACATAGGAATACACCACAGCTGCAGGAGCCATAGATTGTCCTTGCGTGTTACCATAAGCGGATTCTAAGGCCAATAGATATGTCATGAGCTGCAATTTAAGACCATAGTACACATCTTGGGCTGTTACATGAGCGCCACCCGATTTGTAGTCAATAACCATACCATAGGTTTGACCATCTCGAGTATATTCATCGATGCGGTCAATTTGACCAATAAGTCGTAAATAACGGTCTTCCCCAAGAGGCACCCGAATCGGATCCCAGCCGCCTTGACGTCCAAAATCTTGCTCCAAGTATTTCGTATCAAAATCACTGCGCTTAGACCACTCTACAAGGCGGTCTACCGTCACATGTAATGTTCGTTGTACACGTTGCTCGATTGCCTTTTGGTAGGCATCGCTCGTTTCCTCGCCATTGTGGTTTTCTTGTAAAATTTCTTCCGCTAAAGTACGGCACAAGTTTTGTTGTTCCTCTTCATTGAGATCACGCCATTGTTTATTATTTTCTAGTAGATAATTACCTAAACGCTCTAAATTAGCATGTAAGAATGTACCAATTTCAGGAGCACCAAAAGAACGCACACGACGTGGCTCTAGCTTCAAACCATATTGAGCATAGAACTTGAACGGACATTGTTGGTATCGCTCTAAACGCGTCACAGAACCAGACATGTAGCCTTTAGATAAGAACAATCCATTCACTAAATCCTTTGTAATGACCGGTACATCGTTATTATCTCGAATACCACGAGACACCTCACCTAAACGAGGGCGGTAAGTATCGCTTTCACAAGCCCAGTTATAGAGGCCCCACCATAATGGATTGACCTCATGGCCACTAAAGAGAGCACCCCAACGCTCAGATAATAAGGACAAACTTTGAAGCGGACGCCACACATAGTCAGCCTCTGTATCAGGCTCAATGGATAGGGGAATATCTATAGCCTTACCTACGTATCCAAGGGACTCTAATCGCTTCACTACTAGGGATGGCTCAAGACCGGTCCCATCTTCACCAGAACTTGCATAGGATAAGGTCAACGAATCAGATGCCCGCGTCATAGCTAGGTATAGTAGGAAATTCTCGTTGAAAGCCTTCGGCAAAGCCCCTTCAGCCAAGGTAATGCCTGCATCGGCCAATTCTTGACGTTCCTTATCCTTAATAAGACCTTCATCGCCCATGCTTTGTGGGAAAACACCTTGATTGAGGCCCATGACGAAAACCTGAGGCCACCATTGGCTATAACCACGTTCGATAGTAGTAATCACCACATGGTCCAAGGACGGTGGAATCATGGAATAATTTACGTCGCTCAAGCCTTCTTCGAGGAGTAGCATCATCTCATCTAAGGTCAATACTTCATCATTCATGACCATAGAGATTTCGTCTATGAAAGAAATAACCGCATTGTACATCTGTTCATGGCTGGCTTTGGACTCTTGATCGCCTACAGTTTCTGCGTCCTTTGCCCATTCATAGAGGCGCTGTGGCACTTGCAAGGTTTCTAATAAACCATAAAGCTGTTCGCCCCATTCTGCCCCTGTATGTCCATCTGTATTGGCAGCAAAGTCAAACCACGGAGATAATATGTCCATAATGGTTTGTCTTGCTTGATTAACACGGGCTCTACGCGGTGCATCAGGCTGGTTTTCTTCATTTTGGCCTTCATGGAAGCCTCGTAAGTACGGCCAGCTTTCACGTTCCCATTTATAATGGTCGATGCCAAACTCGAGCACATAGTTCTCTAATTCATCTACGGCCTCACGAGTAAGAGGCATCAAGTCCGTTTTCAGCAAGAGGAACATGCTATCTCGGCTATAGCTATGGCGCACAATATCAAAGAGAGCCGTCAATAATTCGCCTAACGGATGATTTTTCATAGGTCGTTGACGGTCGATAAAGTGCGGAATACCGTAGCGAGTAAAGACCTTTTCTAAGGTATCTCCGTACGTTTCGGACTCGCGGAGCATGATGCATACATCGCGGTAACGAGCCTCTGGAGAGGACTCTACATAGGCTAAAATACGGCGAGCCACAGCGTCAGCTTCCCGTTCTCTGTTGTAGCCTCTAATGAGCGGTATCGTAGTATCTGTAGAGTTTTGCTTGCTAGGGCTAGTAAAGTAATTAGATTCTAATTCTTGTACAATCTGAGGGCCTCGTTTTCCATCAAAGCCAACCCAATTAATACTAGAACCATAACGAGCCACTAGGGTATCATAAATCTCCAAAGGACGACTAAAGAGATGTTCCCCTCGACGAGCGAGATTTAACGCCTTCGGAGCCATCGGTAAGTCGATAGTTATAACTGCTTCCTTCGCCAAATCAAATAAGGTATAAATCAACTCGTAGTGAGTAGGCGTAAACCAATGGAAGCCATCAATAAAGACATGGCTATTCTCCATCAATGGAGATTGAGGCAAGGCCTCGACGATTTCCATAATAGGATCGATGTCACGCTCCCCATGACGGCTGATTTCCTCTTCATAGGCAGCCATACAGATAGCAAGTTCGCGCAATTTCTTTTGTAATACTTTATTTTTTACTGAATCCGCCCCACGTTCTAGGTCATTAGGACCTACGCGGAATGCACGAAACTCAGAAAAGAGTTGTTGCAATACAGAAGAAAACTCAGGACGTTTTGTAGCCTGTTCTAAGAGGCCTAGTTCCTTTTGTTTTCGTTTCATAACAAGGCGCAACAACATAGACCGGCCAAAGCTAGATAAGCTTGATTGACCGGCCCCCTTAGAGCCTATGGATTGATATACTTGGTACCCCAAACGACCAAAGCCCACAACACGAACTGTGGTAAAGCCTTTTTCAGGCATAAACTCAGCAAGCTCCCGTTCTACGCGATACGTAGCTGATTCAGGAACGAGTAAGATTATAGGTTCCCCTGGACAATCGGTCATAACTTGACGTATCCGTTCATATACGGCACGTGTCTTACCAGATCCTGCTCGTCCATAATAGACGCTAATACTCATGAGACCTCCCTAGTGAAACTTTCACCATCTCAATTTATAGAAATCATAAACTTCATCTTATTTTTAAATTTCTTTTCCTTAGGTATAGATTTAAACTAAATTTTTCGATATAATATATTACTATACTACGTATTATTATATAGTAATATGATATTCTGTGCCTAATTATGGGGTAATTAAAGGCAAATTGTACAATATTTGACTCATTAGATTAAATTTGTTTATAATTAAGAAAATATTTTATATTTTATTTACAATTAACAGAATTTCATATATAATACATTTTAGTATTTGTGTTATTTGTAAAAATCATGTATTTAGGAGTGAACTATTATGAACAAAAAACATTTAGCAGCTGCTTTCGCAGTATTTGCAGCTACAACTATGTCTTTCTCTGCTTTCGCAGCATCTGTTGATGCTAATGCACGTGCTTACGAACGCGCTGCAGCTGAGCAATATACTTACGCTGCACCTCAAGCAGCTACACCAGCGTACCAATCTGGTTATGTAACAAGCGCACCACGCCCTGGTTACAAACCATTACCAGCGGTACCTTACACAGCAGGTGACATGGCTCAACAAATGCCTGTATCTAAAGAATTAGGCGATCCAATCTTCGTAGCACCTGAAACAACAGCTGTAGGTCTTCAAATCATGGACCCTATCGCTACTAACAGCCAACCTGTATACCAAGAAACTGTAACTTCCGTAACAGCTAATGGTAACGGCAGTGCATATGTTTCCCGTTATAAAACTAACCAATTAAACGCATTCGACTTGTTGTTGAACGGCAAATCTTACACTTACGACTTGCCTGCATACACTAACGGCTACCAAGTGAAAACTGCTAGCTCCTACAACCGTGCTGGCGACGGCGTTGCAAATGTATTCTCTACAAACGTAATCACTGAAGCAGTTGTAAACAACAACTCCTTGCGTATCACTGTTAACATGACTCAACCAACAGCTGTAGCAGCTGCTAAATTGCGTTCCATGCAACAAACTGGTCAAGTAGCAGGCGGTGAAGTAGCTGCATTGTTCGCTTACAATGAAAGCTATGATGGTGTAAAACAAGCTGCTCATTACGACGTATTCAACAACGGCAACCGTTACATCGTTGTTAAATCTGGTGCTGTAACAGTTCCAAATGGTGCACAACACCCTTACGCAACTGCATTGTTCGCAGTAACTGACGACACTGTAGCAGCTGTAACAGTATCGGGCAACACTGCTGATACTTACGATTTAGTTAAAGGTACTGCATACGCAATTGCACAATCCGCTCGCGTATCTAACGCACGTACTCGCTAATTCTAACTATAATTCGTTACGAATTAACTATAATGGTGAAAGCTACAAGCCTTCACACCTAAAGACTATATAAATCACCAAAGCCCCGAATGAGATATCTCATTCGGGGCTTTTTTATGCATCTTACCAATTGAATTCTTTTTATGCATCTTACCAATTGAATTCTTATATTTATTTTTTTACGATAATCTTGTAAATACTTCTAACGCTTTATAGGCCATCAAACGATAGCCTCTTGCATTAGGATGTACTTCACCGGCAAAGACAATTTGGCCTATTTGATCCGCTTCGTATAAGGTTGTATAGAAATCTATAAACTTTATATCATGCTCTGCTGCATAGGCTTTCAGTTGTTCATTGACCTCTCGCACCACAATGTCGAGTCCATCCATATCACTATCGATTTGTGTTTCTAAACCAATAATAACCTTCCCCTTTGTGCTCGCTAGTTCAATAGCTTTCACCAAGGTCTTGAACACATATGTGCTATCTCGACCTTGCAAAATATCATTAGTACCACACATTAAGAAGATATGACGCGTTGAATCAGCTACAGCTGTAGGTAGCCATTTTTCAATGTTATAAATCATGCCCTGAACGGAGCAGCCGTCTTCACCATAATTTGTAAAATGTACACCCTCTATAGATGCATCACAAATTTCAACCCAACCTTGGCCATAAGGCACATCATAACCGCGGGTGATGCTATCGCCAAAACAGATAATTTCCATATCTAGACCTCCTGTACTATGCATTAATCATATAACAAAATGACAATTATATACAATATACATACTATGGATTTTTATATGCATTTTTTATAGAATTACATGTTTGACTATGGTATACTAATTCCACATAAGAGAGGTCAAAGATGAGAAAACTATATCCCTTTTTAATACTAGCATTAGCAACATTACAATCAGCTAGTGCGATTTCACAATATGAATTAGAGAACAAGCCTACTCAATACCAAGTTGCTTATAATAGCCCTTCGGAGACTGTGTATATCGACTTAAGTACACTTAGCTTAGCACAGTCAGGTCCTACATATAGTACGCTTCACGCTCGTACAATTAGTCTCTATAAAAAGCAGAATATTATTGCTGATTATTCAACTAATTATACATACCATCGTGGTAATACATCTAAAGATATTTACCTCATGGATTGGCATGTAGCACCGGCGAAATTCTACCAAGTAAATGGCGCACCTATAGAAACTGCTAATAATCAGCGTTCTGTTCTATCTACAGGTGCTCACGTCGCTACAAAGGGTTCTCCTGTAGCTGAAATAGGTCAATTTATTTTACATAATGCATTGGAATTAGAGCGTATTACCTATACATCTAAGAACCCATACGTACCACCTCGTCCATATAAACCATTGAGTACACCGGCTCCAACAGAAGGTAGGCCATTATTTGGAGTTCAGCCACCAGAAGGTATCTATAAACCGCTAAACCAATTAGAATCTCCTTATACATCTAATCAACCACGGTTATTTCCTTCTAAATTAGGTATATATGGACCCGTTCCACCACCACCGCCTCAAGGGCCTCGACCTAGTGATTGGATTCTCGACATTCAAAATCAGGACATGCCCGATCCAAATACACCTATGAGTGATTGGAGACCTCAACCTGATTATCATGCACCGCAAAAACCATAATCAAAAAATATAGTTACTCGTAACGTATAAAAAGAGACTGAACTGTCCCCTATTTTGAACTGCACCTCCAAAATTGTGTCCAATTTTTGGGGTGCAGTTCATTAGGAGATCTAATTCAGTCTCTTTTGTTTCATATTTTGTTTGTTTCCATACAATCAGAGGAACCTATTGTATGATGCTTTCACATTATTTAAGACGTACAAAGAACAATGCAATAGCACCGATAACTGGTGCAATGGCAAGGGTCATCAATGCAGATTGATAACTGCCTGTAGCTGTTAACATGCTACCTAAAATCATAGGTGCCAACATAACGCCAATCTGATTAAACAAGTTTACAAAGCCTGCAGTTGTACCGCGTAAATGAGGTGCTGCGGATTGAATTACGAGAGCATTTGTTAAAGCACTATGCATGAAAGCACCAATACCAAGAATTGGACCTGTTATAAAGAGCATATCTGGATTTGTGGTGCTCGCAAAGAGGATCAATGCTGGTGCAAATAAGAACATAACAAGCGCCACCAAATGGTTCTTCTTAATCGGTAATATATCGGACAAAATACCGATAGTCGGTTTCGCAATAAGCGCGGCTAAACCAAAGGCAGACATTACATGACCTGCATAGATGGCATTAACGCCGAGCTGTTTAACCATGTACAAGTTTGACCATTGCGCCACCGCCCAGGTAGCACCGGTAGCA
This sequence comes from uncultured Veillonella sp., assembly GCF_905209685.1. Lineage (GTDB taxonomy): Bacteria > Bacillota > Negativicutes > Veillonellales > Veillonellaceae > Veillonella. Next base: position 12,541 of record NZ_CAJLUB010000003.1, on the reverse strand, counting down.
AAGAAGCCTGCAAAGGCAAGACAACAAATGTTGCGATTCTTCAAAACATGTAACAAGTTTTCCTTTAAAGAAGTCTTTTCCCCTATATGAGCAGATGTAGCACTCACCTCTGCTTCTCGTTGAGCTAAAATCTCAGCACTTGGCTTACGAACCGTAAAGTAGCTAAGAATGAAAACAAGGATTGGTAATACTGCTGTTAAAAGAAATGCATTTTGCCAACCATAATTAGTTGCCACATATGGTGCATAAAGGTTTACAGTAGTCAATCCAAGGGATGTACAGGACATGAAGATACCCACGGCTGCACCACGTTGATTAGGCCCAAAGTAATCCCCAATAGCACTTAAACAAGATGCTTGTACCGGACCAGATACAATACCTAATAAGAATCGTAATACCCATCCATAGGTGTAATTATCTATAGTACTCATCAATGCCGTAATAACTGCCATAGCAAGTAAGCTTACCAAAATGGTGTAACGATAACCAATGCGATCCGCTAAGATACCACCTGGTAGAACCATAATGGCATAGCCCATATAAAAGGCGGATAAATAGGCTGTACCCATTTGAGGCGTAAAGCTCAAGGCCTCATTAACGATAGGCATCAAGGATGCCCAAGATAAACGCATAACAAAGCTAATCAAAAATGTTAGCCACACGCTGACGAGAATTAAAATCTGAGTTCGTGAGAAACTAAGTCGATTCATACGAGCTCCTTTCTACAGAAAAATAACATATAAAGCTATCATACTATAAATAGAAAGAGTTTTTCAAACTAAAAAAGAACCCGTTACCAAAACGATAAAGGGTTCTCTCTAGTATTATACAAGGAACGGGCTCCAATTGCCTTACCAAGTATATTAATAAATCAAAAGAAACGAGCAACAGGCAACAAATGGCCCAACTGGTCTTTAAAGATTTATATTATACGAATAATATAGCACAAGTACGAGATTAAAGCTATATATAAAACCCTCTAGGCGATAACCTAAAGGGCTTTCTAAGTCGTGGCGGAAATAGTAGCTATTTCGCATTAGTTGCTTTCTCCGTCTTCTTTGGTCTGGTTAAATCCTTTTTAGTTTTGTTTAAGTTGTTTGAACGAAGAATAATCCACCAGATAGATCTCGATTTATAAAAATATATCCGATATTCTCAGTTAGATAAAAAATTTCATTTACTTCTTCAGGCAGATTCATTCCTAAGATTTGACCTATGAAAATATATTTTTCTAGAAAATCATCACTCTCTTGTTGTAAATATTCAGGTTGTCCTCCTAGAAAACTCATTTCATCTAAATTCTCAATAGGATTAATTGGATAAAATTTATCTAGGTTAAACTTGAACTGATTTTTATCTCCGACGATAACTCTTGTGTATCCTTGAATAGCATCGTCAATTTCAGTAATGTAGTCAAGAAAATAATCTTCTTTATCATAATAAGAAAAAACGTAAATTGCTTTATCTTTATATTCCATATCCTGAAAATCTGTTTTAAATTGAGGTGCAATAGTTAATAGATTTTCAATTGGTATAAAAGCAACTAATGCTAACTCATGACCATCTGGCGCTATCACTTTATTTGAATAGTCTAAATCTAGCCCAACTAATATATTATTTATATTGGCTTTGCTATCTAAAAAGTTAAAATTAACGTATCCATTTTTTTCCATTTAAATTCTCCTAAAAATTTAAGGGCATTTCTCACCTACTTTTTTCAATTTTCTAAGAAATTTCTTGGCTTCTTTTCTTAATCCTCCTCCAGAAGTTTTGGGTTTGTAATGATAATCCGCTAAATCTTATTAATTAATTGATATTTATCAATATTTTTAATTCGTCTGGTAGTTTGGCACCATTTCTATATGCCTTTTTAGCCCAAAATATGGCTTTTTCTTTATTGCCTTGTGTGAAAAATAAATCGGCTAAATTGGATTGGGCAATTGGATGTCCATTTTTTGCCGCTATCTCTAGCCATTTAAATTCCAAATCTCGATCTAAAGATACAAACATATGGTATTGATATAATTTGAATGCTGAGTTTTTATCGCCATTAGTAGCGTTCTTTTCGAGAATTTGAATTTCTTCATCTGAAATCCAATAAGTACTACCTGTTGATTTAAAGTTAGTCATTTTAAATTTCTTTCCGGATGTTGTTTACATGATATTAAAGGGGTGTACCTGTGCGTACCGCACATGACCTACGTCAGGATTGGAAGTTTCATGCGGGCTACAACTTACTTATTCATCTTCATAAGCATCACCATAGCTTTGAAAAGAAGAATCTAACCAAAACCATTCTTTTTCATTTGAAACCAATTTTTCCAGTAGTTCTGTAAATGACTTCGCAATAATGGGAGACTCATCAGGTGTAGCATGAGTTTCTATAAAACTATCATAACAAAAACCAAATCTTTTTTTGTTTAAGTCTATACTGATATATTGACTTAGCTCTTGTGAAGATGCAATCATGAACCAATCATTACTGATATCATCTGCCAACTCCTCCCAAATAACATCATCAGCTGGATATAGAATTTGGTTTGTTGGTTGCAATTCTGAAAGTGAACTGATTCTTATCTCACAAGAAGTATTAATATTAAGAATAGCATATTCATAATTTTCATAAAAGAATTCTAAATCTTTTGGCAAAGGAAAAGCAAATTCTGGTTTTGATACTGCTTTCAAAAATTGATGGCTACTTTTTTGTTCTAATTTTTCAATTAATTCTTTGATTTTCATAAAATACTCCTTAGGACTGAGAGTTTTTGTTCAGGCTACAGCTTGCTAATTATTGATAATAGATTTTTTAGCTATATGTATTAGATCTTTATAATTCTCCATAAAAGGTTCTTCTAATGTGGATTCTAATAAGCATTCTAAGTCATATAGTATTTTTTGCTCAGCTTCATCAATAATTTGATTATTTTCAACGAACTTAACAAGCCATTCAAAAAAAACTAAGACTTCATGGTTGTTAAGTTTAATAATATAGTCGTTAGACTCTTTTTTAATTTCCATAATATTATAATGCTCCTCGAGAAACTACATTTTGTAAATGACTGGTAATGAGATTCTTAAAGAACCAATATTTCAGACGACCTTAAAGAGGATAGTGAGGTCGTCTGAAAAACAGAAACCGCTTGCGTACCGCGCACACCCTACGTCAGGACTGAAGGTTTTGTGTGGGCTACTGCTAGCTATTCACCCAACAATGTTTCTTTAAATAAGCTATCAAGTGATTCATATAACATTTCCATTTCCGATGATTCATGGTAATAAATAAAAATATGTCCCTGTTGATCCATTAAAATAGGATTACCTGAACCATCATCTGATATTGCATAAAGTTTATTCATTGGTTGTTCATGTAATCCTAAAAGTTTTTGAAATCCCTGAGTTAATTCGATAACTGTTTCTTTTCCAATTAATGTTGAATTATGGAAAGCATGGATATCCAAACCAGCGCTTGCGCCGCCGAATTTTTTAATAAATTCAATGTAATCATCGTGAAATTTTATTCCTAAAATATTTTCAGCATGTTTAATTTCCTCACTACTAGCGGGTATCCCTTTAAGCTCAGGGTAATCTTGAAAATATTTAATAAGTAAATTCATTGTTTCGTAGCTAATCATTTAATACCTCTTCTAGATAATTCTTTTAAAGCTTGGTCGTACCAGAACTCGCGCTTCCATTGATTAAATTCATCTCTATTATCAATGCCACATTTATTTCCTGTTTCACGATTGCAATACTGGTTTTGCAAGCGGAAGGGCTAGTATGCGCTATCCGTTACCTTGATTTCCTCATTCAGACGACCCCAGCTAGTGTAGTTGCCGAACAATAAGAGGTTGCCGAGGTCGTCGTAGTAGTAACTTGTGCCGTTGTAGATTTTCAGGCGGTTATCTTGAACGGTAGGGATAACGAGTTATTTAATCAAATTTATTTTCAAATCGCATAAAAAAACATCCTTTATACATATTCAATAAAAGAATATTATCATTATTTTCAATAATACATATTTTTTCATATAGAAAATTTGGAAAATCAGCCAATACATCTGTAACAGCACTATCTATTGCTTCATACTCATCATCTGTCAGTGGCGAATCAATATATACATAAAGAGTAAATAATTCTTCAGTCATATCAAATGCAATAAGTCTGACTTTCTTACAAATTGCTCCAAGAAAAGCCGTTTGCATACTTAAAATAATTTCTTTTCTTTTCATAATTAATTCCCCAAATAAAATATAGAATTTATGTTATATCAGGCAATGCAGGAACAATATAGGCTCCTTTTTTAGATTAATGAATTATTCCCCATTCTGTCAGAGTCTCATCGCCTGTATCCTTATCAACACAACTTCCAATAAATCCTGAGGATTTGCAGACGGAAGGGCTGGTATGCGCTATCTGTTACCTTGGTTTCCTCTTTCAGACGCCCTCAGGCGGTGTATTCGCCGTACCACAACAGATTGCTGTCCTTATCGGTCATTTCTCTTGGGATGCCGATTTGGTCGCAGTGGAAGTAGTGGGTTTGTTGCGTCTTTCGCTATCTTCGTTGGTCCAGTTGCATACCTGTGCCAAGGGGTCGTAGCTGCCGGAATCGGTGTAGATATAGGTATATCTGCCGTCCGATCTGGCTTCTTGCTGTATATGGCTGTCGCCCCAAACGAAGCGAGTATGGTTTTCGAGGTCGACTGAAACTGTCTGAAAAGCAAAAACCGCGTGCGTTCCGCTCCCCCTAGTCAGAACTGGAGGTTTTGTGTAGGCTACGGCTTGCTGTTAATCTGATTATTAAAGACCGTCTGAAAATCTTGCGTTGGATTCAATGCTTTATCTAGATAGCGATTATCATGTTTTTTATTTAAGCTAGTTTAATTTAAAAACGACAAGCTTCCCCTCAGGATATTTACCTTCCCATCCACAAGGCCAACCCCCTTTAAAATAAGCATCTTCTATCATATTCCAAAAAGGATGATTTTTCTTATATTTGTTATTTAAATAACAATTAAATAAATCGGCATCTATATCACTAAATAAACTATCTTTTAATCCCTCCTCTAAGTGAAAGGAATTTAATTTTTTTTCAATTGCAGGAACAGCATATTCATCCCAAAAATTGTCATCTTCATCTGTAGATAGCTTTAAAATTAGTGAGTTTGATTCACGCGAATCCGCCCAAACAGTCTCTAAATCATACTGCTGATATGCATATCTTTGTGCTACTGAAATATCTTGAATAATTTTCCATCGGCTGTTTTGAAAATTACCTGATACTTCTAATAAATTATTTTTTATAAATTCTAATATTATATTCATAATGTTATTCCTTATTATGTTAAGTAACTAATCCAATCTTGTTTTGTTGTTGGTTTATATAAAGACATACTTCCTGACGTAACATAATTCCGTTACCTTTTCCATTAAGTTTAAATAATCCTTGTTTTTCTAGAAACCTTAGCTTATGTATTCGATTAACAAAATAATAAGTAGATTTAGGAATTATTTATTAACTTTTCGAGATATTCAATACTTCTGAATAAAGAATGTTCACCTATTTGCTGTATCAAATTTGATGAGTTCCCAAATAATATTTTTTCTAAATACTTTTTTAGAATTATAAGCTCATCTTTTTTTAAGAGATTTAAAGCGTGAGTGATGTTTTCTGCGGCAGGTATATTTATAATAAATTCTTCTATATTTACTGGAATATCATCATTTCTAATGCCATTGCTGATGCTATCAATAATTTTAGGCATTAAATAATTTATTCCTTCTGGTGAAAAAAAGATGAATGGTACTAAATTATGTTCATCAATAATAATTTTCTCTATTGGGGTATATTCGTAATACTTAAATTCATCTTTAAATTCCTCTATTTTATAGATATTTTCTCGATAAAGTTTTTTGAACAATCCTTCTTTAGGATAATCTCTATAGGGAATTTTCAGGAAGGGCATATTTATCTCCATTTTCGGTAATCAATCGGTCGAGGCCTTCGTAGGCAAAGCGGTAGCGCGCACCATTTTCATTGGTGATGGCTGACCGACTATTTTCCCAGGCATACCTTTGTCAGTATTTTTTGGATAAAAATCATAGGGAAGGTCATCTGAGAATTGATTTTAGACGACCTTGATGTATTGTTGGGGCTCGACCCAACCTATGGTCTAAAAAGGTCTTAAAGAGGCTTGTTACCTTTAAATATATTAAATCTTGATAGATTAGCTCCTTTTGATTGAATATGTTTTATAGCTAATTCAAGTTCATTAAATTCATTAAATTCTTCTATCTCATAATCTTCAGCCTGATCCAATTTATTTTTTGGTACTGTATAGTAATATGTGGTATAAGTTCCATTATTTTTCTTAATAGCAAATACTTGATAAACAATCTCTCCATCAATTTCAATAAGTTCATCATATCCTTTTGTTTGTAAATTAGTTAAATTTAACATATCTATCTTCCTATAATATCAATACGCATTTGTTTCCCATCCGGACGTCTAATATTTATATGCGGGTACTTTCCATGTCCTGTTCCTTGTGGATCAGCATATCCTTTAGGACGTCCTGTTGCTTTATCAATTCTCTCCACCTTCCAACCCAATCGGATTCTGATTCACAAACTGACCCACTTCAGGCTCATAATAGCGCATCGGGTTGTAATGCAACCCCGTCTCACGGTCAGCGTACTGGTTTTGCAGGCGGAAGCAGGTTTGCGGTTGAGGCGTACGTCAAGAAACTATTTAAATTCTTCCAATAATTTTTTTCTTAATTCCGCAAATTCATCCGATAAATTATTTTTAAGTTCAGTATAAATTTCATCATCGATTTTACTTTGAGTGAATAGTGTCTTTTCAATATAAGGGATAACTTTTTTAGAACTAATTGAAATTAAAAATGCAATAATTTCATTGTAAATATAAGATTTTTCATTAAATTGGCTTAGTTTATGTATTAGTAAATTTTCAATTGATTCTGATTTATAATGTTTTCCTTTTAATCCATACAATACCCATGAGATAATTTTATGATGCTTGCTGTTTAAATTTTTTATAAGATATTCTTTTATATAATTTCTTTTTGGGAAATATGCAGAACTAAATGCAATAGAAATAATTATAGAATATCTATTTATATTCCAAATAAAACTAATATTATTTTCTATAGTGCGAAACTCTTCTTCTCCTAGATTATATTTTTTGAATAGATGTCCTAAAGAAGATATTGCAGATGATTTCACTTTAATACTTTTGTCATTTTGAATAGAGTAAATTAATATAGAGAAAATTTCTTCCAATTCCGTAGTGCTAAGTTTTTCTTGCATTTGTCCCAAAATAAAATTTGCAATTTCTCTATGTTTACTATATCGACTTGTTAAGAGAATATTTCTGATTATATCAATAATCTCTTTATACTGAAAAAATTGTAGTCTTTTTGCTGCTTCATATTGAATAATAGTATTAGAATGTAGTAGTTTTTCTAATAAGTCATTGATTGATAGATCTTTACATTCTAAAAAAGCGTCAAAACTTGAAATTCTATCATTTACCATATTATTTTTTCCGTGCTTTGAAAATACTCATTTATTTTTTCATAAACTTGATTAGCAACCCCAGTATCTACTTGATTACCATTTGCTGCCATCATTACTGTATCAAGAGCTTTTTCCCTTTTTCATAAATAATACCTATACCTAAAGTTACAAGAGCAGCTTTACTTAATGCAATCAATTCAGGGGCAATAATGGGTATTGAAAAAACTGCCAAGCCTTTAGGGTCGATCCATCTTTATCGGTCATCTCTCGAGGGATATCGATTTGGTCGCGGTAGACAAAACCGCGCAGTTTTTTACCGTCGTGTCCGTAAACGGCAGTCAAATCGCCGTAGCCAAAATCAGCCTCGGCAAACAGCAGCCATATGTCGCCTTCAGTGGGAGGTGATTTGGTAGAGCTCGTCTGAAAAACAGAAACTGCATGCATACTGTACACACTCTATGTAAGGATTGAATGTTTCAGCAAGCCAAAGTTTACTAATATAATTTCTCAAGCAATTCCAAAAAATTATTTGCAACCACACCAACTTCTTCATCAATAGAATCAATATTATGATTAAAAAAACGAACTTTCCCATCTGAGGACAAAATAATACTATCTCCAGAAGGAGTTTTTGCAATTGGTAATCCATATTGCTGGAAATCGGAATATATATCAATAATCGAGTTAAGTTTATAATCAGATTTAAAAGACAAAAAATGATCAATAACTATCTTATTACCTTTTATTCTAACCTTTGATGGAACCCCTCCATTATTTTTAAGTAAAAAATCAACATAATCTGTATCAACTTTAAAACCTAATTTATCTTGAAATTCAATAATATCTTCGATACTAGGGTTGATTGAATTATATGCTCTACTTAGACTTTGTAAAGTCCTCTTATCTGGCAAAATTCCATAATTTTTCATCTGTTGTATGTCATCTGGGCTCAAACCAAATTTTTTAAATTTAATATTCACTTTAAATCACTCCTATTACTAACTTGGTTAATTTATTTAACACTTCCCTCTTCTTTTTCTCTTCCGTGTTTGATGTTGGGACGCACTGCCTGTATGTTTCACAGAGTTATGTATGTCTTCAGGCAGTAGTCTCATCACCAAACAACCCAATCGGATCCTGATTCACAAACCGCCCGGCATCAGGCTCATAATACATGAAGAAGTTGTAATACAACCCCGAGAAACTACATTTTGTAACTGACTGGTAATGAGATTCTTAAAGAACCAATATGTCAGACGACCTTAAAGAGGATAGTGAGGTCGTCTGAAAAACAGGAACCGCGTGCGTGCGTACCGTGCACACTTTACGTCGGGATTGGAGGTTTCATACGGGCTACGGCTTGCTTTGAAATCTATTTTTGAACGTAAGAAATTTATCATATGAATTTAGTTGTTCAGCAGAATAATTTTCCATAATTTCAGTATTATCACTATCTACAATAGAAACAAAAAATATGACATTCTTTGTTTTTTTCTTATCAATATTTTCTATCGCTTTTTTAAATCCTTCTATAATTGAATCATATACTTCCGCCTGATATTGCTCAAAATTATCTTCAGATATTAATGTATTTCCATCATTAAGAATATTTTGAATCTCATTATTGAATATACTATCTATTTTCTCAGGAACCTCTCCAAGTCCTATTGCAAATTGAGGGTAATACCATTTAATAAAAGGATGTTCTTCTTTTGGGTAGTTTACTTTTTCTATTTCGTAGTGAGAAATAGTGTTAGCAGCCCAACCCAGATATGAGCAATAGTCATCAATAAATAATGTATAGGCAAAAACTTCATTAGAATTATATTTTTCTAATACAAATTTAAATGTCTCTGTAACTCCTTTAGATACATTCTGGATTAAATCTTGAATTATATAATTACTTAAAACACTCATTTTAATGTTCCTTTTATAAATTTTTATTATCAATCAGTTTCTATGCACATTTACTACGTGATCCGTATTTTCCAAAAACCTTACCACCAATTCTAGTTAATTACTTACTCATGTATCTATCTGTTTGAGCTTTGTTATACTTAATTTCCTATTTTTTTAATAACTAATATTTTTACCCAAAAGGGTGTTGTTAATCCCTATAATAAGCCATCCATAACCAAATGAGGAAGTCCTTTGGCTATGATGTTTACAGCATAGCCTTGAGTTATATTTATTCATATAAAGTTAAATTCTTTTCTGTGCTTTTATATATATCTGTATAGAAATAAATTCTATTATCTTTTATCTCTTTCAGATAAACCAAGTCTTCGATACCCCCAATATACTCAATTGATAAATCATCTAAATTTAATGTTGCAAGTCTAAATCCAACAACGCAAAATCGTCTAATGAAAATAGGAATATATATTTTTCTATTGAAATACAACAAAGGCCCTCCAAACCCCTGTTTTTTAATAATAACTTGACCGTTAATGGATAGACTTCCAACTAAGGGAGAACCTTGATTTACTTCCATCAAATCAAGGTAACTGACTTCCCATTCGTCAAAAAAATTTTTTTCTTGAAAGTCTAAAGGAGTTTCATTCAATATTTTTAACTTAGACATTTTTATATTTTTTCTTGTCAAAGAATTGAAATCTTCTTCTAATTCTACAAGGAGTTTACCAACTTCATTATTAAATGGCCAAGAATCAATTACTATCCGAGACAATAAAAATTCTTTTCCTTTTTTTTGTTGAAAAATACTTTCTGAATTTAGATAGTTAATCATGTCATATAGTTCATTTTTTATAGAAATCAACTGCTGTTTATTTGTATAACTATATTCATCACAATTATTAATCATTTTATCAATTTCGACTAAAACTATATTGATCTTTTTTATAAATTGCTCCTGATTCATTGTCTTATTAACCTTTCTAAGACATTAATATATTTTTTGTTTGTCCACCAGGCACCCCCAAACCATGAGGTGCAGCTTTATCTTCAATAATAGTTGTTTCTGGTTTTGCTTTTAAATTGAGCAATATTAGTCATGAGGTTCCATTTTGGTTTGACTGCGAGGCTACTTCTGGTAGCAGGGAGTGTTTCAAATAAATAACGACCTTTAGCTTGAGCATTTACTTAAACCAAGAGGATCAACCTAAAAGGCGGCCCGAATGCCTTATTCAACATTGTCATAAATTATGTTTTATTTGTAGAAAATATATTATCTTCTATATGACAGTTTTGAAAAGAGCAGTTAGATATTAAATTATCTTGCATATGCATTGTTCTGAATACACAATTAATAAATGTACAATTAGTAAATTTTGTATTACAAACTATTGCCGTAATAAAAGAACAATTAATAAAATTACAATTAGTAAAGGAACTATAGCTTATGAAAGCACCACGAAATGAACAGAAAGAAAATTTGAGACTTTCAATTTTCCTATGGGATATTTCGTATCTGTGAAAATCAATATTATCTATATGGGTTAACTGTCTAGAAATTAAAGCATCTAACTCTTTTGTTTCGATTTTAATTAGAGACTTTGTAATATTTTTAAGTAATTCTTGAATGTCATTTGATATCATTTTTATTACCACCAATCTATAGGGTCTGGTTGTATATCTTTCAAAGGTATTCTTGGACACCCGTTACGTTGGTTTCGCTCTTCAGTTTGCCCCAATTATAATAATCCCCAAACCAAACCAGATTGCCGTCCTTATCGACAATCTCGCGTGGGATGTCGATTTGGTCGCAGTGGAAGTAGTGGGTTTGTTGGCCGCTTTCGCCGTCTTCGTTGATGTGGTTTTGATAGGCGAAACCACGTACGTACTGTACACACCCTACGTCAGGACTAAAGATTTTGTGTGGGCTACGGTTTGCTATGGCTTACTTGTGATTACCAGCTAGTAATAGGTCTATGCAAATTTACCCAAAATTTTAATAATGATTGTTCAAAAAAACGAAATTCGGACAGATCTTTTTCTACAACTAGACCTAATTCTTTAAAAAGATATTTAGATTTCGTTCTCTCAATAACATCATATTGACTTAATAGCTCAGTAAGCCCTTTTTTTGATGATATATCCATTTCATTATAGTATATTGCAAACTCTACTTTCTTATCATTGAAAATTGTAACCTCAGTTAACTTTTCATTATCAAACCTTAGTACAAAATTGTTTATCTCTATAATATTTTTTACCTTCGGGATAACATTATTTGATATGTCATATTTTCTTATAACATCTGATAGAGAACAATTTAATTCAAAATCGCCTATGCTCTTATAAGGAATAAATATTAATTTATCATGATTTAAAGTTGGGTTTTTAAGTTTACTTTTTTGAAAGTCTGAGTACTTTTTACCTTTACTATCATATAAAGCTCTTATACTCTCATCGTAAATTAATATCTGCAGAAACAAATTATCCTTATAATCAACATATAAAACTAAATTATATTTTGGAAAAATATAAAAATAATTTTCTTCATCCGAAACTTCTATTAGAGGATCCTCCTCTTCTAAAAATTTTTCAAAATTTGAAAAGTTAATAACTTTTCCATTTAAGCAAAATTCATCACAATTCCTCAAGGAAGATACAGTAATCAATTCTGAATCAGATTGTATCTTGTGTTTTCTATCAAACTCTAATGAATAATTAGGATTATTTAAAATAACATCATCAAAGTCAGCCTTTTTTTGACCCAATACAATTCCATCCAAAGAATTATTCAATATTTTCAACATAATATATATCCTTTCCTGTATTTGTCTATGTCAATTAGCTTCTCAACCATCAGGAAAAACGACCTCTAGATAGAATGCCATTGCTAATGAGATTGTTAAAGAACAAATGTTTCAGACAACCTCAAAGAAAATAGTGAGGTCGTCTGAAAAATAGAAACCGCGTGCGTGCGTACCGCACACACCCTACGACAGGACTGAAGGTTTTCTCCGGGCTACGGCTTGCTGAAATCAATAACAGGAATTGGGTAGTTTTGAATTACATAGACATCATCAACATTACA
>NZ_CAJLUB010000002.1 GCF_905209685.1 uncultured Veillonella sp. | reverse complement strand
ATCTGTATTTAAATTTGAATTTATATTTTACTTTCATTATACATGAACTTGTAAGTCATTTTTTGCTTTACAAACAACAGATTTAGTAGATAAATAATCTTATAGACCAAATAGACATAAAAAAACTGTGATGAGGTTTCTATCTCATCACAGTTTTATATTAGTTAAATTTAATTTTTACAAATTTACGTTTACCAACTTGAACGATCATGCCCTCTTCAAGGGTAAGGTTTTCTTCTGTATATTTTTCACCGTTTACTTTGAAAGCACCGGCTTTAATGGAGCGACGTGCTTCACCATTAGAAGCAGTCAAACCAGCATCTGTACAGAATTGTGGAACAAAGATTGGTTCTGTTGGCGCATCCATAGCGTATTCAGGAATATCTGTAGGTAATGCGCGTTGTTGGAATACACGTTTAAATTCTTCTTCTGCCTCAAGAGCAGCGTCTTCACCATGGTACAAACGAACGATTGTACGAGCTAATTGCATTTTAGCATCACGTGGATGTAATTCACCACTTTCAAGACGTTTTTCCATGTCCTCTTGCTCTTCGATTGGCATATCTGTAACGAGCATGAAGTAGCGCATCATCAATTCGTCTGGAATGGACATAGCTTTACCATACATTTCTTTAGGTTCTTCATCGATACCGATGTAGTTACCTAAAGATTTACTCATTTTTTGAACCCCATCAAGGCCTTCAAGCAATGGCATTGTGATAACAACTTGTGGTTCTTGACCTTCTAATTCTTGTAAATGACGACCCATTAACAAGTTGAAAGTTTGGTCTGTACCACCAAATTCAACATCAGCATGTAAAGCAACGGAATCATGACCTTGCATCAATGGATACATAAATTCATGAACACCAATTGCACGACCTTCTTTGAAACGTTTATTGAAATCATCACGTTCCATCATACGCGCTACAGTGTAAGAACTTGCCAAGCGAAGTACATCAGCAAAGTTCATGGATTCAAGCCATTCACTGTTGTCGCGAACGATAGTTTTTTCAGGATCCAACACTTTGAAGATTTGTGTTTTATATGTTTCAGCATTTTTCAATACTTCTTCTTTTGTAAGTGGTGGACGAGTAACACTTTTACCAGTAGGATCACCAATACGTGCAGTGAAACCACCAATAACGATAACTACTTGATGACCAAATTCTTGGAACAAACGTAGTTTACGAAGTGGTACTGTATGGCCTAAATGAATATCTGGCGCTGTTGGGTCCAAACCTAATTTTACAACTAAAGGTTTATTTTCCTTAATGGATTTTTCTATTTTCTTTACAAGATCTTGTTCATTAATTAAATCTGCTACGCCGTGTTTAATTTGGCGCACTTGTTCTTGAGCACTAACCATGATAATCCTCCTCGAAATACTATTGTTTTAGTATACCATTATCTAAAAACTTTCACAATTATATATATAGTATTGGTTTTAAGCCATTTATGATATAATATTTATAACTGCGTAATAGAATTTACGTTATATTTACTAACAAAAGAAAAAAGAGGTGACTCTATGAGTAATAACTCAAATGCGAGAAGCAGCCGCCGTTCTAACGGTAGCGGCTCTACACCGAAGAAAACAAGTCCGAAGCGTCTATTTTGGATTTGTGCCCTTCTCCTTATACTCATCGTAGCCGGAGGTGGCTGTGGTTTTATCAGTGCTACACTGTCTAACCTACCAGATGTATCCAATGTACGTCCTTCTGCATCGTCTCAAATTTACGATGTCCATGGTAATCTCATCACAACGGTTCATTCCACAGAGAATAGATTACCAGTACCTTTAAAAGATGTACCAAAGGATTTACAAAATGCCTTTGTTGCTACTGAGGACTCTCGCTTCTACTCCCATCACGGTATCGACCCAGTTGGTATCTTGCGTGCTGTATGGGTTAACCTTGTTCATAGTGGCGTATCTGAAGGTGGTTCTACAATCACTCAACAGTTAGCGCGTAATGCATTCTTGTCTCAAGACAGAACATTTAAACGTAAAATTTCTGAAGCATTACTAGCACTAAAAATTGAACAACACTACACTAAGGATGAAATCCTAGAAATGTACATGAACCAAATTTACTTTGGTCAAGGTGCATACGGTGTACAATCTGCAGCTCATGTGTACTTTGGTAAGGATGCTAGCCAATTAACGCTTGCTCAAGCAGCGCTCATTGCGGGCTTACCACAAAGTCCTAACTACTACTCTCCATTCAATGATTTGGAAGCTAGTAAAAAACGTCAAGCCGTTGTATTAGGCCAAATGGTTAAATACGGATACATTACACAAGAGCAAGCTGATGAAGCGCGTCAAGCAGATTTAGGCTTAGTGGCAAAACAAGAACAAACGCATGAAAAATCTAATGCGTCTTACTTCATTAACTATGTTATTGCACAAGTTTCTGAAAAATATGGTGACGATGCAATCTATAAAGATGGTTTAAAAATTTATACCACTCTCGATATGGATGCACAAAATGCAGCTGTAGCAGCAATGCAAAACTTGCCTAACTACTACACAGATAGCAATGGTTTACATCAACCACAAGGTGCTATCGTAGCTATGAATCCTCATAATGGTTATATTATGGCTATGGTTGGTGGTCGTGGCGATGATGCATTTAACCGTGCTACACAAGCAGAACGTCAACCAGGTTCCACTATGAAACCATTTGTATATTTAGCAGCTATTCAATCTGGTAAAACTCCTGGTTCTATTGTAGATGACAGCCCTGTTACATTTGGTAGCTGGAGCCCTAAAAACTATGAAAATGACTTCGAAGGTAATATTACATACCGCTACGCATTACAACATTCTCGTAACGTAGCTGCCGTAAAAGTTGCCGATGAAGTAGGCATGTCTAAGATTATTAAACTTGCTAAAGAAATGGGTATCACTACCCTTACAGATCAAGATAACAACTTATCTACAGCACTCGGTGGTTTAACTCATGGTGTTACACCTCTTGAAATGGTACAAGCCTATGGCGTACTCGCTAATGGTGGTATCAAGGTTCAACCTACAGCAATCGTTAAAATTGTAGACCGCAATGGTCAAGTGGTTGAAGAAAACTCTATCCAAGAAAAACGCGTTGTAGATGAAAAAGATGCAGCTATCATCACTAGTATGCTAGAATCCGTTATTAATGGCGGTACTGGTGGTAATGCAGCAATCGGTCGTCCTGCAGCAGGTAAAACAGGTACAACAGATGATTCCAAGGATGCTTGGTTCGTTGGTTATACACCTGATCTTGTAGCTGCCGTTTGGATTGGTGACGACTACGGTTCTGAAACATTACATGGCATTACAGGTGGTACAACACCAGCCATTATGTGGGGTCAATTCATGGCAAATGCTCTTGCCAACACCCCTGCTTCTGACTTCTCTGTTCCTGCTAGCGCACAATCAGCTGTCTCTGAAGGTTATTACAACCCTGCAAAAGCACAGCCTAAAAAAGAAGCCGCTAAGGACGAAAAGGCAGATAAAAAAGACGATAAAGACAAGTCTAAGGATGAAGCAGTAAAAGATGACAGTGGCTCAAAAGATGATGCAACTGAACAGAAATCTAATTCATCCAAAAGTAAAAAGTCTAGTAAAAAAGATCGTTAATCTCATACGCTAAAGGAGCGGAACATGTGTTCCGCTCCTTTTCTATTTCTATATATGTATATGGCTATACCCCATAATCAATTTGATATACGATAATAATTTACTGTATTATCTATAACTATATCACTATTGTGTAGCTTTATTTCAGAACTACATTAGTAGCTCCTGCACCACCTTCATCATAGCCTGCCGTTTCAAAATGAGCTACATGCGGTAAGGTACGCAAATATTGATGTACACCTTCTCGTAATGCGCCAGTCCCCTTACCGTGAATAATGCGCACTTGATTAACACCACCAAGTAAAGCTTGGTCAATAAATCTACCAACAGAAACTGTCGCTTCATCTACCGTTTGTCCAAGAATATTGATTTCAGTACGAACCTCTTTTTGGCGTTGTACGGCAGAGCCACCCATACGCTTTCTAGTCTTAGGCATAGCTGCTTTTTGTTCCCGTTCAAGCTTATTTCCTTCTTCACGTGTAGTAGATTGTAATTCGCTAACCTTTACAGTAGCTGTTAGTCCATTAATATCTACATTCACACGATTGCCATTGATAGCTAATACGGTACCTAATGAGCGTAAAGATGTAACATATACTGCTTGGCCTACCTTAATAGTATCTGCAGTCAAAGATTTACGATCATCATCTACTGGAGCTTCTGGTACATGCACATTAGAGATACCCTTACGTGCAGCATTAATAGCAGATTGACGCTTATCTTTATTTGTTTCAGAGAATTGCGCTTTCAATTGCTTGATAATCGCTTCCCCTTCAACGCGTAAGCTACGTTTCATAGATTCTGCATCAGCTTGAGCTTTAGCTAAGATTTGTTTACGTTTTTCATTAAACTGTTTCTTTTCCTTCTCTAATTGACCACGCATACGACGTGTTTCATCAAGCTCTTTCTTTAACGCTCTTTCACGTTCAGATGCCTTACGAAGTTGTTCATTCAAATCGGAAAGAACCTCTTCCATTTCATGACTACCAAATTGAGATTTATACTCTGCAGCACGTGTTACGATGTCTTTTGGCAAGCCTAAGCGAGCCGCAATACTCAACGCATGGCTACTACCAGCTACGCCGATATGAAGTCGATACGTTGGTTTTAATGTGCGTTCATCAAACTCTACATGGCCATTTTCAATACCTTCCGTATGGTATGCATAATTTTTAAGCTCATTATAATGGGTACTTACCATCATGAGAGCGCCTTTTTTACGGAAGAACTCAAGGATAGATACTGCAAGCGCACTACCTTCTTCTGGATCTGTACCAGATCCAAGCTCATCTAATAATACCAAGTCATTTGGACCACAATGTTTAATGATAGAAATAACTTGTGTCATATGAGCAGAGAACGTACTAAGGCTGGCTTCAATACTTTGTTCATCCCCAATATCGGCAAAGATATTATGGAATATAGGTAACATAGAACCGTGATCAGCAGGAATAAATAAACCACATTGATTCATTAAACTCAATAACCCTAAAGTTTTTAGGGATACTGTTTTACCACCTGTATTAGAACCAGTAATTAATAAAATACGATACGATGTGCCCAATTGAATATTCGTAGGCACTACCACATTTGGTGGAATTAATGGATGACGAGCTCTCATGAGATTAACTGTTCTATCAGTACTCAAGATTGCTGGTACACCTTTATAAGAAATAGCAAGGCTCGCCTTACCATATACAAATTCGATGTGTGAAACCTTTTCACAAGCATCCATCAAATCATTACTATGTTGTTTTACAAGGGCTGATAATTCACGGTAAATACGCAATACCTCTTGCTCTTCACCAATCAAAGCCTCTTGTAATTCATTATTTAGATTCACCAAGCGCATCGGTTCAATATATAAGGTTTGACCCGTTGCAGAACGGTCGTGAATAAGACCATCAAAATATTGGCGATATTCCTGTTTTACAGGGATTACGTAGCGATTGTTACGCTGTGTAATGATCGTTTCTTGGAAATACTTCTGATTATCCTTGTCGTGTAAGATAGCTTGAATATCATTTTTGATCTTTTCCCGAGTTTTGATAATCGTATTTCTTAGGCTCGCCAACTTAGGAGATGCTGTATCAAGCAATTCCCCTTTTTCATCAAAGACGCGTTTAAAGCGATTTTCAATGCGATCTGTATTTGGCATATCCTGAACCCATAAGAATAGCAAAGGATATTCCATATATTTCGTTCTAAAGAACTTTGTCATCCGCTTATAAGCACCAATGGTTAAATAAATATCCCACAATGCTTCACGAGTAAGGACAAAGTCTTTACGACTCTTTTTACAGGATTCGCGAATATCTCGCGTACCACCTAACGGTTGTTCTACCTCAGTTTGTAAAGAACGCATGGCTTCTGCTGTTTCATCAAGGTTCTCTTGAATAGCTTTAGCATCCGTCATTGGTTCAATATGCATAGCTAATTCTTTAGCAATGGTAGAACTACAGTGCTGTTTTAATTGTTCTTTTATATGGTGAAAGTCTAATACATCTTCGTTAAACAATGTACTACCTCTTTTATAAAATACCTCTAAAATAGTGGCCCCTTGTAATAGGTGTATCATCTTTACCTACACTTTTAGGCGGAGCCTCTTTTGTTCCATTTTGAATGGATACATAATCTGCTACGATTGTACGCAAACGATGTGGATCCATATGTCTACCATCGATACGCAATATATGTAGCCCTTTTCGATGTAACTCTGGCACGTAGGCACGCATGTCCATTTCATGACTATTCATGATGTGCATGCGGCAATACGGATCGGTACGCAATGGGAACACTTCCCCTTTACGGTCCTTCAATGCATAGTCCTCTGTTACACATGGCATAGGACAATTTTCCTTTTTACCAGTACCCACAAAGCTTGCGATGGCACAGTATTCAGAAATCATCATTTCCGTGTAACCATGTACCATGATTTCTAATGGCAATTTAGTAGATTTTTGCAAATTAACTAGTTGTGCCAATGTTAACTCTAAGGATGGTGCTATGCTACTCATATTAAAGTCTTGCCATACTTGTAGTGCAGAGCCGTTAAATATGTTAAGACCTGTATCAGCTTCAATAGCACCTGTATACCCTAAATCACGGAGCCATAATAACGCTTGCGGCACGTGAATAGAAATGCTATCTGGTTTAGCCTCAACTATAGCCTTAAGAGTATTCATGTACGCCTCAACTTCATCGTCTTTCACAACTCGAGGCGTAGCAAATACACAAAACACATTATGTGCTTTACAAAGGGTAGCTACCTTTTCATAAACACTAAGTTCATAAGGCTTGCGTTGTAAACGGTCACCGCCGAAGATAATCTTCTTAGCACCACCTTCAATAGCAGCTTTCACACCCTCTAATTCATCAACGCGAGCACTTACCATTGGCTCTGTGTACTGAATCATATCCTTAGCTACTAAGGATGACATATCTTGAGGTTCTACGGCAAGTTCTGCCCAAGCTGTTTCATGATCTGTACTTAACAGAGTTTCTAAAGCCTCCACTGCATCGCGACGCAATGCATTCAAAACACTAGCAGGCCACATGTATGGCCCTTCGGGAATGGACATAGAAGCTAGAGTAAACAATGTATTACCTAATCTACCCACTTGATCTGTAACCTTCTCTAAACTAGTCGGTTTATTATTAGCATACACAGGTTCAAACTCATTAGATACTGTCACAGTACGACCGTCATTTAATACAAAGGTAAGATCTGTACAAGGCTGTTCTCGGTCTGTATTAATGGATAGGTACCCATGTACCTCTAACTTAGCACTAAAATCTTGTAAGCCCCGTTGCTTTTGAGATTTTGGCGTAGATGCCAAGAATACTTGACCTGCTGCAAAGCCTTCATCAGGTTTACCAACAAAATGTTTTTCATTTACTAAGGACCAATTCTGATCAATTTGGTAGTACGTAATACTACCAGAAGCTTGCATTACCTTTAAGAGTGAACCTTTTTCAATCGGTTCTGTTAGGTACAAATGAACTTGTCCCTTTTTGACTTCTGCTTTGCCGATTAATTTCCCTTGATTATTTGGGGCCACAACGGTCATCATGGATTTTCCTACATGGTCTGTTAAATAATCTGTAGAGAACCCACGATTAAATCCAGAAGCCAATGCATCGGCATCAGAAGAGTCTATATGAGCCGTATCTAAAATATGACGATAGGTCCCAATAACTTGACGCACATAGGAAACCTTTTTCATACGTCCTTCTACCTTAAAGGACGTAACACCGGCTGCAACGAGTTCATTCATATGCTCACTATAGTTAAGATCCTTTGGACTTAATAGATAGGCTTCGTGTTTTGGCAACAAACTAGTACCTGAAGAATCCAACAATTCATAAGGCAAGCGGCAAGGTTGTGCGCAAGCACCACGGTTACCACTACGACCACCGATGAAGGAACTCATTAAGCATTGACCAGAATAGCATACACATAAGGCGCCGTGTACAAAGACTTCGATTTCAGCTGTACAGTTTTTACAAATATGTTCGATTTCAGCTAGGCTCAATTCACGAGCTAACACAACGCGGGTGAAACCGAGACTTTCATAAAAACGAACAGCATCTAGCGTTGCCGCCGTCATTTGTGTACTACCATGCAAATGCAATTTAGGAGCTACGCGCTGCGCCAATTTTGCAACAGCTAAATCTTGAACGATAATAGCATCCACACCAATACGCTCTAAATCTTTTAAGTATTCTTCAAGAGCAGATAATTCAGAATCGCCTATGAGAATATTTACAGTTACATATACGGACACATCTAGAATATGGGCCAATCGAATAGCCTCAGCTAGTTCTTCAATGCCAAAGTTTGCTGCATGAGCACGGGCATTAAAGCCTTTACCACCGAGGTAAATCGCATCTGCTCCAGATTCTAACGCAGCTATAAAGTTTTCCATCGTACCGGCAGGAGCCAATAATTCCATGGATAATCCTTTCTACCTAACTAAAGGTATAACTATAGTACTAAAAGGGTTTACCATACGGTAAACCCTTTCAATATACTGCTTACAATTAACGTAATTTGCAGTTAATTTCTGCTAATGCATCGATAATAGCTTGAATATTACCATCAATATCCTCATCATTCAACGTACCTTCCATAGAACGGAATTGTAAGTTGTATGCAAGACTGCGGTAACCAGCTTCAATATGTTCACCTTCGTAAACGTCGAAGATAGATGCATTTTCTAAATATTCTCCACCATGCTCTTTGATGATGGATAAAATTTCGCCACTAGATACGGACACAGGTGCTACGATAGCAAGGTCACGACTAGTGCCTGGGAATTTACTGAAGGATGTATAACGGAATGCTGGAATCGTTAAGGATAATACGGCTTCCAAATCGATTTCAAACATGTATACTTTGCCAGGTAAGTCAAAGTTTTTGCTCACTTGTGGATGTAATTCCCCATACTGAGCAATCATTTTACCATCAACAACGTATTGAGCACTTACACCTGGGTGGAAGTATGGCTCAGTGCCGCGATTAATTTCATAACTTGTAACACCTAATTCAGCTAACAACGCATCTACAATACCTTTTACATCATAGAAATCTGTAGTGCGTTCTGCTTGATTCCAACCAGCTTGGTTTGCCTTGCCCATCAAGATACCGCAAGCCATAGGGCGTTCATGAGGTACTTCTGTTAAAGGCAATGCTTTTGGTTCATATACATTGGCTGTTTCAAATAACCAAAGATCCTTATTTTGTTGCGCAATATTGCGTTTAGCTGCTTCAATAACAGCTGGTACCAATGTAGTACGCATATAAGGGAACTCTTCAGAAATAGGGTTCAAGATTGGAATGGCAGTATAACGGCTATCCCCTTCAGGAAGCATCATGTTAGTAAGACCATCTTTATGCATGAAGCTAAATGTAATGATTTGAGTCATACCCAATTTAGCCAATGCATGAGTTACCTCTTTAGTAAGAGCTTTCTTAGGTGTCATGCCACCAGAGGATAATACGGCAACCGGAATTGTAGGCTTAATATTATCATAGTTGTAAATACGAGCCACTTCTTCAGCGATATCAGGCATCACTGTTACGTCGCCACGCCATGTTGGAACGAGAGCAGACAATTTATCGCCATCTTCAGTTACAACGAACTCAAGGGCAGTCAAAATACGAACCATTTCGTCTTTTTCAATGTTTGTACCCAAGTAATCGTTAATTTGTTCTGCTGTAAAAGTAACAGTATGTTGTTCTACAGGATTTTTATATACATCGATAACGCCTACATCAACTTTACAAGTAGGACAGATTTGTTGTAATAATTGAGCTGCTCTGTCGATAGCATAAGCAGTGTATTTATGATTTACACCACGTTCGAAACGACCAGATGCTTCGGAACGCATGCCAAGAGCTTTAGCTGTACGACGAATGGATGGACCATTGAATACGGCAGCTTCGAACAAAACGGTAGTCGTTTCATTTGTCACTTCACTATCAAAGCCACCCATGATACCAGCTACACCTACTGGACGTTCTGCATCGGCAATGATGAGCATGGAGTCATTCAATTCGCGTTCAGAACCATCAAGTGTAACAAGAACTTCACCATTTTTAGCGCGTCTTGCCACCAATTGATGACCTTTTACATGGTCATAATCATAGGCATGCATAGGTTGACCAAGTTCTAACATAACATAGTTTGTAACGTCTACTACGTTATTGATAGGACGAATGCCACTGTTACGCAAACGGTTTTGTATCCACAATGGGGATGGCTCAACCTTAACATCAGTTACTACGCGAGCAGTAAAACGAGTACAAAGATCATCCGCTTCAATGGATACAGATGCTTTTCCTTCAATAGACTCGCCATTTTCGTTAACCATGATAACAGGGAATAAAGCTTTTTGGTTTGTCATAATACCGAATTCACGGGATAAACCAACCATGGAGAAGCAATCTGCTCGGTTAGCAGTCAATTCAAATTCATACACTGTATCATTTAAGCCTAAAACGTCTTTTACATCAAGACCAATTGGTGTATTTTCAGGGAAAATATAAATGCCTTGAGCTTCTTCAGGCAATACTAAATCACTAGAAATGCCAAATTCTGCAACGGAGCAGAACATGCCTTCAGAAACTACACCGCGCAATTTACCTTTTTTAATCTCTGTGCCATCAGCTAAGCGAGATTTATGATACGCCACAGGCACGATTTGGCCTACTGCAACATTGGTAGCAGCTGTTACGATTTGTTTTGTAACAGGTTCACCTTCTTCTGTAAGGCATTCAACTTGGCATACTTGTAATTTATCTGCATCTGGATGTTTTGTAATCTCCACGATTTTACCAGTATAAATTTTCTTAATGCCATTATCCATAGCAATGACATCTTCTACAGGAATACCAGCTTGTGTTAATTCATCGGCCAATTCTTGAGCAGGACGATTCATATCCACAGGCACGTATTCGTTCATCCACTGTAAACTTGCTTTCATGAGTTCCTCCTAAAATTGTTCCAAGAATCGTACATCATCTTCAAAGAATAGACGTAAATCGTTAATGCCGTATAAAAGCATAGCAATACGTTCTACGCCCATGCCAAAGGCAAAGCCTTTAACCTTTTCAGGATCGTACCCATTAATGCGCAATACATCAGGATGAACCATACCGCAACCCAAAATTTCAAGCCAACCTGTATGAGAGCATACACGGCAACCTTCACCACCACACATTACACATGAAATATCTACTTCTGCAGATGGCTCTGTGAATGGGAAGAAGCTTGTGCGGAAACGTACCTTTGTTTCATCACCATACATGTGACGTAAGAAGGACTCTAATGTACCTTTCAAATCAGCAAATGTAATATGTTCGTCGATGATGAGACCTTCCACTTGATGGAATACTGGGGAGTGAGTCGCATCATAGTCCCAACGGTAAACCTTACCAGGCGCAATCATGCGGATTGGACTATTAGGTTCATGTCGTTGCATTGTACGAGCTTGTACTGGAGATGTATGGGTACGCAATAAGAAGTTTTCTGTAATATAGAAGGAATCTTGCATATCACGTGCAGGATGATCTTTAGGTAAGTTCAAACATTCAAAGTTAAAGTAATCCTGTTCAATTTCTGGACCTTCTTCAACGGTATAACCCATTTTCATGAAGAAATCTTCAATCATTTCATTAACCTTTGTCAATGGATGAATATGACCAGATTTTACTGCACGACCTGGCAATGTAATATCGATGCGTTCTTGTTCTAAACGAGTATTCAACTCTTCTGTTTCCATACGAGTTTTTACTGCCTCAAGTTCAGCCTCTAATGCTTCGCGAACCGCATTAACAAGAGCACCAGCCTTAGGGCGTTCTTCAGGAGATAATTTACCAAGACCTTTTAGTAATGCTGTTACCTCACCTTTTTTACCTAGATATTTTACACGTATATCTTGCAACGCTTGTTGATCAGCAGCGCCTTTGATGGCCTCAAGGGCTTCTGCCTTAAGACGTTGTAATTCTTGTTCCATTAAAGCATCCTCCTATATTTAAAAGTCTAAACTATATTATACCAAATCAGGGTTGTCTTCTTCAATAAAACGCCATGGTAATTCAGGTAATGGCTTCTCTTCTAGTACAAAAAATGTACCACGTGCTAAATGAACTAGTTCACCTAATTCATTATAAATACGAGCTGTGGCAACCATGGTTGTTTTACCACTATGCTCTACATTAGCTACACCACGCAATACCGTACCGCCTTTAACAGCTTTCACATAGTTACCATTAAGATCAATAGTGCTCACAGATTTGCCCAATGTAAAACAAGCTGTTCCCATCACACTATCTGCTAAACCAATACAAACAGCGCCATGCAAGTCCCCTCTAAAATTACAGTACTCTGTCTCATTAGTTTGCAAGGTCATTTCCGCATGACCAGGTTCAACAGCAGTAATTTCAGAATCTTTTACCCAAGAAAATGGATTTTGATCTCGTAATTCGTTGAAATATTCTAACAATGTTGTAGCCATATGGTTCTCCATTCAATATACTGACACATAGATTAACTAAACTTAATCCCCTTCTATTTCCAAATACTTGCATGAAATGATTTAGAGCGTTCTTGCAAAAAACTCAATACAAACATAAAAATGGTGCGTTACATCATACATATTGTATCATGCAACGCACCATATGCGAATAACTCTATCTAATTATGTAGTATGTTCTTAAAAAAACGCATCTACAACTAAGGATTATTCATAATGTAATGCATCAATTGGATTAAGTTTAGCCGCTTTACGGGCTGGATAAATACCAAAGATCAAACCTATTGCCATAGAGAAGGCAAAGGACATTCCAATCGTTGGTATAGATATAACTGTACTCATGCCCGAAGCCATGCCAATCAGCTTAGATGAGCCTATGCCGAGTATAATCCCTATTATGCCCCCCATCAAACTGATAACAACAGCTTCGATAAGGAACTGTGTAACGATAACACTATAAGTAGCACCCAGCGCTTTACGTATCCCAATCTCTCTTGTCCGTTCAGTTACGGATACGAGCATAATATTCATAATGCCAATACCACCGACCACAAGAGAAATAGCTGCTACAGCACCTAAGAATAATGTTAACGTACCTGTTGTTTCCTCCATAGTTTCCATGATAGAGTTCATGTTTTGGATATTGAAATCATCAAGGTTTGTATCTTTAATACCATGTCGTACACGCAATAGGTTTTCAATATCGGATTGTAAACGATCGATACCGTTTTCATCCTTACCTACTACATAAATCATCCGGAGATAATCAACACCTTCTACCCGTTCCATAGCTGTAGTATATGGAATAATTACCATATCATCTTGGTCATTACCCATAGCACCACTGCCCTTACTATTAAGAACACCAATGATACGGAATGGAATATTTTTGACACGAATTTCAGCACCTACTGGATCTTCATCACCAAATAGATTCTTAACAACTGTTTTACCTACGACTGCAACGCGTTCACGATTCTGTACATTCTTTTCAGACAAGAATCGACCAGATTTCATAGACCAATTGTTTACATCTAAATAGTTATAGCTAACACCAGATACTGAAGTAGTCCAGTTCTTATTTTGATAAATCACTACATACGAGCCATTTGTCATAGGACTAGCCGCTTTAACACCATCTAACTTTGAAATAGCTTCATAGTCAGAAACCTTTAAAGACTTCATAGAGCCTGCCGAAGGTCGAACCCCCGGTGTACGCGGTGCACCAGGCATAACCATCAATAGATTAGAGCCTAAGCTAGAAATAGAATTTTGGATATCTTGCTTTACACCATTACCAATAGATACTAAGGCAATTACGGCAGCAACACCGATAATAATGCCTAACATGGTTAAAATGGATCGCATTTTATTAGCAATGAGGGATGCCCATGCCATTAAGAAACTCTCTTTATACATGTGGCACCTCCTGTACAGGCGTCATATTTAGGTTTCGGGAATCCTCTACAATTAATCCATCACGCAATACTACATTACGACTTGCATAGGTTGCAATTTCAGGTTCATGTGTAACAAGGATGATGGTACGCCCTTCATCGTAAAGGCCTCTGAAAATATTCATAACATCAATAGTTGACTTGGAGTCAAGGTTACCTGTTGGTTCATCGGCCATGATGATGGCAGGATTATTTGCCAACGCACGAGCAATGGCCACACGTTGACGTTGACCGCCAGACAACTCAGATGGCAAGTGATCCATACGTTCGCCAAGGCCAACGGAAGATAATAATGCAGCAGCTCGTTCATTACGCGATTTTTTATCCATCCCTGCATAAATCATAGGGAGTGCTACATTTTCTAAGGCTGTTAATTTTGTTAATAAGTTGAAACTTTGGAATACAAAGCCTATTTGTTTATTTCGCACAAAGGCCAATTCATCATCGGATAAGGTAGCTACCTCATCGCCATTAAGGCGGTATGAACCTGTCGTTGGTCTGTCTAAACAGCCAAGAATGTTCATAAATGTAGACTTACCAGAACCAGAAGGACCCATAATAGATACAAATTCGCCTTTATTGACCTGTAAATCAATACCATGTAAAACAGGCACCGATAATTTACCATTTACATAGGTCTTTGTAATCCCTTGTATATCGATTACTGCTTGATTCATATTCACCTACTATTAGAATGGTCCACGGCTATTATTCTTAGGTGCCGTTACATCACCGCTTACGATGATTTCATCACCTTCAGATAAACCTTTTAAAATTTGTACATTAGTATCCCCAGTTACACCTGTAGAAACAGCTGTACGTACTGGTTGACCATCTTTAATAACATATACGTATTCACCTTGCTTATCTGTACGCACTGCCGTAAGAGGTACTACTAAGGTGTTTTTAATATCTTCACCAAAGATGGTTGCACGAGCCGTCATAGATGGTAAGAAGTTGTTGGAAATATTTTCAGGAATTTGAACCTTTACAGTATAGTAAACAACACTGTTGCTTGTAGCACCCATGTTACCTTTTGTACCCTTTGCGATTTCAGATACATAGCCTGTGAAAGTTTCACCTGGTTTAGAGTCTACAGTAAATTCTACTTTAGCACCTTGTTTGATACTACCAATATCTGTTTCATCTACAGTTAAGTAAATTTCTAAGTCACTTAAATCTGCAATAGTAGCGATAATCATTTGTGTAGAAATACCAGTACTGATAGTTTGACCAGCTTTCAATGGTGTGCCTATAACAGTGCCAGACATTGGTGCTGTAATTGTAGCATCACTTAAATCTGCTGCTGCGCGGTCATACGTAGATTTTGCACGTTCATAAGATGTTACAGAATCATCATAGGTTTGTTGAGCGATAGCATTTTGTTCTGCTAATGCTTTATAACGATTCATATCAAGTTCT
Source organism: uncultured Veillonella sp. (assembly GCF_905209685.1). GTDB lineage: Bacteria > Bacillota > Negativicutes > Veillonellales > Veillonellaceae > Veillonella. The sequence goes on along the minus strand of NZ_CAJLUB010000002.1, from coordinate 55,993 downwards.
GCCTTAGCCAAAGCTGCCCGTGCATCATCTGCAGAGGCTTGCAATTGACGTGTATCAATATAAGCGATAACTTGACCAGCTGTAACTTGATCATTTTCTTTTACTAAGACTTTTTCAAGCTTACCAGCCACATTCGTAGAAACGTCAACATAATTAACAGGGTTAATAGTACCAGTTGCACTAATACTAGTTTTTACATCACCCTTTTCTACCTTACCAGTAGTATATAAGTTTTGTGTTTGCTTAGAACCTTCGCTATGCATGTAGTAGTATGTACCACCACCAAGAACACAAAGAACAACAGCACCTGCAATAATGCGTTTACGATGCTTTTGCAAAAATTCTTTCATTATAATCTCCTTATATTAAAATGAAGATATTGGCACAACATGTATCGTTCCTAACAATACTATTAGTATTGTTAAATTATACAGTACCAATTACTTTTATGCAATATAATTTCATTAATGAATAATTGATGATAAAAGAAAATGACCCTTGCGGGTCATTGATAGTTTTAACTACTTAAAATGGATAACAATGTATAATCCTTTTCATTAATAGGAAATACAAGACTTTCAGCCTCTTGATAGGAAATAGGACGAATATGACCATCAATATATCCAATTAGTCGATTATCAGTACCATTCATCAATAACTCAATACAATTTTCACTCATACGCGCCGCTAAAATAGCATCGAATGCAGAAGGACCTCCACCGCGTTGTAAATATCCTAATACAGTCAAACTGGGATCAAATTCCGTATGCTCCTTAATAAAGGATTTTACTTCTCCACTATTATATGCACCTTCAGCAACGAGTATCACACTATATTCTTTACCACGTATCTGTGTTTCCTTTAAATGACGACAGACCTCATGTAAAGGCATAGGATTTTCAGGAACGAGTACAATTTCAGCACCACAGGCAAGGCCAGCTTTAAGTGCAATATGACCTGCTTTACGCCCCATTACCTCTACAATGGCTACCCGTTCATGTGAATTAGATGTATCACGAATTCTTCCAACAGCATCAACCACAGTATTGAGAGCCGTATCAAATCCTAGCGTATATTGAGTGCCACCCATATCATTATCTATGGTGCATGGAATTGTCATTGTAGACATGCCAAGCTTAGCTAAACTCGTAGCGCCTCGCATAGAACCATCGCCACCGATAACAATAAGGTGATCAATATTATGAGCTTTCAAAATATCGTAAGCTTTACGCTGAACATCTTCATTTTGAAACTCAGGAAAACGAGCTGTTTTTAGCATGGTACCGCCTTGAGTAATAATACCACCTACAGAACGGTTTGCTAAAGGAACAAATTGTTCTTCCATAATACCTAAATAGCCACGTTCAATACCGAAAACTTCAAAGCCTTCATGAATGGCTTTTCTAGTTAGCGCTCTTATGGCGGCGTTCATTCCAGGTGCGTCTCCGCCGCTTGTTAGTATTGCGATTCTTCTCATATCCATTACCCCCTTGTGGTGTACGTTGTTTGGATATAGTTTCTTTCTTATGTCCTGTAACCGCTTGATTAGATTTCTTATGTTTGCGATGTTTGTCATTACCAGCTTTATAAGAAACTGCCTTATTAGATGGTTCTTTTTTTAAGACTATTTGCTTAGTTTCTGTATCATTAGAAATCCTTTTATTAAAGCATTGTGTTTTAGATAAGCTGGGATTATCTAATTTATTTCTTAGAAAATTATTAAATTGTAATTCTTGAGATGGCTCTTTACCATCTCTATTTTCCGTATCATTGGGTTGACGTCTTGCTTTAAATTGAACACCTGAGGTAACTAACTCATCCTCAATACGTTGCATAAAATCATAGGTCCGACCATTTGTTGTATCTAGTACAAAATCACACTGCTTATACACCGGTTTCCAGGATTGTATCATAGCATGTACAAAGGCATGAACATTGTTATAATCCATGGTTGGCCGTTTCCCAATACGGCGATTCACACGACTGACAATGCGAAATTGTGCAGCTCGGATACCAATGATATAAGAATATTTCTTCAATATCTTTAATGTGCGATGTTCAATGGGAAAATTACCACCTACGGAGATGACTGCTTCGTGATATAAGCAAACCTTTTTCAGTACATCCATTTCTGCACGTCGGAATGCTTTTTCCCCAATTTTCTTGAATATTTCAGCAATAGGCAACCCAAAACGACTTTCTAATACGCGATCGGTATCTACAAATTGCCACCCCTTGCGTTCCGCAAGATTACGACCGAAATGGCTCTTGCCACTCCCCATAGAACCGATGAGCATAATATTTCGTTTTATTATCATGTATTATGTGCCCCTTATTATTTCATATCCTTCATTGTACTATAAAATGTCACAAAAACAAAGACAGACTATAGAATAACAATCTATAATCTGTCTCTATTAATATTACTATATAAGAATATATATTAAGACCTCATAATCGGTTTTACTGCACAATGTACATACACTACATTGCCTTTCCGTTCTATGTCCTCGATTTCTATACGGCGTGAAGGGTCTTTTGCTTCAACAGTATTAACCCAGTTGATAAGACGTTCTGTACTTCCTAATACATTTAACTCTAATACCCCTTCATGCTCATCAGTACTAACAATCATTAATGGTTCTCCTTGCAAAGACTCAAAAATACTAGTATTAGAACTCGTGTTCGATAGCTTGTTTTCTGTAAAAGACGCTAGTAATTTCGCTTCCTTAGATGCGATATAATCTGACTCAGCCTGCATTTGGATAACATAGTTTTCTTGTCGTTCTTTCAAATGAGTCGCTTTGTGATTTAAGTTAATATACCCATATAGTGAAATACTAATGATGATACCCCACACTAGTATGATCATTACTATCTTCTCTACTGGATGTGTTGTGCTCTCCTTTAGATCCTTCCATATGGAATGTATATATACCTTGATCTGCTTTAACTGTTCCATGACAATCCATTCCAATTAACCTTTGTTGAAGACTAGCTATAAATTTACGGCATGCTTCATCACTATGGCCTATACCATCTACACTAATATGTTCATCTTTTATATTGAGGTGTTGTAAACTAATTCCTTGCTCCATAGCTATATCAAGGACATATAAAACGATAGTATTTTGAAAAATAGGTTTTTTATTTTTCCCCGAACTATTCTTAAGTATTTTATTTTTAACTGATGCTATATCCTCATACTGTTTTTCAATTGACTGATACTGCGGATTTTCCAATAGCGTCAATAGTTCTGCCTTTTCAGTCTTATATTGTTCATAGTTCGACAAGCAACAACCAATTGCTATTAATCCTACTATTCCGTATACAATACTCATACCATATAGATAATAACGATATTTATGCCATAAACTATGCCAACGTAACGATCGAGGCATTAGATTAATATATCTACCATCCCAAGCCAATCCATTTAAGCCCCCTTGCGGCCATACCAATGGCCATATCCCAATCTAATTGTCCTTGCTTACATCGATTACGACCACGTCCTAAGAATAATAATGGAATATACTCTGTTTCTCCATATATAGAGATAATAGCTTCCATATCCTTTTGTTCCTCATCGGTTAATTGATCTAACCCATACAACTTAACCCCTTGTATTTCATCTACACCAAATTCTTGCAATCTAGATTCTAGTACCTCCATAGCTTCTGATACATCACTGCTACTAATAGGGACAATCCGTTCTTGAATACATATATCATTCCACCATAGCCATAAGTGTAGATGATCCTTTTCTACGACTCCAGTCACGGTACCACTACGCCGCATCAAGCTGTAACAAATAGGAATAGGCCAGAAATCGATTACGTCCACCGGTGCATAGGTGTCTCGTATACCTTGTTTTAAAAGTTCTAATGAATGACGCTCTACAGCAACCATAAACATATGGTAATTATGCCTTGGATATTCCCTACGACATGCATCCATTTGGAAACTGTCGCCATCAAAGGTAAAGTAATCCTCTACATTCCATTTGATGAACTCCTTCATATCAAAATCGTGAGGATCATAAGGTGCTACATGCATTTGTGTATCAATATTAGCTACAATGCTGTAAGCTCCATCATCTAAATCATACATTTCTATAAATTTTCTAACATCCTCATCAATAGATGCACTGCGTTTCATTTCTAGTGCATCGGTAATGACCATCGTTTTATTTTCTACATGAGCTGTTACACATACAATACGTTCATCTGTAATACATACACCAGTATGTATTTTCTTTTTCCGTTTCATAGATTCACCTCAATATGGTTTTATCTTCATAACATGCATAGTATGATCTGTATCTACTGTCACATACATATGTACACGACTTACTATTTCCTGATGTTTCAATTTTCCATAACTCATAACATGACGAGGATTCTCACGGGATGGATCGGCCTCAATAGTAATTTCCACATCCGCATCATCAGCTACAATTAGCTTTCCTTGAAAGTCCCATGTATTACCGGCCTTACAGTAGCCTACAAACCAATGTGCTCCACTTTGCGCTGCATAATGAGCCTCTTCTAAATGCAATTCATCTACTGCATTACTTTCACAAATTTGACCAATACGCAATCCCATAAAGGCTAATACTAATAAAAAGGACATTGTAAATATGGCTACATATGTAATAAACCCAGCATTATGGGCTCCCATGTTCATGACTTGTTTCCTCATTATCTTTATACCAATCATATATACTACTTTGACCTATGGCGACTTCATATATAGCTAAGCCTCCATATCCAGCAGTATATTTTTTATCACCAGTAAATCGATTCGTAATATACCAGCGCATATGGACTACTCCGCTCTCATCCATACTAAATGGATGTTCTTGTGTGTACCCAACATTTCGTTTATCCTTTGTGCCGATAATACGGCTGCCGCTAACAGGTTGTAAACTGCCATCTGTAAGCTTTCTATACAAAGCATGGCGTTGTAATGTTAGTGTAGTCCGCTTAGTGTCGTGAATATATAAGGTACTATTTCGATCCTCTACCGTTATCGGTACAGGATTCCATATGATTTGAGCTACCACCATGCGCCGCGTATAACGACCATCCTCCATCATAGAAACGCTATCTACAAATTTTGCATTCCACATAACCCCATAAAAAACTATACCTAACAATAACGTTAAAACGATGGTAGAAATAGTTATACTGATGAGTGTGGAATACAAAATAAAACCTCTTTGTGCATCATGAGTCCTCACCGTATTTCCTCCAAGTCGAGAGATAAGGTATACACAACAGATTCATTATCTATGGCCTGCACAGTTAATCGTTGTAGGACAATGCCATTTTCTACGATAGGCTCTACATGTGATTTATATGTAATCGATTCACTGGGACTCATAATAAATTGAGAGTTATGTATACCTTCTTGAATATGTCCCGTTTGATAATACGTAGACTTACTTTCTTCTACATATGTTATGGTATCTTGTAATATATGATCCCAATAGTAAGCCTTATAGATTGTTAAGGTAGCCATCCAAAATACAGATAATATAACAGGCAAGATAAACATAATAATAGCTGTTGATACTAGGGCATCTCCATACATAAAGCCCTTAGTGTACTTCTTCCCATCGAATACGTCCCGTTTGTACAGATATCCATATACGATTTCTCTCACCACTTTCTCGATCCCGTAAAATAAGTTCCGTTCCATCATAAGGTAATCCTAGAGAAGAAAAAGAGATAACCGTTAAGGGTTGTACATTTTCAATCCCTACAGGTAAGGAAATATTAACTGTATGATGATGAGCATCCTCCTCTAAGGTATAGCTGTCTTTATTTAATATGAATAACATACGCCCTTTTCCATTAGACTTATGCCCAAGCATAGACCAAAGTTGAACCTTTTTTAACATATATACTACTTCTTCAGTACTTCCATTTAGAGTATAGCGGCTAGGCGTTGTTACAATGGGCAAAGACATAGAAATAAGAAGTAAAAATAAGCTAATTGCAATAATCCACTCAGCTAACAAAGAACCGTATTGATGATGTATAGGTTGTGCCTTAACCATTGGTACAACACCTCCATATAGGATCCGCCATGTAAGGCACACCAACCACCAAAGCATAGAAAGGGACCAAATGGAATGTATCGATTACGATAGCTTGTTAGTAAGAGATAGAGAGAACCAACACAAAAGGCTACGTAAAAGAAGCATACAATCTCCCACGGCGTAAGCCACATGGCAATAGCAGAAAACCATTTCACATCGCCTAGTCCAAAGCCTTTATGACTCATAAGACGAAGTCCATATGTAATAGCACCTACACTCATAACACTTATAATCGTTATAAGCATAGACTTATCATTTATAAGGCTATACACTATACCACCTAAAACAAGCACTAACGCCCCTTCATCAGGCAATATATAGTAATGCATATCGATGGTAGCACCTGCTATGATGATGAGTGAAAATACAGCATACAAAGCAACGTGAATAAAGGATATTGCTCGTGATGAAAGTATAATAGGCAATACAATGGATGCTAAATACACGATCAGTGCTATAACATAATGAGTCCCTTTCATACCTTTTCCTTCCATAAAATCAACTGTACATATATTAATGTAAATATAACTACTGTATAGCTATTAATATAACTACATATGTAAATGCAAATATAAATTTACATTCCAATCATCAATCCATGCACATTAACTATTAAGACTTAAATATTAAATAATAACTATTAAGTATTAAATATTAAGTACTAAATACTAGATATCAATTACGATTAAGGTGCATCAGGGGCTTTAACTACAACTGCCTTCGCAGTACCACCATTAACCGCTTCATAAGTAATGGTATATTCCTTATCTTTTGCAGTTTTAACATGTTCTGTAAGATAGCCTTCTTTATATAGATTTTCTACAGTTGGCGGTGTATCTACATTCTTGTCAATCATAAAAGGTTATATCTTATTAATTTATTTCAAATTTCAAAATACGTTGTAATAATCAAAGTTTTGTATCATGGTTTAATAAAACCACTTACACAAAACACAATATTTAAAATTCATTTTTTGACGAATTTTTGACGGCAATAAAAAAGAGGGTAGCAATTACGCTACCCTCTTTTTGTTTTATTTATCTAGTTCTACTAAGCGGTGCAATTCACCATTAACAAACCACATTTCACAACGCACGTTGTCTTGGTCAACCAAAGTTGCCATATATAACCCCTCTTGATTTGGTTGAATATCTTCTGCGAATTGATGTGTTTTTCCATCGAATGTAAATACTTGTGCCATAATGTTTCCCTTTCTTAGTGAATAAGTAGTTGTTACAAGCCGTGTAACTCGGAGATAGATTAGATCACCATGCCTTTACTGTATAAAGTACACTACCACCTTTAAATTGTGTTCCCTCAAAATGCCCTAGCATTTCAACTCTACCAGCTTGATAGCCGATAGTTTCATACATCTTTTTATCAATCACAGTAACACCAGCTTTTATCTTATGTTCTTTATTTAGATTTATTTTATACACATCAACTTTTTGTTCCTCTGTATTAGCAACTACAGCCGTTCTATCAGTTTTTTCAGTCGCTGCTTTAGGTAAATTAGGGTTGCTATGTGCAATATCCTGTTTAACCTTTTCTGCAGCTTTTTCTACAGTCGGTGCTTGTGTGTAATAAGTCGCTACTGGTTGAGTTTTTTCCCTAATGGAAATAACTTCTTTTGCTTGTTGTTCTGTAACATGAATTGCCTTGGCCAATTCCTTTGGAGATTTAGATTGTTGTTGTGTGATTACAACTGGTTTTTCAACCTGTTTCTGTTTATACAAATGATAGCATCCCATACACACTAACATAAATACCAACATAGGAATTAGCACCTGTGCGGTGCGTTTATGTGTTTTTATATAAGTTAGTACCTTACGTAGATAAAACATTCACCTATGCCCCCTCTACCTCTTCCATTAGCATTTTTAAAGCCTTAAACTTTTCATCAGCAAATCGATTATTTAGACTTTCACGTAACACGCTACTATTCCATTCAAGGCTCATGCACGTATCATAGATACCAGCGATAAGGTCATAATCAAAACGCTTATCATCGATATAGGATAGATTTGTTAATTCGATATCTAATGCTTTTTCCATTAACTTCAACGCATCATTGAACATATTAACGATTTCACCAGTACCATACTGTACCGCTCGACTCCACACTACATCCTTTAATGCATTGGAATGTTTTTCCACATTAAACATATTCTGTCTTAGGTACTCACACGCTACATCATAGTAAGCACTTTTAATATAGTCATGCTGCATTTTCTCAAAGCCTACCGCATCAAGCGTACCCAACTCTTGCCACTTAGCAATAAAGCCATCAGAATTGATTTCACCACTATCAATCAAGGCTCTTGCGTAGTCCTTGTAAAAGCCATCTTGCTTTAACCCCCATCCAAGAAATGCATCAACACTACCACAATTACTTGCTAGTTGGTATGTACCATAAGAGATACCGCCAGCATCATTGATGCCACTAGATACACACGCTGGATCACCATTACTTTCATATTCAGCACTCAACTGTCCTAATTCAGCCATTGTAATTACTCCTTTTCTTTGTCATTGCTGCCCCCATTCATATATTGGGAACGCTTAACACCACCAGTAGCACCGATATAACCGCCTAACACACCAACTATTACACTTGCCAAATCTTTCTGTTCAAGATAAATAGTCATGATTAATGCAGTCGCTAGTGCTACTAAGGTTATAGTATCCTCATAATGTATCTTCATTTAATCGCATCCTTTATTGATTTAACGAACGCTATCAACTCTTTAAACAAATTCATCGCACGTTGAAACCATATACTTTCCACAAATTCAAGTTCAATCATGTTTTCAACTATACTTGCTAACTCAACCACGATAGGTACTAGATATATTAAGGTGGATAGAAATACATCAATTCTGCCTAATACAGGAACATCTACATCAGGCAATATCAACATGATAAATGACAATAAGAAAAGCCAAGGATAAGATTTAACTAACTTCTTAGTCATATCTGCCCTTAGCTTTCCGCTTACTAAAAATCTATGTATCTTGCCATTGATTTCGACTGGCGCCCAACCTCGCCAAATGATGGCCATGAAAGTATTCTTTAAAGTACACTCTCTATTCGTGGCTAGATTGTAGTTACGTGCCTCAACTAAGACACGCAACAATGTATCAATAAAAACCAACACAACACTCGTAAATATAGCTAGTGATATTCGCACCGCCTCTACTACGTTAAACCCCTCTGCTAAAAAAGGTGATAATACAACTTCAATCATACTTACTCCCCAATTCGTTCTATCTTAATTTTTAGTAAATGCCTAGTGAGGTACACCCAATCTCTCCACCCATTAACATTAAATGTTGCTTTTTGTGCGCCCTCTACGTTATTACCTAAACTTACATTAACTTCAATATCTGTTGATGTAGCAATCGTAAATTCATTTGTTTTATCATTTTGTCCATTAACAGTCGCTCTATACCTACCTTTAGGTAAGTACACAAACATTTTTTCTGTACCCCTAATGTCTGCAGGGTACTTTTGCCAATTCCAAGTAGTAAATAAAATAGGACTTGTTTGAACATAACTCTTAGCACCATTAGATGTGCGTTGCACCACAAGGGCGGTTTTATCCGCCCCTAATCGTGCATAATATGTTTTACCATTAATAACTATTGGTAGTCGCTTTTCGCCTACATCACGCAAGTTATCAGTTAGTTCAAATGTTAGTGTATCGTTCCATTTCTTAACTTTTAAGTTAGGCATTATTCAACATACACCTCATTTCCACCATTAGCACTCCACAATTTCAATCGGCTATTTAAGGATGTTTGAACCCTGCCCCAAGACTTCCATGTGCCAGCCATGAACATACGATGATATGTTTCACCATTAAACGCATGGAATGTTTGGTCTATCATCGCACCTTTGCCAAAATTCATTACGATTAACATGCCTTGTTTATGGCTACGTGGTGGGTTGTTAGCACCGCCATCAAAATTGATTTCGATTGCACCTTGTGTTGTGAGTGTGTTCCAGTCTGTAGCCGCCTCAATTTTCGTATATGGAAAACCTAATTGGTCTACTTCTGTTTTCTTAACAAAGTTATCGTCTATATCCTTTTTCTTATAAATTGCCGTTCCGTAATGTTTGGTGGTAAGTACTGTGAAACTATCTGTACCATCATAGTGCTTAAATTCCTTACCTTTAATAAACGTATTAACGGAGTTATCGCCAAGTTCTACGTTACCAGCGGTAGACACCTTAGCCATACCAACACCATGACCATCAGGTTTATAACCCTCAATCAAAATGTTATTAGCCATTTTAAGTGCGCCATTCAATGTACCGCCAGTTAGTTTCAAGTAATCAAGCGTTGCCAATCGTGCAGTATTGATAGAGTTTTGATAATCTTTATTTGGATCACCAACATAAATATCAACTTGGTGTCTCTTATTAGGTTTTTCTGTTAAGACCGCAAAATAGAATTTTCCGTTGTAGTAAGCTATATCTTCAATTTCAGTAGTTCTATTGATTTCAATAATCTGTTTAACTGTGCCAAATGGTGTACATTCTACTAAACTACCCAAAGTAGCACTCATAATGCATCCATTTAACATGAAAGCACCATTGTTATTAAAATCATCGTATTGGTAATCAACTTGATATGTTTTCATTTTCACAAAATCATCATTGTATAAGTTGATTTCACGCAAGCGTTGTTGACCGCTAATAGGTACGATACTTACATAAGTACGTGTGATTGGGTCATAGCCAATATTAAATACACGTTCATTCAATGTGATAGTACGTTCATATTGCATTGTGTCTGCATTAAGTACTGTTAGGTTATTACCATTTTTTAAGCCATTGGCAAGATAAATTTTGTTAGTGTTCTTGTTATAGCACATAGTGTTACAATGCCCCATCTTATCTGGGTCATTAAACTTATACGTACCTACAATTTCAAACGTGGATGAATTGAGTTCGTAGAGTACTTGATTAGTACCATCGCTATTGATACAAGCTAATACGAACACGTTCTTTTTATCATTGTAAGTGAACCCTTGGCATTGGTTCACCTCATCGCCGTATTGGATGTTTTTTACAAACGCAATGTTATTTGCACCTTTAAGCATTGGTGTTTCAGTCGGATAGAACGGCTTGATATTGCTATAAGTACCCATATCCATTACGCTATCGACTGTGTTAAACGATAGATGCTCATTGATTTTGTAGATGCCATTAGGTATCAACAAGATTTTATTTTTTAGATTATCGTTAGCACGTTTAAATGCTGCGGTATCATCTGCTACACCATCGCCTACCGCCCCAAAGTCTTTTACGGAAACAATGCCATACAAGCTATCTTTAGGAATAAACTTTGTATCTGCCTCTGTTTTTGTGATTAAGCCACCGCCATTAGGCAATGCAATTTGTTCTGCTTTAGCTGCTGCGACTTCAGCACGTTTAGCAGCATCTGTTGCCTTGATAGCATTACTTGCTATTGATGTTTGTTTATTATCAATGTCATTCTTTAAGGTCTTAGCTTGGTCTACAAGATTATTAATATCTCGTTTATCAACGGTTGTTTGACCTGCATAAGCCTTTGCATCTCTGACTAATCGTTCTGCGGTCGCAACATTAGTTGAGGATGTATCAAGTGCGGTATTAGCCGTGGCCAATTTATCATCAACAGTCGATGCTATTGTTTTGATTTCTTCGCCCAATCGGTTGATTATATCTGCGTTAGCATTAATTTTATCGGACTTTTCAGAAATAACATTCATTGCATTAATTGCATCATTAGCAGCTTTTACGGAACGCTCTACAATATCTTTTGCAACTTCATTAGCGTTTTTGTCGCTATCCACTCGAATTTTTAAGGAGCGGTCTAGTTCCGCTTTCATTTCCTGTAAAATGAGTATGATCTTATCGGTTGCGTGTTCGATATTCTCGAATGGATACTCATCAGGCAAGTCCATATCTTGTGAAATTGGTGTTTTACGTTCTAGGATAACCTTTTGCCCTACGGCTAGTGCATCCCCATTAGCTGGGTAAATTACCGATTTGGTGTTTTCGTCATAATCGATATTGCCTACTTGTACCGCCTCTGTACCATCTTCATCAACGATAGTTAGTTTAATATCCTCGATTTGCACGAAATCATATGGGAAAATAAACTTCTTATTTCTCCCATCACATTGATACACTACAGATGGTTTTAGTACTTCTGGTGTCAATTTAACATCCCCTTTCAGTTGTATATAAATAGGACTACCCATTATGGATAGTCCTTATTTATCAATGTTTCTTTTTATCTTTTTTAGTTTTTAATCTGCGGTCAAATGCAATAGCCATGATTACATCTTCTAGTTTTGCATCGGTATCGGTGAACGCATATTTAGCTAATGTCCATAGTCCATCTGTAACAGTATCACTAAAACCAGTTGCCCTGTTCGCTAACTGACTAAGACTTCTGCCTAAATCAACACCATCTTTCTTGTCTGACATAATAGCGTTTCCAACATCGTAGAATTTTTCTGCTATGCTTGTAGCTAATACTGTGTTTCCTTTATTATAAGGTCTTTCTCCCAATACAAACTTCATAGCCATATTGGTTATATCCCTAACCAAAGGAATACCCATAGTACCTTGTGCAACTAATTCTTCGATAAATGACTTAGCTAAATCTTCAGGCTTATCATCATCACCATTTGTCATAGCTTTGTAAGCCATCATACCTACTGCTTGTGAAATCAATGTCCACCACAGCATTTTAACGAACCTTGCGTAATCACCTGTATCTTTCCGTGCGTAGTTACCCTCCGTAATAATGTTATAAAGCGTATTAGCGTAGGAATAGAATGGTACGAACATTTGCATAACAGAACTTCTAGCACGTTGAATAGCAGCAGCATCTTTAGTATCACCACTACCAAATATATCTCTGACTGCTCTATCGCCAGCCTCGATAGATTGTTGTTCTATCCATTCAGGGCTTACACCCTCTTTACCAATTAGTTCCGCTTGCTTTTGATCATATGCAAACTTCCATACTGGGATAGATAAGGCAAAGTCTGTTTCCGTAAGCAATCTGAAACCCATTTGATTTATATCATCTCGAATATCTGCTAGTTGTTCTGCTCTATAATTAGCAATGTTAGTGTCATTAATACGAATGCCTTTACCGCCAATAGATAAGCCTTTTTTCAAGTCTTTATCCAAAGTTTGAACACGCTCACGCATGAAGACTGATTGTGCTAACACAAAATCTCTAGTGTTGTTATACGTAGTAGTTCCGTGTCCATAGAACCCTAAACCAGCATGATTGATTGCTCTAATCGTATTGCCTACACCGATACGATAAAACGCCACTGGTAAGTTCAACGCATTTTGTAATGCTACCGATACTCTACCAGCCATGACTGCGGTTGATGTATTTTTCTTTAGTGTAAGTACTAATCTATCAAACGCACTAACCTTTGCTGGTTCATCTTGCCAGTTATCTCTAACCCAAGTTCGTAAGAATTGGTAAGTATCAGCACCGAATTTATCTACAATGTAGTTTTGCAATTCTCTGTTACTGATTAGCTTATTAACATCAGTTACCGCTTTACGCATTGTAACGTGGTTAATAGCCTCTGTAATAGCATTAGGAATTACATCAAAGTCAAGTAACAATGATTTATCTTTGACTACATCCAAACGTGATTTAGTGGCGCTCATACCAGTACCCCATACTGCATTACTACTTACCATAGTTTTAGCAATATCTTCAACTTGGTTATCACTAACGGATGCATTGACTTTAGGGTTGTACACGATTGGGAAATATTGCCCCTCAATGTTTCTACCACCGATAGTAAATGTTAAACCTTTTACTTTCTTCAATGGGTTTCCGTACAATTCCTCTTGTACTCGGCTGCGTTCTTCATAAAACGAATTGATATGATCCCATGTACGAATAACAAACTCCCAGTCCTTATCAGTCATGTGTTCTTGGAATGCACGTTCAATTTCAACCTCATTTGCTTTTGTGGTTTCCATTACACGTTGCCTATTGCTCTCTGTACCCCAGTTAAGGGCAATCATGATAAGTTGCTCTTTGGTTAAGCCGTATAACTCACCAACTGTGTACAAGTGGTCATTACGCATATCAAATAATTCACGTTTGGAATATATCCCTACATCTTTTGCCAATCTACGCATAGAGATTTCTTTACGTTCGTTGAATGCTTGTGTCGCTCTACTGATAGGGTCATATATGTATTTAACTGCGAACCCATTTTTACCGCCACCCATTCTACGTAAGAATGTTTCAACTTTCATTAATGCTAAATGGAAACCATATAGCTTACCGCTTACTGCATCCATCTTAGTTTGGTTGTTGAGTTTGTTAAACACATCACCCTCTGCACCACCAAATGTTTCTGTAGCCTCACCAATAATATCTTGTACTGCATTTTCAAACGAAACACTATCACCAGCATCATTTAAGATTGTTGTACCCTCATACTCATTTCTGCCGTTTTTGTACATACCAGTCATGAGTTCTTCTAAGGTTTCTAACTCATTCATCGTGATAGAACGGAATGGTTTAGGTGTTTTAGAGTAGAACATCTCAACTATCCAAGGTTCTAATTGAACCATAGATTGTTGATTTAGAATACCAACATCAGGATCTAATGCAGCTAACACACTATCCATATCAAAACCATCAGTAGGTGCTAGTCCATCGTACTTAGTTAAACCCATTTGGTATGCCATATGTGCGTAGAAATAACGCATATTAGGTTCAATAGCAATAGGGTTCTTAGGTCTAGTCATGCGTTGTAATTGTTGTTTCAATTTCAATCGCAACTTCTTGGACTTTTCAAAGTTTTCAAACGCTACCCTTGCTCTTGCTTGTTGTAGCATCTGTTCACGCTTAAAGCCAAGTGCCTTATCAACATCACCTACCGCCAAGGCTCTATCTGCTTTCTTACCAGCAGTAACCGCTTTATTTTGATACGTTTTAAACTGAATAGCATTAGAGATAGGCAATGCACCTAACTCTTTTCTTGCTCGTTCCATGTAGTCTGAAATTGTACCAAGTCCAGCACCACGGATAGAACGTACATTGTTGATTCGGTTATTTAACATATCTTGTAAGCGTTTGATACGTTCTTCTGCTTTTTCTAATTGCTTAGTAGTATCAGTCAATGCAGCATCTACTTTTTTCTTATCAGATTTTAACTCATCGTATTTAGTAGGCTTAACCTCTTTTTCGATTTCGTCTAATTCTGTATCGATAGTTTCTGCGTTAGCATCTAACTTACGAATGCGTTCTAATAAAGCCCAGTTCTTGGCCAATTCACGATTAGTAGATTGTTGGATAATCTTACTTTCTTCTTCGGTGAGTTTCATTTGACCTTGTGTACTAAGTAAGATTTCCTCTGCTATCTGTTCATTAGTTTTGCCTACGTTGTTATCACTCATAAACTCTGCTTTCGCATTGTCCATTTCTTGATTGATAGCATCGTTAAATGTAGCGCCAGTTTGTTCTACTTCCGCTTGCTCCAACTCTTCAACAGTTTTGTACTGTGTATCTTTCAACGCACTTTCACCAAACACATTGTATCGTTGATGCTCTTTGTAGATAGGATATTGCTCAATCAATCGTTTTTCGATTTCGATTTGTATTGCATCCTTTTCTTCATCCCATTCCTTGATAGGTCTATTATCAAGTTCTTTCATGAGTTTTCGCATCACACGTTCTTTTGCTTTTTCTTTTACATCTGCAATGTAAGACTGCATACGTGCTTGGTCTTGCTCTGATAATTGCTTATACAGTTCGGTTTTTTCAAACTGTTCTAGTTGTTGTTGTTCTGCGTATGCCTCAATATCCTCTTGGGTTGCGATCATACGTGCCATAACATCTTTAATATCAGATGGTACTTCACCACCTAATCGTTGAACGCTACGATAAATGTATGTTAGCCACTTGGAGAATTGACGGAATACTCTTTGCAATGCACTTGTTGGTGCTTCACCACTTCGCAAATAGCTTTCCCAACCTCGTGCAAATTTCTCATGTGCTTTCGTATTGTCTACGTTTTCACCATCAACCCAACCGCTCCACTCTTTCAACTTGTTCCAATCTGTTACAAGTTGCTCAGGTGCGTTTTCCATAGATGCTAGTTTTTGAATATCATCAAAGAATACATGACCCATTTCATGTAAGAATGTACTTCTATCTGCGGTTTTGAAAATGCTGATAATGCGCTCACCATCTTTCATGATCTCTGTCATGCCGTTAACAGATTGGTTGTACTTTTCAATGACTTTAATTGCCTTGTCATCGAACACTACATAGCATCGTCCATCTTCTATGCCCTCATATGTGATACCTTTTATACCATGTTCATTCAAATATTCAGATGCTAGTTTATCACCACCTAATGCAGTCGATAGTGATTTATAGATATTTAAGCCAAACGAATTACCCTCACTAAAAAGATTATTTATGTTATCTTTATAGCTTATAACTTTTTGGTTATCTTCTTGTGTTAATGCATCTAACTCAATTCGTGCTTTTTCTAAATTATCACCAATGATAGCTTTTAACTTATTTTTATCAGCACTACCCCAATCATCAAAACCATACTTTTTAGCTAGTCTATCAGCATTTCTCTGTACAATTTTATTTAATGTTTCTTTTTCTTCATACTTGCCAACGTAATTTAAATCAGTCTCTAAGCCTTGGTAAATATCATTAACTTCTTTAACGTGTCTATTACCATTATAAGAATGATCAGAACGATAAGCATTTATAAATGCATCTTTCTGTAATGTATCTAAACTGTTTATAGCATCAATAATTTGTTCTTGAATTTCTTTTGGCTGAATGTTAAGGGTTTGATTCCAGTCCAACATTTTATTGCTTTCAGGAATATCAACCTTAAATAAAGATGATTTATCAGTTTCATGGACATTAGATAAAACCTCTTTGTAGTTTTTTGCCATTTCTTTATTTTTAGCAAAATACAAACCCCAACCATAAAATTGTGCGCCCTCACCGCTACCAATAGCACCTAAATCAAACTCATCAAAGTCATGTGGCGAACCATGCCATGCAGTTTGATAATACTGATAATTATGTTTCTTTCGGAGATTGTCTAAATCATTTTCGTTTGGTATACTATTAATAAATGAACGACTTAGTTTAATCCCCCCAAGCCATGGTGGCTGGTTTTTTGGATTATTACTAAGTCGTTCTTTGTTTATATATATTAAATCCCCACCCAATAACAAATCGTAATACGCTATATTGGTATTTCTAGCATAATAAGATTGTACAACATGATAATCACCTCTATTATTATATTTGTTCAATAATATCGGCATCATTATAGGCTTTCCGTTTAAACCAATCACTTCAGTTATAATGATAATTTTTTGACCATTATCTGCACTAAATATTGCAGATGGATTTGCAATGGTATTAGGTAACTGTTTCAACATATCAATGGAAACTGTATCATTATGTCCAGATAAAATTCTTTTACCGTTAGAATCAAATACAGGAGCACGCAATATTTTATGCAAAACACCGCCTGTAATTTTGATTCTTTTTAAGTCAAGATTAATTAAGTCAAAGACTAATGGTGAATCCATTATATCTATTGTTTTTTTACTTCCTATATTATTAGCATTATCTACATTGTTAGCCCAATCACTTAATACTTTATCTAGTTTACTTTCCCATACTGCTTTTGTATTTTGATTATAACCTTTTTGATTGTCATACTTAGCATTCATGTTGATTCGCACGCTATCACGGAAATAATCCATAGCAGTATAACCGCCTTTACCCATTTGTCGCATATATTGTGCCATTATATCAGCGTGTTGTGCCATCAATAATGCATTTGCTTTTGCAGTTTCACGTTGTTTTCTATTTGTGCTTTCACTAATAGCTTTAACTACTTCGTTATACACATCATATCCGCTTTTTGACAACTGCATTCGTAACGCTATGTCATTGTTCGCCAATTCAAAGACTTTATCTTTCATAGCCTCTAAACTTTCGATTTGCATCAACATATGTTCCATATCAGCATAATGTGCATCAGATTGTGCTAGTGCATCAGCGTTACCATCAAGGCTTGCAGTTGTAGTTGCTCGGCTATACTCATAAGCTGCTCGTCTACGTTCTGCATTAGTTCGTGGTGCTTTACCGCCATTGTTAGCTTTATAATCGGTTAGCCATTGTGGTTCAATACTAGTACTTACCGCATCATTGATAGATTTATCTGCATTGTCAAAGTCGCTTGCATATGTTTCTCTATACTGTTCTTTTAACGTGTGCAACAAGTTATTAAAATTACGTTTAATATTCGTAGGGTCAGATAGTACCTCATTAAGTACTTCACGATCTATATCAGATGCCCCCTCAAATTCATTACGAATAATATCATCCTTGATACGTTCCGCACGTTTAGAGGTATCATCTTTCAATACAGATTTTGCTACATCTACTTCTTGTTTTGCACGTTCTAGCGTAGCTAATGACATACCGCCTCTAGTAAAGTAAGAGGTTTGTTTCAATGCATCTACAGTTTCATCGGATAAATTCATGGATACTTGTGCATAGCTACCAATAGGAATTTCAACAGGTGCATCCGCCTCAATAGCTGCTTTTACTTCCTCTTGTGTAACTAAGCCGTTATCGACCATATCACGGATAGCAAGTTGTCCGTTTTCAGATTGCACTAATTCTGCTACATCTACATATTGAGTTGATACTCCAACCTTATCGCCCTGTGCTTGTACGATTTTTCCGTAGAGTTCAGGGTTTTCTTTTGCGATTTTATTGGTAGTGCTATCCTTACGTACATTATCCATAATGACTGCGCCATTGCGGTTTTGTTCTGCGATGATAGCTGCTTGTTGTTGCTCTGGTGTTAGCTTTTGAAAATCACGGAAAGCCTTTGCAGTACGTACACCACCTACTGCACCACCGATAGCACCAAAACCTATTACCGCTGGTAACGCTTGTTTCATAGCATCTAGCGAACCGATAGCAATATCGCCAACGCTATAATAACCCTCTGGGTCATTATCTTTACGTGTTAGGTTGTGTTGTACCTTTTCGTTTACGTCTTGCAAGCCCTCTTCAAAGAGTTCAGGTACACCAGCTTTAATAGAGTTTTTAGCCATCTGTGCAACAGTTGTTCCAATACCTCTATCAAATGTTTTAACTGTATCACCAACGCCAGCACTAATAGCTTTTGCAATCATGCCTTTAGGTGCTACCGCTTTAAACGCTTTACCCATAGCTGCGGTTGCTGCAAACTCAATACCAGCATCAATAGCAGCATAAGACATAGCGTATTGATTAGCCTCTTGGTCTGTGTATACACGATTGCCATTTGCATCTTTCTTTTGGATGAGTTCGATGTACTTGTTACCGAATGACATTTTATACATATTGTATGCCATGTCAGCACCGCCACCCCATTTAGCACCAGTAGCAGCACCAGCACCTACACCTACACCCTCTGTAGCCAAGCCACCGATTAATGCACCAGCAACTGCACCAGCTACCGCACCTATACCGCCTTGTTTAGCCATCATATAGCCTTGCCCTGCGGTTTCACCAATTACGGCTTGTGCTATATCTAGTCCATCTGCATGACGATAATTTGAAAGGTTAGTTTGTAATCGTTGAATTTCATTTGTTAATTCTTCGATTTTCTTAGGGTCTGTAGTGTTGGATAATTCATAACCAGCATCGCCCAATTTCATCTGATCATTGATAGACCATACATTCTGTTGGATGCTATCCCATATACCATGAGTAGATTTGATAGACTGTAAATTCTCCAAACCATAAATAGCCTCGGACTGTGAACCATATTTTATTTTATATAGTTCAGGGTATTCATCATACAAAGACTGTACTGTTCGACCTCTATCAACTTGATTAGCAAGATAAGCTGCTCTCGTGAACCCTGTTTCACCACTATTCAAAATAACATCTGCACCGATATTAAGTTTATTCGCATAGTCTAATGCTGCATTAGCTTTTACCGCATCACTAGATGCATATATAAAACGTGCGGATGCAGCTTGCAAGGCTGGGTTATTTATAATAGGGTTTTCCTTTAAAGCCTCGCCAATAGTAGATACAGTTTGTAAAGTTCTATCCTTACCGCTACCAGTTGTATCGACTAGATAAGGTGCATCCGATAAACTTCCTAATGCATTCCCTACTTGCTTTACCGCATCTACCGCATTACCTACAACTCCATTAACAGGTGTGCCTAACTCTCCATGATCGCCATCCTTGTTAATAAATGGGTTGATTTTCTGTTGTTCAATTTTCCATGGGTTATTAGACATATTTCCACCTATCCCTCAATATTATACCTAGCATGGAATGTACCCTCATCTATATCTTCAAAATCACCATTAGATTTATAAAGTCTTATATAGTGTGTATCTCCAAGTACTTTCCAATCAACCACACCATCACCAGCCAATATAGCCATTGATGTATTAGTTTTATAATTATCTCCATTTTGCCAAAAGTGTTCTACGTTTGTTGTTTGAATTACTGTTTGACCAGCTATTTCATGTGCAGCCCAATCTAACTCACCAGTTGTTGGTTCTCTTCCCTCGGCTGCTACAAATTTAGCTTTCCACGCACCCATCTGTTGTTTAAAGCCTATCCTTGCTAACCCTTTTTGTTGTTCATTCATATTCTCTAAACTATCATTAAGAACATAATTCACACCAGCTAACTCTGGTGCATAATCACCAGTTCCGTTATCACGGTCATTAAGAGTTTTACGCAATGAGTTGTATTGCTCTAATGATAAATTAATATGGTTATCATCGATAAACTTAAAAATTTCTGATTGAGGTCTGTTATTTCCAAGCATAGAACGAATTTCATTCATTCCCCAAGATTGGTTAGCAGCTTGTTGTTCTCTTTCATTTGCTCTCATGAATTGGTTTCTTTGTGAACCAAACGCTAAAGTTAGTTCTTTATTATCACCAATAGCGTTATCTAAGAAATTAGCCATCTCACCACTAGATGCACCATTCTTACCCATTTCAATTAGTTGTAACTGGATAGCCTCTTTTTGTCTTGCTAGTGCCTCAGCCCTTGCTTTTTTGCGTTTACTCTCTTCGATATTGTACGCTTTCATATACTCTTCTCGTTTTTGTAAGAGTTCGCCGTCGGTATATCCTTTAGCACTACCGCTAAACTTACCTACACCAACGATTGGATATATATCAGTACTTACGATAGACACACCGCCACTACCAGCTTGTGCAACTTTACCATCACCCATATAAACACCTACATGAGTTACACCTTTATAGGCTTTATCGTCAGAATTAACTGCACTTGGATCATCACTAGTTGCCCATCTAGCCTCATTACTTGGAACGTGCCAAAAGACTAAATCGCCCTTTTGTGCTTGCGATATATCATGTATAAGTTTACCCTCTTGTTCAGCTTGCAAGTACTGACCATCTGCGGTGCGGTAGTTAAGAGTAACACCAGCTTTTGCGGACACATCAAGCGTAAATTTACCACAGTCGGTACTTTCACCACCATCACCACCAAGTAGATACGGCTTACCTAACTGTTCATTAACCGCACTATCAAGCGCAGCTATATTTAAATTTCCACCTTGTCCAGCTTTAGGTAATGTAGCAATATATGCATCGGCTGCTTTTTCTGCATTACCCTCACCAAAGGTATCTACATCACCTACAATACGTTTATCGATTGTTTGTTGTGTATTTACCTTATCGATTGCTACCGCAGCTTTAGACAATATCCCCTCGCTTACACCCATTTCTCTTAGTGCTGCGATTGTTTGAGGTCCAGCAGTAATATCATTACGTGTTACTGTTTCATCAATAATTGCACCACCTACTCGGTCTGCTACTTCTTGATATTTAGCTTTTACAAACTCTTCACCTCTATCACCATACATAGTTTCAATACTATTCTTAATGGTGTTAAGAGAATTAGATACAATGTTAGGGTTGTTATAACCTAATACCGCTATTTGTTCAGATGATTTCACATTGTTATTGAATGTTACATCTTTGTACTTTTCACGTTCAGAACGCTCATGCACTTGTACACGCATATTATTTGCGTGATAGTCTTTATCTACCATTTGAAGAAAACGCTCACGCAAGCGGTTGTTATTAGGCAACTTACTTAACACATCGTCTCTAATGTTACGTTCGGCTTCATTAAACAGTTGTGTTGCATTAGCTGCACCATCTAACTCCTTGTGTAAGATGCCGTTTTCCTTGTTTGTTAGTTCATAAGATACTCTGTTCTTATAGTCTGTTTCAGCGTTCATGTAGGCGATATTTAAATCTTCATCAAGTCGCTTTTGCATCTGTGCATTAATATTATCAATGGCATTAATTACACCTTTTAAACCTTGTTGATTACCGCCAAACGCTAATTCATTTCCAGTAGCTTGAACACCACCACTTATGGTATTTAGTTTTTGTTCGCCATTGTAATTAACTAACTTCATTAAATACCCCACCTATTATTTCTAACTGCACCTCTTGTAACAAACTTAACATTTGATACACCAGCCGCTTTCAATGCACTTTCATTTGGTGTGTAGTAGTTTGTATTAGCTTTAATATTACTACCGCCATATTGCCCTTTAAGTCCATAGATACTAGATGCACCACTCAATATCGTTCCTAGCATTGCCATTCTAGTTTGTGATTTAGCGTTACTTGCTGCTGCACGTGCGGTGCTTGCCTCGTTGCGGTAGTTCATGCCGTTAAGATATTCATTGTATATACTGTTGTTCTTATTAGTTTCCCAATTCTGAATGTCTTTGTTGTATTCGTCATAGCTAGATGCCATTAACTGTAATGGTGTACCACTCATCGTTAAGCCACTAGCACCAGTTTCCGCTACGTTCTGCCCTTGGATAAGTCGCATCTTATCGGACATTTTATCTCGCTCTTGCAAGGCTTGGTCTGCTATTTGTTCTTGCTTGCGATCACTAATTCGTGCGTTAGCCTCTGCCACCCTTGCCTGTTGATTATACATTGCAGCTTGTGCCTTACCTTGTTGGTGTTGCGTAAACAATGTACCGACCATACTCGCTGCGGTTAATGCAATAGGGTTACACATTCGCATCCCCCTTTCTCAATGTGAATAAAACCATATCCCCATCGTTAATATCGTAATGAATTACCGCACCTAATGACTTTAGCCATCTAATGGTGCGGTGATTTTCTTTGTGTATATAGTTAAAAAGTACTTCCCTAGTTTGTAGCCATTCCCCAATGATATTTCTACTAACTTTTATAAATTGTTTTTGTAGTGTTAAACTACTTTCAAATTCTTTACTCCCCAAAAAGTAAATGCAATGCATCCCATTTAATGATGTGTTAGATACCCCATACACACACAATGGCTTGTCATTATCAATAACAATGCGACTTTGATAATCTTCCCCAAGAATATCGTTCACAAAGTCATTTTCGCCGTAGTTTGAATTTTTTCGATTGATATATTTGACCTCTAAGGCATCTATTGAACGTAAGTTGATATATAACTCACGAATTAACGAAACGTGCTTAGAACGGCTAATTTTACATTCCATGAACATTTGGGAAACCACCGCCAATTTCTACCTCTCTTGTAACCGCTAACAGGTTAAATGGGAAAGGTTTTGAGTGTTTTATACAGATTTCTGTATTTGTATTAACGCTAGTTGCTATCTTAGGTAACACAATTACAGTATCACCAGTAAATAGCGTTTTAGGTTTTAAAATCAAATCGTCTACATCATCAAATGTTCTACCTACGCTACCACCATATGAACGATATAACCGCAACGCAACTCGTGATATAGTTATCAATCTGCATTGCAATGTGCCATCGTTTATTTGTTGCTCTACGCTAGGTATTTTGATTTTAGTAGTGTAAGGTAGCCCAACAGTAATTACATTTGCTTTACCATCTAATTTAATAACACCAGTAGGTGGTACTTCCCTAGATGGCATCTGTTGTCCATCAACTACTATGTCTACCATTTGTCCTACTAAATGAGGTGCGTTGATGTAATCAGTCTTAATCGAATTAGCCACTTTAACATAGCAATCTAGGAACACATCGGAGTTATCCTCTGTGTACAATGGAATACTACGTTCAATGCATTTAACATTCTTGTTATTGATAACACGATCTACAACAAAATAGATTGTGTCTTGTTCGCCCTCTGCCACGCTCTCTACATATCTGTATTTACCATTCGTTACAAAGTGCGACCAACCATACACCTTTTGTTCTGGTATATAGGTTAAACAGTTGAGTTGTCCATCATCTCTTACATAGTAGATGATAGAGTCTGGGTCTTGTGCATAAGCACTTGTAACCGCTACATGACCTTTAACCAACGTTTTAACAAACAATGTAAGGTCTTGCCCTGTGTAGTTATCGCTTTCGTAAGAGTAACCCATATCACGAACAGTACCGCCACGCTCTTGAACGAATACGCATCGGTTACCGATGAATTGCGGTTCACATTTCAATGCACCACGTTGTGTTTGTGTTTTCAAATAACAGTTAGTAGGTGTGATAGTCTTGCTCCCATCGACTATCCATTCATTACCGCTAGTAAGCACGATTAGGTCATTAGCTGGTACTAGATGCCTAATCTCATACATTTTGCGGTTGATTACTGGCAATGTGATTGCGCTATCATCTGTGATAGTACCGCCTACTTTTTCCACCCCAAAGTTAGGGTAATCACCAGTTCGACTAAACCAGATGAAGTTAGGCTTGCTATCAGTAGCAGCCACCACAAATCGGTCTTGATAGAATGTACAAAGTTTCGGATAACCTCTGCCTCTATTCCAACTCCCCAACTTCCATTGGTAACTAGGCTCACCCTCTTTAATACCATTCAGAATATTAACTTTTGCATTTTTAGCATCGGTTACACTTTTAATCTCAACGATACCATATTGAGTAAATGGCATAATGGATAAGTCGCAATTCACAGAACCACCTTTAATATCAGATACATATTTAAGCCTTGCACCAGTTTCTATCTTACCTGTATCAGTTACGTTGTAGTCATTCTTTGATGTGTACGTTCTGTAGTCTTTCCAAGTTTGACCATCATTGTTAGAAATCTGTAACTTAACTGTACCTTCCCATGTACCATGTGTAGTGAATTTCCATGATAACTCGGTATCAGTACTAAATGCTCCAACATTATGATTGATATTGTTGTATGTCTTTTCGATGGTTGGTGCGCTAACAATACCATGTCTTACTTTTTTCTCTACAACTTCGCCAGCGGACTTAGTGTGTACCGCCTCAACGTAGTAGGCAATTTGAATAACGCTACCTACCATATCTTGTGTGAATATGTCTTTAGTTGATGTGATCGTATCACCACTAACAGTCAATGTATGACTATTATCTGTATTAATATCCTCGTAAGGTTGCTCGGTTAGCTTGTATGCATCCAATCGCCAGTCAGTATCACTATATCGTGATAGCGTTTGAATAGGGTACTTACCACTACAGATGAACATTACATCGCCACTTTGGATGCAGTTTAATTCACCTACAATGTCCGCCTCAAATGGTGTTTCTACTTCAACATTTGTATATACACCATTCCGCCATACCCTAACGTATCTTTCACCAAATTCAAGCATGAATGATTGGTTCTTATTCGTGGTAAACTCAAACAATCTAACAGGCTTATCATGGTGTTTAGCATATCCGATAAACTGTGAACCTTGCCTACGTGCTACCGCTCCATAAGGTCTAATCACCGCATTTTCAGCAAGCAATAATGCACTTTTATATTGTTCTAAGTCAAATCGACTAGATACATCTGGTGATACTTCGCCTGTAGTAAATGCGACTTGCCCTATATACATCGGTTGCATATTACCAACTCCTTGCCTTGATATAGTTAGAAACATAAGGCATATCTAATCTGCGTTCTTTTGCACTCATAGATTTAGCCTCTTGTAATGCAGCTTGATATAACTTGTATGACTGGTCGAATAAACCACTATTACCAGTCAATGGCATTGCTAAATCAGATGCCATCTTACACACCAACGCTTTAACGAATATAGGGTTCATTACATCAGCATCGGTAATATCGTACACATAATCAATGTGCATCAATGGTACATCAGATACGATGTACTTTGTATTGTTATCAGTCAAATAAACATCGTATTCACGTTGCTTTTCTGCTCGGTATCTATCACCCTGTGGAATTACCGCAAGGATGCGAACACACTTTTCAGGGTAAGCATAGACATAACCCCAGCCGTCTATCTTATGTTCCGATAGCACCGCTCGTTCACGCTTACGTGCAAAATTCCATTCAAACTGCTCTAACAATACTCTACGTGTTAGATCATAATGCAATCTGCATTGTCTAGCAGGTTCTGTTTCTTCCGTCATAGAACGGATGCGCCCTGCATTGATAAGCGATAATGCTTGATTACAAATATCAGTAGGTGTCATGTTTCCACCTTTCTATAAAAAAAGAGGGGGCAAAATACCCCCTCGTTCAATTATTCAGCAGTTTCTTCCGCTTTCTTACCACGTTTCTTTGGTGTAGGTTCTGCCTCTTCGACTTCCTCTACTTCTGCGGTTTCTTCTGCACCAGCAGTATCAAACAAATCTTTGAAGTAGTCTTTATCGTATTCGGCTACTTCATCTTTTGTAAATTCAACTGTTGCGCCCTCTTCAATTAAACCCTTTGTATTATGGTACAAAGTTACTTTTGCAATATACAACATATTAGCCACCTTATTTAATATTAATGCCACTTGTTAAGAATGCGGAGATAGTACCGCCAGTCATATTATTTGCGTTTATTCTAATATATTTTTTACCGCCATTAGCTAAACGCACTTTGTATTCTGTGCCAGCTGGTGCATTAGCTACCATTGTAATGCCATGCAACAATACCGCATTAGCCATGTTATCTGTATCAGATGTATACACATTAAACAATGGAGTACCAGTAACTGTTTTGTCGATGCGAATTACAAGGAATAAGTTAGGGTCTGCATCGCCTGTACCACTCATAATTACATCGGAGTTAGTGTTTGTTGTAATATCTTTTTTCCAAAAGAAAGTATTTTGAGTATCAATAATCATATATGTTTATCCCCCTATTAATTAAGCAGTAACTCGTGCTTCTGTGGAAAGCAAAGCATCAATTTTACGTACTGGAATGCCATTAGCACGTGTAACCATTTTACCCATTTCCATATCTTCTGTGATTGTAGAACCATGTACTTTGTTCTTTTGTAAACGTAAGAATGTACGCAATTCTTGGTTCATGTACCATACTGGACGGCAGCCTGTAAGAGATTGCATTCGTTCTTCTGCACGGATCATCAAGTTAATCAAGTTAGGACCTGCGGAAATATCTTCTTTAATAGCTTTCATATCGATATTAGCGATACGTACTACATAGCGCCAATCACGAACGCACAAACCGATGTTTTGTTCAAAGTGAGTACGATATGCCTCGAATAAAGAGCCATCAGGTTTAGTAATTGTTGTTTTGCCTTTATCTTCTTGTTGCAAGCCAGCCTCTGTACCACGTGGATAAATACCATGTACAGTAAGAGGACCCCAGCCTACAAGCCACATAGATGCAAGGTTTGCAGTACCACCAGCATCGATAATGTTTTTAGCGCTATCAGCTTTCTTAGGGTCTAATGTATTGAAACGTGCGGATAAACCAACAAATTTTTCAGGTGTAGTTTCATCACCATAGAAAATAGTACGTGCGATTTCTTGACCCATAGCCTCAACGAATGCAGCATCTTCTGTAGCACGGAACGCTACAGGGTCATTAGACAATTTAACCAACTTAGCATCTACTTCAGAGTAAGCCTCTAACATACCGCAAGTATCTGTGATTTGTTTTGTAGTAGATTTAGATGGTTGTACACCGCCATAAAGCATACGCCATGTAGCATCTGGCAAGCCAGTACGTACTGTTGTTTTGTTAGATGTGCCATCGTTACATTCAATCATTGTCATATCTTGAATGATTTCGTTAGATTGGTTTAATTGTTCAATGATTTGTGCGATTTTTCCGTTAGGATCCATACGCTTTTGCAAATCAATTAAAGTAGGGTTTTGTGTTCCGATTGTAGCCATAAATTATTTTCTCCTTTTATTTTTTGAACATACTCGGATAAAGATTGCGTCTGATTGCCTCTTCTGACTGCGTGCCACTAGTTGGTTGACCGCCACCTGCGTTACTATCTTCTGCAGCCATATCAGCGATTTTTTCAAACACACGGATAACTTCGATACGATTACCTAAGCCGTTTTCAGCTAGAATTTCACGAATATTAGGAATTGTTTTTTCAATCAACTCAATACCTGCACCTGCTTTAGCCACAGTTTCATCAAATTTATTTCCTAATTCTTTAATTGCGTTTTCCTTGTAGCTTTCGTATTGTTCGGCTAACTCTTGTTGCTTTTGTGTTTCGTAAGCAGTTACAAGGTCAGTAGCATACTTGTTACCAAATTTAGCTAACTCTACTGCTTGCTCTTGCGTAGCACCTACGCCGTTAAGCATTTTAGAAAACTCATCTGCGATTGATTTGTCTACTTGACCGCTATCAAACGCTTTCGTGAAGTCATACACAATTGGTTCTGTAGGTGGTTCTTGGTTACCGCTTGTGTCAGTACTACCGCCTAAGATTGTGTCTTGTTGTTGGTCTTGTGTATTCGTATCTTGCGGTGTACCACTTTCCGCACTACCTGTGTCAATATTCGTGCCTTGTTCTAATTCTTCTGCCATGTGGTTTATTCACCTTTCTCTTCTAAATCTTTAAACAATTTCTGTTGATTGATATATTCAAGTTGCGCTTGATGGTATTTAAGTACACCCTCAACACCATCACCGATAGCGCCAAGCATTTGCATATACTTTAGACCTACACTTCTTTTACCCTCATTGAAAAAGGTTTCTGAATTGCCAGTAAACGAACGCTTTAGAATGTCCGTATTGTCTAAAAGCCTACAAAAAAACCACCTACCAAGTTCAGTACTTAGTACGTGGTTCAACGCATCAATATCACGATCACGAATATAATCTTGTTTTGTTTTCATCTACACCCCCATACCCATTAACTGTTGCATTACTGGGTTTCCGTCATTGGCTGCATCTGTTGCTTGTTTAGCAGCACCAGCCATTTGAGGTGCTAATTGTGCCATTTGTAATGCTTGTGCTTGTTCCTCTTGCTCTTGTTGTGCTTGTGCTTGTTTTTCCATAAGTGCTTTATACTCATCATTGGAACGAATAACCTTAATCGGTACACCAAGATTAACACCATAGATGTCCGCCGCCTCTTCAAAGTTGAATTTCTGAACGATGTTAGCATTGCCCTGTGCTAATGACATAATGAATGCATAGTACTGTTCGATATTCACCAATGAAGACATTTTCTGTGCTTGTGCTAATGGTGAGATGTATTCAATCTTCACATCTAACCCATTCAGCATTTCTGCTACATCATCGTCAATCGGTGGAAATATTCCAGCTCTATCCAAGATGCCATAAGTACGTTCAATGATTGGGTTTAAAAACTCACTTTGCAAGCGTTCAACTACAGGACCTAATTGTTGCATCTTTTCTTGTGTACGTTCCATAACCTCACGTGCGGTCATTTGCCCTGCATCTAGGTTATCAAGCATCAAGAATAAATCAGCACTATAGGCACGTTTGATGCTTTCAGATACAAACTGTATCTTCGCTTGTACATTCGCTACATCAATTCCTACATTGAATATTGGTTCAACCTTACCGCCAGTATCAACTTCCGTTACACCGCCAGGGAATAGATTTACACTACCAATCACATCGGATGTAGCGCTCATAGGTGGTTTAATACCCAATTCAATAGCGGTTACTAAGTCCTTTTCAAGTAACTGTAGCATTTGTGCATCTGATTGTGCGAACCATGCACACCCTTTACCATAACCACTTAGATCATGAGTGGTGTGTCTTGCAATAGGTATCGCCCATTCTTCAAAGCCACTATGTCTTAACACTTCATCTATGTTACTACCCTCTACCCAATAGATAGATGAATAAGGCATATTCTTATTGCCTAGTTTTCCGTTGCGGTCTTTGTTAGGCATTACTAACCAACAAACAACAAAAGTACTTGCATTACCTTTGCCATCGTCAAACGCACGTTTAACTTTATCAGGGCAAGCATCATAGCCAAACTCTTCCACTAATTGGTCTGCCGTCATTCGATACTTGCGACCAAATGTATTTACATCACCATTACTGCCACACTCTAATGCGTATGTACCGATTGGATATGATGTAAATCGTACACCTACTTTTGCATCAGGCATAATACTCATAGGTGCTTGACCAAATGGCAACTCCATATAGGTTTGATGTACTGTGTTATAGAAGTTAGACTTAGCAAATACTGCATATAGTATCTGTTCCCTATCGTCTAACACTTCCGCCACTTTACTATTAGCAGCTAGTTCAGCGTTTTCTAACGTGAGCTTAAACCATTTACGGCTAGGCGGTGTCATACCGCTCATTACACCACTAGCGAATATCTGGCAACTTTCCCAAGCTACGCCATTATTAATCTTATCGGTGTAGACTTTCGATTGGTCTTGCTCATCGTCAAACACACCTAGGAAAGGTAGTTGATAATCTCGGATATCTTTCCATCTTGAAATGTACTTTTGACGATTATCAAACATCGCCTTAAACTTCGCCTTAATTTTCGTGTAATCACGTTTTTTAGGTTCTGTATTAGTCGGTTGTCTAGCAAGCGTTGATAGGATAGTTCCTTGCATATCTAACCCCCTAATGTGTTTTTAGTGCCAGTTGCCGTAGATAAGATAGTACTTTCAAAGCCTTTCTTACCTTTCTTTTTCTTCATATACCAATCTTCACCAGTTGTTGTAGTAGCATCATCTGTTTGTACAGTTGGTGCTGGTGCTGGCATTGGTGTGTTAGGCATCTTATTTTTCATGCACATTTAATCACCCCTTATCTCGTTTAAATGGATCATACTCTGTGT
Source organism: uncultured Veillonella sp. (assembly GCF_905209685.1). Classification (GTDB taxonomy): domain Bacteria; phylum Bacillota; class Negativicutes; order Veillonellales; family Veillonellaceae; genus Veillonella. Next base: position 24,783 of record NZ_CAJLUB010000002.1, on the reverse strand, counting down.
TCGCATGAACCCTACTCCCTACATTCACTTTTTTATTGACCCTGAACGCAAAGGTCAAGGCTAATGCATCGCCTTTATTTGGAGATGGTAACCCTCGTTCTTTCATATCTTTCTTGCTTTCAAGTTGTATTCGCCCATTCTTATCGATGATAGCCTCTGGACTTGTTAAATCGTCATACAAGCCTTGGTCATTAGGTGGAATAGAACCGCCCTCTTTTAGCCAGTCTTTCATTTCTCCCCACATATACGCACGCATATTAAGGTACATATTATTAGGACTAGCGCCACCAAAGGCAACTAACCGCCATCGTCTACCCATTGATTTACCGATACTATAAATACCAGTTCCGTAGCCTTGGTCAATGAACACCGCATCTGCTTTGTACTCTTCCTCAAATTGTGCAATGAGGTTAGCCATACGCATATCATCGTCATTCTTTTCGATGGTTGCCAAGCACTTCATAGAGTATCCTTGGCGCATTACGATTTCTAACGTATCGCCACCAGTCCACGCTGGGTCAACACCGATAATTGTCGGTAAGTTACTAAAATCAGTAGGCTTATATACTCGCTTTTGTGCTTCATCAACGATTGATGCGGATATAAACTGTGTATCGGATGCACTAGGAAATAACCCTCTTACACGAACCTTTACAAAGTCGCTATCCTCACCATGAATATCAACCCATTCTTGCAACTTAGCTTTGTTTGAGATTTTAACAGTACGGCTATCAATTTGATATGTAGTCCAATAGTTACGATGCTTTCTAAAACATTCTCTAAACCTGCCACTATTACGTGTAGGGTTACCAAACACACACCAGATAATCTCGGTTTCCTTATCTGTTAAAGCCCCCTCTGTTACTTCCCATATCTTATCGGATATTGCGGATGCCTCATCAAAGATTATTAGTATTCGGTTACCTTGATTGTGTAAGCCTGCGAATGCCTCTGGGTTACTTTCACTCCATGGAATAGCATCTATCCGCCATGTCTTTTCGTACTGTTTATCAGCACTAAATAATGCCGTAGCGGTGTAGGTGAATAACTCTTTACCTATAAACAGGTTGTACCATTTGTTAAGTTCCGCCCAAGTCTTAGACTTTAACTGTGTATCAGTATTAGCAGTTACTACACCTCTTGTATTCTCATGTGTAGCAATAGCAAACAAAATCAACAATGAAGAAAAGGCTGACTTACCAATACCATGACCAGATGCAACTGCAATTTGTATTGCCTTAGCTAATGACTTTCCCTTGCGTAGTTCTTCACCTATTTTCTTGAAAGTCTTAACTTGCCATTCGTCAGGACCATCAAAACTTTCTAAAGGTGTTCCTTTTTCACCCCAAGGGAAAGCAAAATATACAAACCCTAATGGATCATGAGTGAACGAACCCAACGCATCAATCAGTTGTGCCTTGTTGTACTTCATCGGACTTCACCCTTGCTTGTTTCATGCGGTCTGATATATCAATCTCTATTTCTGCATCAAGTTTCACCTTGTCAGTAAATAGCATATGTCTTTTACCTAAGAGTTCAGCTGCTTTCGTTTTATCGGCAACAGATACATCTAAACCAAACGCATCTTTTTCTTCACCACGCACAACCCTAGTCAGATATTCCAACACCTCATCAGCCGTTGCGATTGTGTCTTTGCTACGTTCGTTCATGACTGCCTCTATATATTGGCGCACGTTTATTTTTGTTAACAACTGACTACCTTTACTTCTTGCGGTTTTTTCTGAATACCCAGCAGTAATTGCACTTTGTGTTCCGTTGGTGGTCTTAACGTATTCATCAGCGAATATGCGTTCTTTCTTAGTTAGTTTTTGTGCTAATTCTTCTATATTCGTCAATGTTACTCACCACCTTTATATGCTTTAACTAAAAAAAGTAACACCTCGTGTTGCTTGGTGCTACTGTACTCACTTTCTTTTTTATATAGTTGTCCTTGTTTAAAGGTCTTACCCTTTTTGTACTTATGAGGAAATGTTAGTTTGTACTCTTCCTCTGTGTACATTCGACTAACAATATATATTTTGCAAGGCTTATCATATTTACTCCATGATTGCCTTACATCAAGTGTATATCGTCTACCATTCATCCGTAATGCGGTTAATAGTTTCTTTATCGTTGGTTGATAATTCACATCCAACACCACACAATACCAATTAAGATTAGTACCGCACATAAGATAGCTAAACCATCGATGAGTGTAATCATTGTATCGCCACGATGCTCATATGCGTATTTTGCTTTAGCTTGTAGTTCTTTATCGTTTAAGTTCTTGGCTGCTTGTTTGAACAGTTTTCTATCTTCAATGAATTGTTTAATTGCTTTAATCATTTAAGTACTTCGCCACCTTTCCTTTTTAATTTCCCATGTGATCTAACACATAAGCCGTAATTACCTTTACTTGCACCGCCACAGGTTATGTATGTTTGACATAAACCATCGTACTCTATCACGTTTGCGGTACACACTCCATTTTTGTTGTTTAAGCATTTACTTTTACAACACCTGACCTCTGTCATAATCTCCCCTTTATGATAGATTTATGCAAAAAATGAGATATATCCACGTAGATATACCTCATTTTATGATAGTTTTATTCATTTTGTTTGTATTGATTACTCAAAACCGAAGTTATACCATCGCTCTCTTGTCGATGTAACACATAGGAATTAGCATTTCTTCTAAAACTCTATATCGTGTGTTAAGTACCTAGGAAACAAATATAACTCCAGTTTTCAATAATCACTCAAAACTAGGTGTGTTGATGATATGACAATTTATACTATTTTCTGAGGTTCAACTATGAATAAGAAAAATACAAAGTTGGAAAAGAGAAACACACCTAGTTTTCAATAATCAATTACACACTCAATACCAACAACTAACAATTTGATGGATCGTAATCGTGTTAGGTTAAGTAACAACAAGAATATGAATAAGTTTCTTTTGGAGGCTGCTAGTTGTCAGTATTCAATGTGTATAACCAATTAGGGCAGGTTCATATCTTTAAGGTTAATAATGTATAAGCTATATATTGTGAGGATATTCGACCCACCCTTATCAGTTAGCAGTAAATTTACATATAAAGTTTTTGTCTTAACACATACTTTCAGATTGAAATTAGAAAAAAGTATAGTGTTGTTTCCTTAGTAATCAATTATGGTTGCGCTGCTACTCTGCGACCGTTAGCGCTATACGTTCCATTTCGCCCATTACAACAAAGGCACGCTCTTATATGGGCGTGCTTGTTGTTGTGTTTGATTTTTCCTAAGGAAAGAGTGAGTAGTAGTCGCTTAGTGGCAACTTCTACATATATATTATACCTAATAGCAAACTATAGGTATATGGACATTAACGGACATTTGCGGACATTACTGGACAAGTTTTAGCCCAAACTCCAATAACGCTTTTTGCTTGTATCGTTTCGCCTGTTTTGTCGAATAACACCCAATCATTTTATAAGCATCTTCTGTTGTATTGTTGAGTACAAACTCATAACGCAAGATGATTGCCCCTAGTTTTTCATCTAGTGCATCTATCTTAGTGATCGCATCGCATTTTAACTTTGATAACTCATCAATACGCTTATCACGTTCTGCGACTGTATCAAGAAATCTTGCTACGCTCCCCTCTAAGCCTTGCGGAGTTCCACCGCCTGTTACTCGGTCTTTTGAGTAATCAATAGCACCTATGGATGTAAGGTTTGCTCTTAGTTGATTGATTTCTTCCTTGATAGATGCAATCTGTACATCAATTAACTTAACAGGTTGTAGGTACTCTACCGCCATTTCTATTAGTTTCTTTTCGTCATATTCTCCCAAACACTTCACCTCACCCTTTAAACGCTAGTTCAGCATACCCCCAGGCAACAGGTCTATCAGACACTACATTGCTCCAAGATGTCTTTCCATCACGCCACGTATACACTTTTCCATCTTCATATTCGGCAAAATACCTACACTTCCACACTTCGGCAATGCTATTTCTTACAAAAATCGGTGTATCAACTTCTACTTTCGACCAATCAACAATACCTAATTCTTCTGCAATGTTTAACACTTCATTCCGCTCTATTTTAGGCATTATTTTGCTTATGTTATTAATACACTTTACATGACCGCCACTATTTATATCTAATATACCGTCATTCATAACTGGTCTTTTTGTTGTTACAAATGCAGTATCACCGATATTCTTAACATAATATTTCCAGCCATCATCATATAACTTTTGAAGTAACCACTCTCTACCTTGTTCATCTGTGATCATACTTTTTTCACTCTCCTTTATAAAGAACCCTTTGGCAAATCGTTTGATACTTTCCACCTTTTCATCAGTTGCATTTTCAATACCACACAACAAACACTCAAATCTAACCCACTTTTCTTTGTGTTTATAGAAGAAGATACACTTACACACATCTTCTTTTATGGTTGGTTTACATACTTCACCATTAATGTCTATTGCGAATTTATTGTTATTGAAAAAAATTCTATCTCCAATCAATCGCTCACCCAATCTCCGTTTTCTTCATTCCAAACAAACATCACTTCATCTTCCAAGTCAAAATCATATCCATTATCTACAACTTTACCGATGTAAAATGTATTCTCTTCACTCTCTACCGCAAGCTGGCACAAGAAATTAAACGCATCTTGATAGCCTTGAGGTGCTATGTAAAAATCGGAGTGTTCAACGTAACCGCTATAGTTTGTCATCTAACAATATACCTTTCTGACATAGAGTTGTAGATTTGGTGTTTTATTTTAAGAGTAACTTTTTCAACAAAGAAATCTAATCTAAAACATTGTTCAATCTCAAATATTGTTGATAACTCTGTAATAGTAAAACCAGAAAACTCATATATGATTTTTATACTACCATCATTAACTTCAATTTTAGGTTTGATTATCGTATCAGCTATAACTATTGTTAATGCACTAGCTAATAAATCAAAATCAACTCTTCTCACGCTCACCTCTTATGATAGGGCGGATATTTCACCGCCCATATCCTTTACTTAAACAATGGTAAAAACATCATGATTGTTATGCAAATCAACAACACAAAAGTCCATATCAATAAACCTGTTGACAAAATCGAAAACAAACTATCATTTCTACACTTTCGCTCTGCATCAAGCATTGCTAAATGTTTTGCCATTGCAAGTCTTGATATCCTACGTTCATTTTCGTACCTTGCGATTTCACATTCAATCTTTCTTCTTTCTATATCTCGTTCAATCTCATTCATTATTTATTCGCTTTCAATGTTTCAACTTCTGCCACTAATTGAGTAACCAATGTTTCAAGTTCTTTGATTTTGCCTTTATGGTTTAACTCATATTCAGAACCTTTGCCCAATCTAAAATTCACACTAGCATTTACCATTTTTTCAGAACCAAGTGTACCACCTACGCTAAACATTACGTGTTCATTTGGTGCGTAGAAAGCGCCTAACGCTACTGCGCTGTGCCCTTTGTAATGACCATAGCCTACGGAGAATGTCATTTTATCGTCTTTGTTATAACCAAGATAATGCAATGCGGATAATGCTGCATTAGCTGCACCAACCTTACCAATTTCTCGGTCTACGTTTCGTGTCATGCCACGTTCCAAACTTTCAATTCGATTTTCATGGTTTTCCAATACGTTTGCATGGTCTACTAAAGTTTGTTCGTGAGACTGTAATTGTTGTTCGTGGTTATTAATGATCGTTGTGTGATTATTAATTACTGTTCTATTTTCTTGAATAGCTTTAGAATTTGCACCTACACGCTCGTTTGTTGCGTTGATAGAGTTAGTAATCGTTGTGTAATTGTTATCAACCTTAGCGGTTAAATTTTTGATGTTATTTACATTGCGGTCTACACGGATATTCAAGCACTTGATATCTTTATCGTGTTTCGCAAGTTTTGCACCCATAGATGCGATTTCATCGTAGGCAGCGTATAGCTGACTGCCGTTTACTGCATCGGTAGATGCTGCATCAACTTGTCCAGCTGCTACATTTGTAATTTGGCGGTTGTAGTATTTAACACCACCAAACCCTGCTCGACCTTTAGAACCAACACTCACTACAGATTGAGGGTTTTCCCCTGCAAATACATGGGTTACACCATTCAATACTACTTGTTTTGTTGGTACTGGGTCATCCGTTACGGAATTAGTGCCTAGTGCCACGCTGTTACTTTTATCTGCAAGTGTGTTATTACCAATAGCGTATGCATCCCATGCAGTAGCCTTGCCATGTGTGCCAACTACTGTTGCACCTTGACCAGCAGTTTCGGAGTTAGCACCGATTACTACTTGTTCTTGGTTACTATTGGTTTTGTTGTTGTAGCCGATAATTGTAGTTTGGTTTGCACTTACTGTGCCATTGTTAGCACCGATAACTGTTGTATCGCTACCGCTAACTTTATTATCTCTACCCAAAACGATTGTACTTGTACCTGTAACTACTGTATTTACACCTAATGCAGCGGAATTGTAACCGCTAACTACTGGTGCAGTAGTATTTGGTTCTACTTGACCTACTACTAAACCATTTGCAAATGTGCTACCTGTTACTGCTGCCATAACCATTGTTGCTAATACTAATTTTTTATTCATGTTAATTTCTCCTTTTATGTTAATTAATTTAGATAACTTATTTACCAGTACTGCCATAACCACCAGTACCACGTTCTGTTTCGCTTAATTCATCTACCTCTACTACATCGACCAATTTAATCGGAACGATGATTAGTTGTGCGATGCGATCACCTCTATTTATTGTGTAATTTTTGCAAGATACATTTTCATATACAATGCTAATCTCACCTCGATAATCTTCATCAATTATTCCAACACTATTGGCACATCGTAGCGGTGTTTTACTCATACTACTTCTTGGCGCTAATAACCCCATGTGATTAGGTGGAATTTCAACTGTTACACCTAATGGAATTTGTCGCTTACTATCCGCTGGTATAGTTACACTAAACGGACAATATAGGTCTAACCCAGCGGACACTTGCGGTAAATCGGAGTTCACCTTTCCTCGTGTTGGTAGTTGTGCGTATTCACTAACCAACTTCACTTTCATTTGTTCTCTCAAAACTCCACCCCTAACATAACTAACGCTTTTTTCACCGTTTTATAATCTGCTCCTACTTGATAACTAATTGCCCTTAATGACATTCCAGCGTTATGCATTTGCAATAAAGAATTTCCATCTAACTCACTTGCACGTGTATATGTTTTCTGTGGCTTAGTGCCTTTTAAACCTAAACAACACAATGCTCTACCAGCACTTATATCTCCATATACACAAGCTGCTAGTGCTAACCAGTTAAGGTTATTATCTGGTACAAACTCACTCATATTAACCATTACTCCACTCACTTTCCTTATAGATGTGGAAGAAATCATCCGCACTTAATACTACTAACCAAGGTTTATTGCTTTTCTTCCAAGCTACAATAGGTATATCGCCATTGTTTGCTTGTTGCGCATCGTGTTCCGCTTGTTCATATGCTTTACGGACATTCAAGTTTTCAACAAATTTGACTTCTTGATGTATGTTAGGTAGTCCTACACAGTCCGATGCATCGCCTGTATTTCCGCAATATTGTGCAGTTCTACGGACTTTATCAAACCCATTGGCTCTACACACATCACGCCACATTCTTTCACCACGTTTACCTTTATCTTTACTATTTATTGGCATTATCTATTCACCCATTTCATACACCCAATTCTCATATAGTATTCCTTTTCCTTTTCGTTCAATTTAACAGAACCTTTTATTCGTTTTGCTCTCTTTACAAAACCGCCAAAATCATAAAGATTACCTCGAAAATCAAATGTATTTATTTCATCGATTAAGATTAAGCCAGCATCACCAAGCATTTCATCAATTACTTCATAATGATCATCGTACAAATCTCTAGGTAATGCATAATACAAATACATAACATTGTGATTGTCATGGTAACGTGCTTTCTTGAAATCATTCTTAAAATCGTTTATATCAGTTTTGATTTCAACTTCTGTTAAGTGCAAAGTGTTTAAGTTGAAGTAGATGAAATCAGCCTCATAAGGTGGTTTCCCACTATCCCTCATCATCACATTTGGTATACATATATTTTTAAGAAATAGATGCCGTCCTAATGCATCTTGAATATCTCGTTCTGTCATTATCGTCTTATTTGCTTTCTTTCAATCTGAAACTTTCCGTAATAGGCACACCAGCCTCTGTTGGAATATAGATGATTTGGTCTTTACTATCTTTCAAAGTATCAACCCATAACCAATGGATGTATGCCTCATTACCTTTTAATGATTGACCGATGATTTGATTTGCTTTTGCAGTACCCTCTGCACGTTTAACTTCTGCTTGTGCTAGGCTTTCAGCACTATCTAGTTTTGCCTTAGCCTCTAATACCGCAACTTGTCTATTCTGTTCAGCTCTAGCAAGTTCTGCCTCGCCTGCTTTTTGTTGCTGCCACACCATATACATTGGAACACCAAACGCAAAACTCCAAACTACCGCACCAATCATAACTACTACCAATAAAGCGGATACAATCTTATTCATGTTTATTTCTCCTTTTCCTTAAAAAACACTAACCATACTGTTTTACCTCTACGTTGGCCAAATATTGGCTCACTAGGAAGTAACCCTTTAACCATTGGTAACTTGATTTGTTCTTCATTCCATTTAAATATCATCGTTCCATTTGGTTTTAGTACTCGCCAACACTCAGATAACCCTTGTTTAATATCCTCTTGCCATGTTTGCTCTAATCGTCCATATTTCAATGCTAGGAACGATTTATCACCAGCCTTTAATAAGTGCGGTGGGTCAAACACTACTAAGTGAAAGCTCTCATCTTCAAACGGCATCTTACGGAAATCTGCGATCACATCAGGTTTTACGATTAATTTCCTACCATCACATAGCGTTGTGTCTAATGTTCGGTTATCCATATATGCAGTTTCTTTGTGTTCTTTATCAAACCAAAACATTTTAGAACCACAACAAGCATCTAATATTTTCACATTGGCCACCTAGAACGGAATATTTTCATCTTGATTTGTGTTTTCAAAACTTTCAAAGTTACTTGGTGCAGTTTCATCATTTATTAAAGATGTACCTACAAAGTTTGCTACTACTTCTGTTACATATCGTTTTTGACCGTCAGCAGTTTCATAAGAACGTGTTTGAAGTCTGCCCTCAACAAACGCTCTATTGCCTTTACGCAAATTACCGATGCTTTCACCTAGCTTTCCCCATGCTACACAGTTGATGAAAGCGGTTTGTTCTTTTGTTTCATTATTGCTATCAATGTATGTATTGCTCGCTGCTACTGTAAATGTGGCTACCGCTTTTCCAGATTGTGTATATCTAACCTCTGGATCACGTGCCAAGTTCCCCATAATTTGTACTGTATTCATCAAATTCTCCTTTAAATCTTTTGTTCGATGCACATCGTACCTTTATACACCTTGATAATTTCCTCTAGGCTTTCAAAGGTTCGTGCATCTGCTTTCATAATCATTTGCATTTGTTGAGTTGCCTCTTCTTGTGTGTCCACGTTTAGAGGTATCTCAATGGTGATTACCATCTTTCTTTTTTTACTTAACAACTCATCACCCCTTACCAATAACTGATTTGATTTAATTCAGCATCTACTTCATCAACAAACACATCGTAGTTTTTGTGAATGTGGCAATCGACTGTTGCCTCATTCCTCATAATTTCAAGCAAGTTTTCAATCTTTACTCTTGCTTGTGCCTCGCTAGTTGCCAGCACTTGAAAGCTAATATTGAAATTGACATTCACGCTGACATCAAATTCTTTCACTCTTTCTTTCATTTATCCCCCTATTGCTTGTTTCAATAACTCTTTCCCTTTATCTGATATTTTGCTTTTGTTGATTATTTCTGTTACATCAACTGGTTCTTTTGCTACCTCTACCAAGTTTCCTGTAGAGGTCATTTCGATTTGCTTTTTACCAGCATTTAGCAGCACTCGTTCACGTTCTGCTTTTTCTCTTGCCTTTAACAACAAGTGATTATCTTTAATCGAATTAGACAATCTCAATCGCTCACGTTCCCTTGTTTCTTGTACTTCGTAGTTCTTAACAAACTGCGCCCTACATGATGTTTCGTTGAAGTTATCGCCGTTTTGAGGGTCGAACGATTTCCAAATTGCCCTGGCACATTGTTTTGTTAAACCCTCTAACTTTTCTAAACCTTTTTCATAGCCATATGATCTAGCTACTTGATACACTCTTTCCCATGCATCTTGTGCAGTCGGTAGTTCCTCATGTGCATTTACAAAGGCACTTAATGCGGAACATTCCTCTCTGATTTCTGCAATCGTTGGTAAGAATTTACATCTATCAATTAAATTATTCACCGCTTGTTCTAACGTAACTGGGTTAATATCTGATAGCTTATAAACATATAACTTCATGCGTTCCTTTGGCATATCAGTACTGTACGCTAGCTGTAACATCGATAGTGCTTTCACTATCTGTTGTTGATTGTTCATTTGCACCCCCAAACTCTTGCATTAAATCATTAACAACATCAATGGCTTGTTGTTTCTTACTCACTTTTAGATTTCTGTATTCACTACGCTCCCATGTTCTGACCGCTGCTTTCCAATCTTTCATGGAATTTTTGCCTACTTTCCAACCATTACTTTCGTAATAGTCATAAAATTGTTCAGCGTTTACATTGTTGTTTCTTTCAATGCAGTAGTCTTGTATTTCATCAATAGTAGGTTTAGTAAAAGTTTTACGCTTTGGTGAATGTGGTTTCTCACATTCGCCCTCTATAGTCTTATCTAACCTAACCTTACCTATACTAGCCTTACCTAACCTTACCTTACCTACGGATACATCTTGTATACATTCTGTATCCAATGTGGATACATGGCTTTCATTCAACTGATACTCTTTGTTTGCAGTAATTTCTAATAACTTTCTTTCAGGTTGTATACTTGGTTTGTAACGATCACTTTGTATGTAGTTATGTATCTTCCAATGTTTGATTACGATAACACCACTACCAAAACTTATTACAAATTGTTTAGCTACTAACAACTTCATATCATCATCTTTAGCACCAACTATACGCATGATAGATTTAGGCGCATTTACAAACCCATCATCATCTGCATCTAACAACATATGAAAGTATAGGTTTTGTGTTGTAGCTGGCATATCAAGGAATTGGTCTGATTTAATAATGGACTTTGCCATCATTCTTCTTTCTGCCATGCACTAACCTTTCCTAACAATTCATCAATCGCTTCACGTAAAAGAGGATTTAATGCAGCACACACAACATTTTCTAGCATTTTATATTCATCGATTATGTCTTGATGGTAATTTTTAGCCCCTTGCTTATTCTCAAAGTACATAATTCTAGCACTAATCAATGCTCTTAACATTTCTAGTTTTTCGTATTCACCCAATCGGTCTTTATTCATAGTGTTTCATCCTTTCCTTAACAATTTCTTGTAATCGCTTTCTAGTTTCTTTAGCAAACACCCCATGTGCTATTGGTATGTGGCAATGCACACACAAGCAAGCTAGGTTATCCATCGTGCTTTTACCTAACTGTGAACGGAATACAATGTGATGTATCGATATACCCTCATGACCGCCACACAGTACGCATGAGTAGTTATCACGTTCAAGCACTTTAGGTCTATTTTGTTTTAGTAGCTTTTCATCTTCACGTTTCCGTTTGTTCACTCTCCCACCCCTTAACTAACGATTGGACATAATCGCTATCATCACGTTTTATTCCAAGCTGGTTGCACTCATCAACTAAGCAGTCAATAAGCCGTTGCATTTCTGCAGTTGTATATACCGATGAGCCGTGGTAACACATTATGTTGTGATACCCTTTTAGGCTCTGACATTCTCCAGCATCTTCCGCCAGCCATCCGATACCATGTGCTTGCCATATTTGAATATAGCGTTCGACTGCATCCTCACGGACTGGAACATATGTGAAATGTCCACAGTCCTTTATAGCTTTTTTGTATACATCTTCTTTTGTTGTGTAGCTATGTTTACTAAGTTCAAGTGCTATATTTTGACATAACACCCAGCAATAAGAATTAGCATTTAGACTTCTTGATTTAGTTTTACGTTTAATTTCTACTATGTACTCTTTATCAGTAGTAATCTTTGATAGATCATTGTCATGTGGTGCAGGTATTACTACCATTACACCTAGTGGACTTCTTAATGTTTCGATATTATTTGTTGTCCACTTCATCGTTTAGCGTACCTTTGGGCATTCACCCAGTTGAACGCTTGTTGATAAAGTTCTTGTGTCATGTCTTTTGACTCATTAACTTTTAGCGTTTCTTTTAGATAATGTTTCAAATCATCTTCGCTAATACCACCTTGTGTGGCTCTAGCTTTTAGTGTTTGCCAGTTGTAAACAGTTTCTTGTGTTTGTTGTGCAGGCTTTTTGCTATTATCCATTGTGTCAGCATCTTTTGTATCATCGATACATAACAACGCATTGAGTGCGTACTTTCTAGCGTAAGATGATGTGGCACCTGTAATTTGACTTTCATCCATACCTTTTTTTGTATCAGGTTCTCTTGCATATGCAGTCGCACTTACAATCTCTCTACCATCCGTAATTTTTGCGGTAGCTTTCACATAGTATCGATCACCAATTTGTACGATTTCATCATCAATAAGAAGTGCTAAGTTGTGTTCTTTTAACAACGGTTTAACACCCTCTAAAATATCTTCACAGCTGCGATAGTTATATTTACCAAAGGAATTGTATTGTCCTTTAGGTGCTTTCAACTTATGTTGAATATCACCAACCCTTTGATTTAAAACTACTTGGCTATCAGTTATTTTTTCTATGTTTTCCATGTTTCACCTAACCAATCTGTAAATTCATGTGTGTTTCAATTCTCGCACCAGCTACTTCTTGTTCTGCTTTGATTGCTTTTTTGATTGCCACTTTATCAGCAGTAATTGTTGTTTTTCTAAATTCATCAGGCAATGCATACAAATCATCAATTTCTACTGTTTCGCTTGCTTTGTAGTAGCATTTGAATTGTCCAACTTTCTTTTCTGTTAATTGGTTTTCTTTCATGACATGATCTATGTTATTCTTCAATCGTTCTGTCATATTTTCCAAAGTCTTAGCTTTAGCACTTAGCCGTTTGGACTCATCCTTAAACGCTTGAATATCACCTTTTAGGTTACGGATAAACATTGCAGTATTTTCGATTTTCTCATCGATGCTGCAGTCTAACATATCCAAAGTATCTTGGATGGCTTGCATATCCTCTTCGGTTTCAGCCACCTCTAACATTGCTTGCAACTCTTTATAATCTTTATTTAGTTCATATAAACTTGGCATTCAAAATCTCCTATGCTAAAATACAAGTAGAGTATTTTCTAATACTCCTTACACTAAGTCCGCTAAACTTCTTCTACACTTTTCACTAGCGGACTTTTTTTCTTTTCGTAATATTGGATATCGTCTAACCAATATCCAACTAATATCCACATCACCACTCCTAGCATTGATTGACAAAAGAATGTCCAAAAGTCTATTGTGTCTAACTGTAGACTTCCCATTCCACCAACAACTAATATCGCTGCAATGGTGCGTAGTGCGTAACATAACTTAATCATTCAAATCTTCTCCTACAATCACTAGCATTTGGCTGGTGATTTTTTTTATTTCACTCTTTAACTTACGATTTTCTTTTCTTAGGCTCTCCACCTCACTTTGTAGTTTTCTGTAACCGATTGCGTTGTATTCATCCTCAACACCTGCTAGTGCTTCAACCTCTCTTTTGCTAAATTTCACACCACTTATATTTGGTAGTTGTGTTAGCGTTCCATCATTTCTTAGGTTGTAAACAGATGTTGTTGAGATTTGTAACAGTTCGGCTACTTGGTCAACTGTATATACAAGGCTCTCCATATCTCATCCCCTTGTGTGAATTTAATTCACTATTTTATTTAAAAAAAATTTCCTTAGTTTCTTTGCTGGTTAATCTCAACATATCAACCAATCGTGCAATTTCACTAGCTTTAAATTCGCTATCACCTCTCAACTTCTTATATAAAGCCTTTCTAGTGATGTTTAACTCACTAGCTACAAAATTTAACTTAAAACCTTTAGCATTAATAATTTCTTTGAGTGTGTCCATTCTACACCCCCTTTCGTATTTTGTTATGTGTGAATTTAATTCACACTCATAATATAACATTATGGTGAATATGTGTCAACACTTTTTCCTAAAAAAGTTGATTTTTTTTCACGTTACATTTAAAATCATAATGGATAATAGCGTTAAGAGGTGATTTGATATGACACTATATGACAATATAAAAACATTAAGAGAAAACCTGAAAATGTCGCAAGATGAGTTGGCAAGAAAAGTTGGTTATAAAGATAGAACCAGCATCGCTAAAATTGAAAGCGGTAAAATTGATTTGGCTCAATCTAAAATATTTGCATTCGCTGAGGCTTTAAATACAACACCAGAAGATTTAATGGGTTTACATTATTACAATGATCAAAAGGTGTCAGAATACGCACAAGCAGTAAAAGATAACCCAAACCTTAAATTACTCTTTGATGCAAGTAAGGATATGTCCAAGGATGATATTGATTTTGTAATCAACACTATTGAAATGTTAAAGAAACGTGAGGGCAAATAATATGGAACTACTATTCTCTGTTATATCTATAGTTGCTTATTTCTTTGGTTATCCTACTGTTGCAGGTGTTGTAGGTATCATAGCCACTATATTATTTATATTATTCTATTCTAAGCAAAATAAACCTTATAGCGTTTTTGTTCCGTGGTTAATCATTTCAATTCTACTAAACGTATTATTTATTAATTACAAACCTAACTTTGTATTAAGCGTAGGTATAGTATCGTCAATGTCTATATGGCTAACATCTGTACTGGTTTGGATATTCCACTCAATCACAAATAAATAATGCGAAAAATTATACACATTATTTTATGTACAATACTCCCATAAGGGGGAATGTATATGAATATAGTTTTAATCTACACAAAGTTAAGACCATCTCAAAATGCAGTACTTACTTTAAACGATGATGGCACTTACACCATTCTAGTTAATCGTGATAAACCTATTGATGTACAACGTAAAGGAATACTGCATGAGATAGGTCATATATTAAATGATGATATGTTCAGCCACGCTAATATTGATTTATTAGAACGCATGGCACACGCAAGGGAAATTGAGTTCGAGGGAATAAATTTCTACACGCATATATTGTGAGGTATACCATGCAATACAACTTTACAATAAGAAAAAAGGATAAAGGGTTTCAAATCATAGTCGCATACAAAGACGGCTACAAATGGAAACAGAAGTCTAAACAGGGTTTCAAAACTAAACGTGAGGCTAAGGAATACGGACACGTTATAGTTAAGGAATTAGACAAAACCGCATTACTCACAAAAGATACAGAATTAAAAGAATTAACATTCAAGGAATTTGCGGATATGTTCCTTGAAATAAAAAAGGCACACGTCACGCATAATACTTTGGTTATGTATCGTCATGCGGTGTGTGCTTTCAAGTTTATCCACGATATGAAGTTGTCAGATATTAAGCCGTTACACATTCAAAATGCGGTAAATAAAATGGCTAACTCACCTACTACTATCAATTCGTATTATAAGGTAGTGGAAAGGATATTCTATATAGCTATCAACCCATACAAGATAATTAGTGATAACCCATGTACTGGTGTTAGGTTGCCACGTGTCGAACGTAAGAATATGATCCATACAATAACCGATGAAGATTTAAACCAGTTTGCAAAATATATGCGTGAGAAATATCCACAAGCCTATTACTTTTTACAGATAGCTAGATATACAGGAATGAGGTTTAGTGAAGTATATGGTTTAACTTGGAATGATATATCCATAGAAAATCGCCAAATTCACATCAATAAGCAACTTTCTTTCCGTAAAGGTGTTATCACCTTTGAGAAAACTAAAACCGCCAATTCGGTGCGAATTTTGCCAATTCCGCCTATATTAAAAAACATACTTATAGAGTACAAATCACATGAGTTAGAGTTTGAACATGATTTAGTGTTAAACCCATACAAGAAAAATGGTGTTAAATGGCAAATAAACACATACTTGAAACGCTTTGGAGATAACCTATCAGCACATAACCTTAGACACACCTACGCTACAAAACTATTAGCTAACGGACTTGATGTGAAAACTGTATCATCTTTACTTGGTGATACACCACAAATGGTTATGAAAACCTATGTGCATTATAACGATGAAATGAAAGCAGCAGCATCAAATGCAGTTGCTAATATTTTTAAATAAAATTTTTGACGATTTTTGACGAATTGAAAGTATTATATCTAAAAGATACATTAAATAAGCACTTCTTTACACTTACATCTTTAACAATCATATAGAGCTGTGTTGCATTTTTAATAATTTGAATATCTGCTGTTTCCTTCGCAGTTCGCGCTCTATCAGCAGCCGATAGAAATTGTGGCATCGCAATGGCCGCTAATATGGCAATAACTGCAACGACAACCATTAATTCTACAAGAGTAAATCCACCTTTTCTCGATTTTTTAAGGTTTTCTCGAACATGATTAATTTGTAGATGTTCTACAATCCATTGACCACATATTTCTAATCTATGATTTAATCCATGAACTAGGTGCATAACAGAACTCATAATATCCTCCTTTTATCATTATTAATCCTGTAAAATAGCTTGATAACAATGCCTACTGCCCTCCCAATTTAGCAATAGACGTAAACAACGGATACATAACAGATACAACCAAAACGGCTACACCGATTCCCATCAAAGTCAGTAATATCGGTTCTAATAGTCTCTCAAGACGGGCAATATATTTTGAAAGTATAGATTCATAATAATGTCCACAATGTTCTAACATCTTTACGAGTTCCCCACTTTCCTCTCCAATAGAGATCATTTGCCATATAAAGGAATTTCCAATATTCTCCGTTCTTAGGCTCTCTTCAAAAGAATGGCCTGATAATAATTTTGCTTCTACCTTTTCACTACATTCGGCACCATACATATTGCCCCATAAAGGTCTTGTAATATTCACTGTGTGAATAATAGAAATTCCAGAATCTAACAAAAGCGCCCAAACTTTCAACATACTTGTATAGTAAATGCAGGTCATCCATTGGTATCGGTGAGCCAACTGCCAAAGCCAACGATGTACTTTGCGTTTTATACTATGTTGATGATATGCAAAGACCATAGCTCCTAGGCCTACACAATGCAGAATAACAACCACTATGGGATGATTCTTTAACCCTTGTCCTAATGCAAAGAGGGCTCGCGTCATCACTGGTAATGTAATATGCATGGTGGTAAAAACCTTTTCAAAGGATGGAACAATAAACAAGATGGTAACAAGAAAAAAGATATTCATTAATACAAGTAAAAATAATGGATAAGAAATAGCACTGATAACCTTTTGCCGTAGCTGTCGTTCCCAATCATAGTGACGTGATATATATTGCAAGCTTTCTCCTAATGTACCTGCGGCCTCTCCACTTTCTAATAAAGCCAGTGCAATGGCAGGACAACCTTCACTTCGCAATGCTTGAGACAACGTTTGACCACGCTCAATCGATTCATATAAGGCTGTATATAAAAGGCCTCGCTTTCCCTGACACAATAACTGTAATGCTCGTCGTAAAGGCACGCCAGATTCGATGAGTAGTCCTAATTGATAGGTTACATCTACCACCATAGTATGATTCCACTTATGTTTCTTCTTATTTACTTGTAAGGTAATTTTATAAATCTTATATCCATCTCGCTTTAACCGTGTGCCGACCTCCTGTTCTGAATCCGCCCATATTAAACCTTTGATCGTTTCATTATTCTCATCTTTTACGACATATTCATAAGCCTCCATACCTTCACCTACGATAATTGTTGATCTAATAATGTATGTAGTTGTTGCTGAGAGCCATATTGTACCTTCGCATCTCGTACGGCCATCTCTAGTGTTTTCATAGGTAATTGTGTTTCTTGAATAGAAATAATCTGTGGTTCCTTACGAGTACGTATCAAATTCGCTACCGCATGCGTGTTTAGCAAAATATCCCGAATGGTAATGAACTTTTTATTCCATCGAAGGAGCCGTTGACATATAACGGCACGTAGTACTTGAGATATTTGACTACGCACCTCCTCTTGTTGTTCACCAGGGAATAGTGAAATCATACGGTGAACAGCCATTACAGCCCGCTGTGTATGCATGGTTGCCATCACAAGATGACCTGTTTCGGCTGCATGAAGAGCAGCCTCTAAGGTTTCTCGATCTCGGAGTTCTCCTACCATAATGACATCTGGATCCTCCCTCAATGCATCTCGAATACCATCAGACATAGACTTAATATCTGCACCTAATTGGCGTTGATGAATTAACGATTTCTTAGGTTTAAACTCAAATTCGATGGGGTCTTCTAAGGTGATGATGTGACGCTCCATTGTTTGATTGATATAATCAATACAGCAAGCTAAGGTAAAACTTTTACCACTGCCTGTAGGGCCACAGACGAGCAATAAACCATCATGAGATTCACATAATTTTTGTAGGAGTTGACCTTCACTATTATCATCCAGTTTAAGTTGTTGATGACACAATAAGCGAAGTGTGCCACATATAGTTTGATTAGCTCGATACAGATGAACACGAATACGTACACCACAACAGGAACAAGCTTCATCAATAGATTGCCATTCATACGATGCTATACCACAACGTCGCAAAATATCTTCAATCAACGTAGTGGTACATACAAATTGAGTGGCCTTTAATCCATCACCATGTCTCAAATAGATAGGCTCGCCACATTGTAGATGAATATCTGTTGATGATAAGTGTATAGCCTCTTCAACAATGGTTTCTAAACTTTCACTATTACAGCATGAGTCCACAACGATGCACCTCCTCTATAGATGTAACATGTTGAGCTACGGCTTCACGGGCGGAATCTTCTAAGGACAGTAATACATGTGCCTCTAATTGATCCCACTGAGCCGAATTAATAGGTATCTCTAAGTATTCAAACAGAGCAGTCCGTCCGTGATACGATGTACCATCAAATTTTCTAACTAGACGTTGTGCAATGGCCCCCATCAAGGTAGCCCGTATTAAATACGGTTCTACCCCCATATCCATGAGACGCGTTACAACACCAAGTGCTGTATTTGTATGAATAGTGGATAGTACACGGTGTCCGGTTAAAGCTGATTTAACAGCCAGCTCTGCCGTCTCCTTATCCCGAATCTCACCGATCATAATCGTATCTGGATCTTGACGTAGCACAGATCTTAACCCTTTGGCAAAGGTAAAGCCGATTTTTTCGTTAATACCAATTTGAATGGCTCCTTTTATTTCAGCCTCTACAGGGTCTTCAAGGCAAATTAGCTTTGTTTCCTCTAAATTCAACATGCGGAGCATCGCATATAAGGTAGCAGTCTTGCCGCTTCCCGTAGGTCCACAGATAAGTAACAATCCATAAGGACGTTTTAATAGCTGTTCAATATGATCAAAAATATCTGCACGCATGCCTAACGCTTTTAGATCCTTATGACTACCTTCATTCCCCATAAGACGACACACCAAAGTTTCTCCATATAAACTGGGTAATGTAGATACGCGCATCGTTACCGATGTATCCTTATGACTCCATGCCCAACGACCATCTTGAGGCAATCTCTTTTCACTAATATCTAACGTACTACATACCTTGATACGGTTAATAATAAGATCTGCCTCTTCGTTTGATACAGTCATATGCGTCTGTAATAATCCATCTTGTCGTAATCTAATTTGTACACCATTTTTAGTTGGATCAAAGTGAATATCGCTGACATGATGCTCTAATGCATACAGAATAATATCGTCTAATGTTACATCTACATACATGGTCACCTCCTATACCTTGCGGTATGTTTTTACCTCACACTAGCGTATGGCGTTATATGGTTCGACATCACATCTTTAATTCCTCTTTTATGTTTAAAAATCCACGAAGCGAAAACTTTTTTATTTTAGGCATACAAAAAAGGCGCCCCGAAGGGCGCCCTTATTGAACTTTTAGCTAAGACGATTTTTATTTTAAGTTATAGAAAACGTCATTACCTTTATATTGTGCTGTTTCGTATAACATTTCTTCAATGCGAAGCAATTGATTGTATTTAGCTACACGTTCAGAACGAGCTGGTGCACCAGTCTTAATTTGGCCAGCATTTACAGCTACTGCAATATCAGCGATAAATGTATCCTCTGTTTCGCCAGAGCGGTGAGATACTACACATGTATAACCTGCGCGTTTAGCAAGTTCCATAGCGTCGAATGCTTCTGTTAAAGTACCGATTTGGTTAACTTTTACAAGAATGGAGTTACCTACACCAAGCTCAATACCACGAGCTAAACGTTTTGTGTTAGTTACGAATAAATCATCACCAACAAGTTGTACGCGATCGCCAAGGCGTTCTGTCAACAATTTCCAGCCATCCCAATCTTCTTCAGCAAGACCATCTTCGATGGATACGATTGGGTATTTACCTACTAAGTATTCGTAGAAATCAACCATTTCAGCAGCTGTTTTAACTTTGCCTTCGCCAGCTAAATTGTATTTGCCATCTTCATAGAATTCAGAAGATGCAGAATCAAGAGCTAATTTGAAGTCTTTACCAGGTTCATAACCAGCCGCTTTAATAGCTTCACAAATTACTTCTAATGCTTCTTCGTTAGATGCCAAGTTTGGTGCGAAACCACCTTCATCACCTACGGCAGTGCTAAGGCCTTTATCATGAAGTACAGATTTCAATGTATGATATACTTCTGCACAGCTACGAAGAGCTTCAGCAAAGGATTCCGCGCCTACAGGCATGATCATAAATTCTTGAATATCTACGTTATTATCCGCATGTGCGCCGCCATTCAAGATATTCATCATAGGAACTGGCAATTCTTTTGCGTTGAAACCGCCAAGGTATGCAAACAATGGCAAATCTAAGGATTCAGCTGCTGCACGAGCTACTGCCATAGATACACCAAGAATTGCATTAGCACCTAAGTTAGATTTATTGTCTGTACCATCTAATTTCAACATCAAGTTATCGATAGCTACTTGTTCAGTCGCATCATAACCAATAATGGCAGGACCGATTTTAGCATTAACATTGTCGATAGCTGTTAATACACCTTTACCAGAGTAACGGGATTTATCACCATCACGTAATTCTACAGCTTCAAACTTACCTGTAGAAGCACCAGATGGAACTGCAGCTGTTGCAATAGTGCCATCTTCTAAACATACTTCAACTTCAACAGTTGGGTTACCGCGGGAATCTAAAATTTCTCTTGCAATGACTTGTTCAATTACTGCCATTTCTTCACCTCATAAAATCTAATGGAATGACTGTCATACGACAATCATTATATATTGAGCTAAACCATATAGGTTATAACTCTAATTAACTATAAATATAGTGAAAACTCTATATTATGCTTTTTTTACCAAACTATGCCCAGTCATAGATTTTGGTTGATCTATGCCAGCCAAGTCTAATAATGTTGGCGCAATATCACATAATTTACCAGATTCTAATGTAGCTGATTTTAGAGTATCACTCATTAAAATTAACGGTACCAAGTTCGTTGTATGTGCTGTATGCACCTTACCTGTTTCATGGTTAACCATAAGCTCTGCATTACCATGGTCTGCGGTAATCAACAAATGACCCTTTTTATTACGTATAGCCTCTACGATTCGACCTAAACAAGTATCTACTGCTTGCACTGCTTTAACAGCTGCTTCAAAGCTACCTGTATGACCGACCATATCTGGGTTTGCAAAGTTCAAGATAATCATGTCATATGTTTCATCTTGAATAGCTTGTACAACCTTATCAGTCACTTCATAAGCGCTCATCTCAGGTTGTAAATCATAAGTTGCCACTTGAGGTGATTTTACAAGGATGCGGTCCTCGCCTTCAAATGGTTCCTCTTTACCGCCGTTGAAGAAGTACGTTACATGGGCATATTTCTCTGTTTCAGCAATACGCAATTGACGATAGCCACCTACACTGAGTACTTCGCCTAATGTTTCTGACAAGATGTCTTTTTCGTACACAATATGAACTGGTAAGCCATCTTCATATTTGGTCATGGTCGCCATATACAAGGATAATGGTTCACGGTTAAAGCCATCAAATTCTGGCAATACTAAGGCTTTTGTAAGTTCACGCCCACGGTCTGGACGGAAGTTACAGAAGATAACAGCATCACCATTCTTGATAGTTCCTTCAGTGTCAATCACTGTAGGAAGAACAAACTCATCAGCTGCATCCTTATCATAAGATTGTTGTACCGCTTCACAAGCTGATGCGGCACTTTCACCTTGACCATGTACAATAGCATTGTAAGCAAGTTCCACACGGTCCCAACGATTATCCCGATCCATTGCATAATAGCGACCACTAACGGTGGCAATTTTACCACAGTTTAGCTCTGCCATATATGCTTCTAAATCTTTGATATAACCTTGTGCGCATTGAGGTGCTACATCACGACCATCGAGCAATGCATGTACATATACATGTTCAATACCATTGTCATGAGCGCCTTTAATAACAGCCTTGATATGTTCTAAGGAGCAATGCACATTACCATCAGAAACTAGGCCGATAAGATGTAAGCTTTGTTTTTTGCCTACTTCATATATTTCCTTTATAACAGGGCGATTATAAAACTCACCAGACTCAACGTCTTTAGTAATACGAGTTAAATCTTGGTACACAATGCGACCAGAGCCCAGGTTTAAATGGCCAACCTCAGAATTCCCCATTTGGCCTTCTGGAAGGCCTACCGCTAGTCCTGATGCTTCTAATTTTGTATGTGGATACGTATCCCATAATTGATTAAAACAGTGCGGCTTCGCCTGTACTACAGCATTGGTTGTATCTGATTGATCTCCCATGCCAAAGCCATCTAAGATGACTAGCATTACGGGAGCCTTTAATTTAGCCATTTTTAACCTCATATTAAGCGCTTACTTGATTTGCCGCTTTAATGATATCAATAAATTCATCAACTACTAAAGATGCACCACCTACGAGTGCCCCATCAATATTAGGTTCTCCTAGGATTTCGAGAGCATTTTCAGATTTAACACTACCACCATATTGGATACGCACAGCATCAGCAGTCTCATCATCGTATAAAGAGCGTATGTAATCACGAATTTCTTTACATACTTCTTCAGCTTGATCAGCAGTTGCTGTTTTTCCTGTACCGATAGCCCAAATTGGTTCGTACGCAACAATCAATTGGCTAACTTGTTCCTTCGGAACATCAACCAAAGCACCTTTAAGTTGAGACGTAATCCAGTCAAGAGTATGACCGGACTCACGTTGTTCTAAACTTTCACCAACACAGACAATAGGTGTCAAATTATGATGGAATGCACTTTTAATCTTTGCATTTACCGTCTCATCTGTTTCACCATAATATTCACGGCGTTCAGAGTGACCAATGATAACATAATTGACGCCTACCTCTGTAAGCATAAGTGGTGAAATTTCACCAGTAAATGCACCAGCATCATGATAATCCATGGTTTGTGCGCCTACTGCAATAGCTGTATCGCGTGTTAATGCTACTGCACGTTCAATAGCTGTAAAAGGCGGGCAAACAACTACATCACAGGATAATTCCATATCTTGTAACACGCTGTTAAACGCTTCGATCAGGATAGATCCAGACGCAATGGTGCCATTCATTTTCCAATTTCCTGCAATAATGGGTTTTCTCATATTATGCCTCAGACAATGCAGCAATACCTGGTAGGATTTTACCTTCTAAGAATTCCAAGGATGCGCCACCACCTGTGGAGATATGGCTAATCTTGTCTGCTAAGCCACTTTTTTCAATAGCCGCTACAGAGTCACCACCACCAACGATAGTCATCGCATCGGATTCAGCTACAGCTTTTGCTACCGCATTTGTACCAGCTGCAAAGTTTTCCATTTCAAATACGCCCATAGGACCATTCCAAATAATAGTCTTCATTGGCGCCAATGCTTCTACATATAGCTCACGTGTTTTAGGGCCGATATCTAGAACCATCCAACCATCTTCAATATTTTCAACGTCAACGATTTTAGTATTAGCATCGTTGCTGAAAGCATCAGCTACTACAGCATCGATTGGAGTCAATAATTTAGCCCCTGCTACACGTGCTTCCATAACAAGATCTGTAGCGATAGCTTCTTGGCCTTCTTCGAATAAGGAGCTACCAATGTTACAGCCTTGTGCTTTAATGAAAGCGTTAGCCATACCGCCGCCGATAATCATGACATCAACTTTAGGTAATAAATTAGAAATTACAGAAATTTTATCTGTTACCTTAGCACCACCGATGATAGCTGCCATAGGTGTTTTAGGATGTACAACCGCTGCACTTAATGCTTCAATTTCTTTTTTGAGCAAGAAGCCTGCTGCCATAGGAATATAGTCAGCAATACCGACTACGGATGCTGCATTACGGTGAGAAACACCAAACGCATCATTAATAGCTACATCAGCAAGAGATGCTAATTGTTTAGCAAACTCAGGGTCATTTTTAGTTTCTTCATTGTGGTAACGCAAGTTTTCAAGCATCAATACA
>NZ_CAJLUB010000001.1 GCF_905209685.1 uncultured Veillonella sp. | reverse complement strand
TGCCAGTTTTATCCATAACGATGGCATCGAGTTTACCAGCTTTTTCAAGATATTCTGCACTCTTGATGAGAACACCATGCTCCGCACCTAAGCCAGAGCCTACCATAATAGATGTTGGTGTAGCGAGACCAAGTGCACAAGGACAAGCGATAACAAGCACTGCTGTAGCATTAATGAGAGCTACATTAATAGAGTCGCCCATAATGAAGTACCATACGAGGCCGGTCAAAACAGCAAGGCCAATAACGGCAGGCACAAAATATTGAGCAACAATATCTGCAATACGTTGAATGCTTGCCTTAGAGGTTTGAGCTTCCTCTACGACCTTGATAATTTGGGACAGCATTGTATCAGAGCCAATACGTTTCGCTTCCATCGTGAAAGCACCACTCAAGTTAATGGTGGCCCCAATAACTTCAGAGCCGACTTGTTTTTCTACAGGCAAGCTTTCACCTGTAAGCATAGCTTCGTCTACAGTAGAATAGCCTTCAGTAATAGTACCATCTACTGGAATTTTTTCGCCTGCTCGAACTTGTAAGATATCACCTGCTACTACCTTGGATGTAGGAATATCTACAAACTCACCATCGCGCAACACATGAGCTGTTGCCGGTTGCAAGGCGATCAATTTTTGAAGCGCTTCAGAGGTACGCCCCTTAGCAATTTCTTCTAAGAGTTTACCAAGAAGGATGAAAGTAATGAGCCAAGCTGAGGTTTCAAAGTAAATACCATGGGGACCTAGTTCTGGGTGGAATTGCCAGTTGAAAATACTGAATAGATAAGCAACAGTTGTGCCCATTACAACTAGAACATCCATAGTAAGAGCGCCATTCTTCACCGCACTCCACGCACTCTTATAGAACATAAGACCCGGACCGAATTGAGCAATGGTAGCTAGAATAAACTCTACCCATACAGGCAAGGCTTGAATACCAAAGCGATGTAATGTCATGTTAATCATCATCGGTACAGCCATACAAGCAGCAATGATAAGACGCGTAATATGAGGTTTTAAATTAACCTTTTCTATTTCTTGCTTTGTTTCATCAGCTTCTGCAGCACCAAAACCAATATTCGTAATGGCATCGATAATTTGTTGTGGTTCTACTGTAGAACCATCTTTGTATTCTACGCTCCCCTTTCGAGTGAGCAGATTAACCTTTACAGATTCTACGCCATCGATCTTAGAAACAACATTTTCAACGCGCTTTACACAAGCAGCACAGTGCATACCGGTAATATCAAACTCTTGTTTCTTCTTACTCATCATATCACTTCTTTCTACTGGAATTTCAAAGATATATGTCCTATATATCTATATAAGTCAGAAACTCATAGTAGACATATCATACATCGGTAACAGAGTATTTATAAACACGTAAAGTTTATTATATGAACACTTTTACATGAGTATTCGTTCATGCGTCTCTATTCCATAATAACATAAATTCTCATTACGTCAATATCCTACCAAATCTAGAGGGTTATTTCCTTTTTCTAGGGGAATTAATCTCCTGCCACCTATACACCTATACATAGTATAAAAAAATAGATTATAATAAAGTGATGATGAATAAACATAAACTTTGATTCCAAAGGAGGTGAATCTATGTGTGAATCAATAAGCCCTATTGTAGAATTCACTTCGGTAGCGAAGGAATTTCGCCATGAATATGTTGTGGAGAAATCGCGTTTTATCACAACTGTATATCCTTGTTCTACAGAAGAGGAGGCACAGGCTTTTATTAGCCGCATCAATAAAGAATTTTGGGATGCCCGCCATAATTGTACGGCCTTTGCATTAGGACCAAAGCAAGAACAACAGCGCTCTTCTGACAATGGTGAACCATCTGGTACAGCAGGCAAACCTATGTTAGAAGTACTCAAAAAAACAGGTATTACCAATGTAGCGGTC
This sequence comes from uncultured Veillonella sp., assembly GCF_905209685.1. Taxonomy (GTDB): domain Bacteria; phylum Bacillota; class Negativicutes; order Veillonellales; family Veillonellaceae; genus Veillonella. The sequence continues at coordinate 71,420 of NZ_CAJLUB010000001.1, read as the reverse complement.
GTAGTAACCCGTTATTTTGGAGGCATCAAATTAGGTGCAGGTGGTTTGATTCGTGCATATTCACACTCCGTTGCGGAAACCTTACGTCTTGCCCCTAAAGAACTACACACAACACGAACTCAGCTGCAGGCTACCATCGACTATGCCTTATATGGAGCCATTGAAAGATATGTGCAAGATCAAAAATTGCATTATGAATCAAACTTTGGTGAACATGTAGATATAACCATCTTAGTGCCACCAACTGATGTAGAGCGCATACAAAAAGAGCTCCAAGACATGAGTCATGGAGCTGCTACTTGTACTATATTAGATTCTATTGAAGTGGTGCTACCGCTAGAACTATAATCTAACTGATACACACATAGTAATTAGTTTTCACTATTAACTAAGCCACTTACGCCTTGACTAAGTTCATGACGTTTTTCTGTAGTTAATGGATGAGGCCATACGCGTTCAAGTTGTTTTTTACGACTAACACCTGCATTATGTGCAGTCATTAATCTACGTGCTTCCCAGTTACGAATTGCTTTACTTAATGTTCTTTTTACTACGCCCATGATAGTACCTACTTTCTTAATCACTATTATTATATTAAAAATTGTGATAAGGATAGAAAGTTTATTTCAAACACATTATTCTTTCTCTTTCCTTGATGAATATAGTATATACGCTATTTTATCAAATGTGAAATTACTGTTACTTAGTTCGTTATAATTTTTATTTATCTTATTTTGTGTATAATAGGGAGATTCTATGGATACATCTTACTACCACAATTTTATTACCCTCGTTCAAACGGGCAATATGACACAAGCCGCAGAGATTCTTCATATTACACAACCAGCTTTAAGTAAACAATTAAAGTATTTAGAAGCTGAATTTGGAGCTCAACTCATAAATATCAAGCGCGGCCAACGAGGATCAAACTTACAACTGACTGATGCGGGCAAAATTTTTTATCAAAAAGCCCAACAATTATGCTCCATTGAAGAATCAACATACAATGCAGTACAACAGTTGAACTCACGTATTGAAGGTACATTGCGAATCGCTACGTCTGCATCGCGCTCCACACCAATCGTACAACAATACTTACCAGCCTTTTCCATGAAATACCCATCAGTTCACTTCGAAATCTACGAAGGACTAATGACTAATGTGGTCAATCAACTTATTAATGGTAATGCAGAGCTGGGAATTGCAAACATTCAAATGGTAGACACTGATAAATTTGATATCCTTCTTACTCAAGAGGAACATTTATACGCTATTTTCCGCCGTGATGTATTCTGGATAGATCGTGAACATGATACCATCACATGGGATGATATCAAAAAGTGTCCTTTATCCCTCTCTGGTGGATCTGTGCGAATGATTATGCAGTCTAGCTTAACTGACATGGATCAATTGAATGCTGTTGCCATCACTACAACTAAGAGCTCTGCCATCGAATGGGCATCCTCTGGGAGAACTGTGTCTTTAGTTCCTATGGATGCAAAAGAGCTCATTAACCATCGTAAAATGGCCCGTATCAAATTGCCAGAATTCTCAGGCGATTTTAAAAAAGCATTTATTACGCTTAAAGGCCATGCTTTATCCCCTGTAGCACAGCAGTTTATTGATTTCTACAAAGCATATGTATAAGCCACACTATACTAATTCATATAGTATGGTATTTATAACTTATCGTATGAGATTTTGTACAGTTATGAACATTAATACAATACATACAAAAAGACCTAGTACATAATGTACTAGGTCTTCTTTTTACTATCCTTGATGGACAGCACCTACTATATCAGTAATGCTGTTAAGATTATATTGTTCCACATAATCGCCCATTTCTCGAGCAATACGAGAAATAGCTGTTGGGTCTACCATCGTAGCAACCCCAACTTGAACTGCTTGAGCACCAGCCATCATAAATTCAATAGCATCAGTACCAGTCATAATACCACCAAGGCCCATAATAGGAATATTAACGCCTTTATACACTTGGTGCACCATGCGAAGTGCTACTGGTTTTACAGCTGGACCAGATAAACCACCATAAATATTACCCAATACAGGTTTACGGCGATGGATATCTATGGCCATACCGAGAATGGTATTGATGAGACTGACCCCATCACCGCCACCAGCTTCTACAGCCTTTGCGATTTCCACAATGTCGGTTACATTCGGTGAAAGTTTTACAATAACAGGCTTATCTGTTACCTTACGAACAGCTTTAGTTACTTGTTCTACTACCTTTGGATCTACACCAAAAGCCATACCTTCACAAGCAACATTTGGACAAGATACATTAACCTCTAGGCCCGCAATACCATCTACGGATAGAGTTTCTGCCATCCATGCAAATTCCTCTACCGTGCCAGCAGACATATTCGCTAACAATGGTACATCGTATTTCTTGAGGTCTGGCAAAATATCTGTTACAAAATGTTCTGCCCCAGGATTTTCAAGGCCAATACAGTTTAAGACACCAGACGGTGTTTCTGCGATACGAGTTCCTGGATTGCCGTGACGACCTTTAGGTGTTAAACCTTTTACGGAAATAGCACCTACTTCATTACTAAGGTCTAAATAACCAGCATACTCAGGACCATTACCAAAGGTGCCAGATGCGGCAATAATAGGATTTTTCATCTTAATACCGCAGTAGTCAACAGCAAGCTTTGGATTAGGCGTAACGGTGTTATTTAAATCGCGTTCACTCATTAAAAGAACACCTCCTCAGCTGGGAATACAGGACCATCTTTACAAACTTTGTAACGTTTGCCACCTGCACCATCACAAGCACAACCCAAACAACCTCCAGTGCCGCAGCCCATGCGTTCTTCAAGAGATACTTGGCAAGGAACGTTGAGATCTTTAGCTACTTGTGCCACACCTTTCATCATCGGTGTAGGGCCGCAAGTCATAACAGATGTGAAAGTATTGCCATTAATCAGCTCAGGCATGATTGCTGTAGGGAACCCTTTCGCACCTACGCTACCATCATCAGTCGTGATGTGCACTTTAACAGGCGTATCTTTGAATAAATCTGCCCAAAAGGTTTCGCTTTCATTTCTAAAACCAAGAATAATTTGTGCCTCTTCCCCTTCTTTCAAATGGGATGCGATACATAGCATTGGTGCGATACCAACACCACCGCCAACGAGAAGCATATTCTTAGATGTTACAAATGGTTCACCTAAAGGTCCTAAACAATCTAGTGTATCGCCAGGTACGAGACGTGTCATAATTTCAGTCCCCTTACCTACGACGCGATACAAAAGGGTAATAATACCCTTTTGTGCATCGAATCCAGCATAGCTGATAGGGCGACGCAATAATGGCGCCGTAGAGTCCGCTACGCGAACATTACAAAACTGTCCTACCTTTGCTTCTGCTGCTTGTTTTGGTGCATGAATATCCATAATCCACACATCAGAGCCTATTTGCTCATTGCGAACGACTTCGCCCTGTTCTACATAGCCACTCATGGTTTTACTCCAATTCAAAATCTTGTAATGCTTCTACATTGTAGTTAGCATCATCTTTACGATTAGCTACAACGCGCAATACTTCACGAGCTGTATCAAGGCTTGTTAAGCATGGTGTACCCATTTCTACAGCGAGACGACGCAATTGGAAGCCTTCACGTTCAGGGCGTTTACCTGCAGTCAATGTGTTAAGTACAAGATCTACTTTATCTTGACGAATGTGGTCAGCACAGTTGTCATCACCTTCAGAGATTTTGTTAACTACCTTGCAGTCAACACCATGTTCTTTGAAGTATTTACCAGTACCGCCAGTTGCTTCGATGTGATAGCCCAATTCGATGAAGCCTTTTGCCAATTGGCTAGCTTCCTCTTTATCGCGGTCTGCTACGGTCATAAGAATTGTGCCATCTTCTGGGATACGCATATTGGCACCATTGATAGCTTTAAACAATGCTTCAGAATAAGTACGACCAATACCCATAACTTCACCAGTAGATTTCATTTCAGGTCCAAGAGCGATTTCTACAAGGCCCATTTTGGAGAAGGAGAATACAGGTGCTTTTACAGCTACATATGGTTTATTAGGTACAAGACCGAGTGGCAAGCCCAAATCTTTTAAGCTTTCACCAAGAGCAATGCGTGTTGCACATTCTACCATATTGATGCCTGTAACCTTAGAAATGAATGGTACAGTACGGCTAGAACGAGGGTTAACTTCGATTACGTTAAGTTCACCATCAGCCACGATATATTGAATGTTAAGTACACCTTTAACATTAAGGCCTACTGCAATACGACGTGTATAGTCAACGATTTGATCAATCAATTCTTGGCTCAAATGTTGAGCTGGGTAAACGGCCATGGAGTCACCAGAGTGAACGCCGGCACGTTCGATTTGTTCCATAATACCAGGAATACATACGTCAGTACCATCGGAAATAGCGTCAACCTCTACCTCCATACCAACCATATAACGGTCGATAAGAACAGGATGTTCCTTAGATGCTACTACGGCTTCCTTCATGTATACATCAAGCTCTTTATCGTTGTATACGATTTCCATAGCACGGCCGCCCAATACATAAGAAGGACGTACAATCAATGGATATTTCAAGTTTTTAGCTGCTGCTTGTGCTTCTTCATCGGAGGTTACAAGCGCACCTACTGGACGTGGAATACCAAGTTTTGCCAACAATTCATCAAAGCGTTCACGGTCTTCTGCCATATCGATGCTATCTACGGATGTACCGAGGATTTTTACACCGCGCTTAGCTAATGGACCTGCCAAGTTAATTGCTGTTTGACCACCGAATTGAGCAATAACGCCAGCTGGTTTTTCTTTATCGATAATTTCCATTACATCGTCCACTGTTAATGGTTCGAAGTACAAGGAATCAGAAATATCAAAATCAGTAGACACTGTTTCTGGGTTATTGTTGATCATAATAGATTGATAACCCGCTTTACGAAGTGCCCAAGAGGAATGTACGGAGCAGTAGTCAAACTCTACGCCTTGACCGATACGAATTGGACCGGAACCTAGTACGACAACAGATTTTTCACCGAGTGGTTTAACTTCGTCTTCTTGTGCATAAGCACTGTAGTAGTACGGTGTTTTAGATTCGAATTCGGCAGCACATGTATCTACATATTTATATGTTGGAAGAATGTTCCATTCTTTACGTTTTGCACGAACCTCTTCTACAGTTGTATTAGCATAACGGGCGATAACAGAATCAGTGAAGGAATAACGTTTTGCTTTGCGCAATACATCTTCTGTCAAGCCATGTTCAGCCAATGCTTTTTCTACATTAACAATATTTTTGATTTTTTCAATAAAGAATGTATCAATTTTTGTAATGTAGTGAATTTTTTCTACACTAATGCCCTTGCGAAGTGCTTCTGCTACAACATAGATACGTTCATCATCTACTAAATGTAAACGTTCAATCAATTGTTCCATGGACTCATGAGAGATTTTCTTTAGCTCAATATGGTCTAAACCAATTTCCAAGGAACGAATTGCTTTAAGCAAGGAGCCTTCCAAGGAGCGATCGATAGCCATAACTTCACCAGTAGCCTTCATTTGAGTGCCCAATGTGCGGTCTGCCAAATTGAATTTTTCAAATGGCCAACGTGGGAATTTCGTTACTACATAGTCAAGTGTAGGTTCGAAGCATGCTTTTGTTTCACCTGTTACAGCATTTGTAATTTGATCCAATGTCATGCCTACTGCAATTTTTGCAGCTACCTTCGCAATTGGATAGCCAGTTGCTTTAGATGCTAATGCAGAGGAACGGGATACACGAGGGTTTACTTCGATAACGATATATTCATTGCTATTTGGATTCAACGCGTATTGTACGTTACAACCGCCTTCGATTTTCAAATAACGAATAATTTCTACAGAAGCAGTACGAAGCATTTGGTATTGAATATCGTTTAATGTTTGGCTTGGTGCCACAACAATGGAGTCACCAGTATGTACGCCTACAGGATCGATATTTTCCATGTTACATACGATGATACAGTTATCTGCACTATCGCGCATTACTTCGTATTCGATTTCTTTCCAGCCTGCTACAGAACGTTCTGCTAGGATCTGGTGAATTGGTGAAAGTTTCAAACCACGGCGTGTAATTTCATACATTTCATCTTCATTATGCGCAATACCACCACCAGTACCGCCCAATGTGTATGCAGGACGGATAATGATAGGATAACCAATGCGATTAGCAAAGGCTACCGCTTCTTCAAGATCGTTAAAGATATCGGATTCAGGAACTGGTTGATTGATTTCCTTCATCGCTTCTTTGAAGAGTTCACGGTCTTCTGCTTGTTTAATGGCTTCAAGTGTTGTACCTAGAAGTTTTACACCGTATTCTTCTAATACGCCAGCTTCAGACAATTGTACGGCCATATTAAGACCTACTTGGCCACCCAATGTAGCCAATAAGCCCCAAGGGCGTTCTTTTTTAATTACTTCTGTTACGAATTCAAGACTAATAGGTTCTACATATACGCGGTCTGCAATATCTGTATCGGTCATAATTGTTGCAGGATTGGAGTTAACCAATACTACTTTATAACCTTCTTCACGAAGGGAACGGCATGCTTGTGTACCAGCATAGTCAAACTCTGCAGCTTGGCCGATAATAATTGGACCAGAACCAATTACAAGTACTTTTTTTGCTTCTGTGGTCATATTATTTTCCCTTTCTCATTAAGTCTTCAAATTCGTCAAATAAATATAGATTATCAGTAGGTCCTGGGGACGCTTCTGGATGATATTGTACAGAGAAGATAGGTAATTCTTTATGACGCATACCTTCTACAGTGCCATCATTTACACTGCGATGTGTAATTTCTACAAAGTCTGGCAAGGAAGTATCATCTACTGCATAGCCATGATTTTGAGATGTAATATATACGCGGCCTGTACGTAAATCTTGTACTGGATGGTTAGAGCCCCGGTGACCAAATTTTAATTTAAATGTTGTACCACCATAGGCTTGAGCCAATACTTGATGGCCCATGCAAATGCCGAAGATAGGCTTTTTACCGAATAATTTCTTTACTTCTTCTACAGCATAGCCAAGATCTTGAGGATCTCCAGGGCCGTTAGATAAGAATACACCATCTGGATTTGCTGCCAATACATCTTCAGCCTTAGCATCTGCAGGGAATACTGTTAGACGACAACCAGCTGCTTCTAAAGAGCGAAGGATATTTTCCTTTACACCATAGTCCATTACAGCTACATGGAACTCTGCATTTTTATCGCCACGCATACCTTGCCATTTTGTAGTTACACGCATAACTTGATCTGTTGGCAAGTCTTGTTTAAATAATTTTTGAATATCTTCCATAGGGTAATCAGAACGTACAAGTACGCCTTTCATTACGCCATGGTTACGAAGTACACGTGTAATAGCACGTGTATCTACATCATAAAGGCAAGGGATGCCGTGTAAACGAAGATACTCGCTAAATAAGCCTTCATTTTGCCAGTTAGATGGGAAATCACACAGTTCTCCTACGATAAAGCCTTTACAATATGGTTTAGGGCCTTGAGTAATAGCATTCAATGTACCATAATTACCGATCAAAGGATATGTTAATGTAATAATTTGATCCGCATAGGATGGATCAGTCAAGATTTCTTGATACCCTGTCATACCTGTGTTAAATACAACTTCGCCTACTGTTGGAGCGCCACCTAATAAGGAACCTTCAAACACGGAACCATCTTCAAGAACTAACTTGCCTTTCATTATAAGACTACGCCCTCCTTCATAACTACTTTGCCATCAACTACTGTGAGTTTGGCCTTACCTGTAACAGTCATACCATCAAATGGGCTGACTTTGCCTTTTGTATAGAATTTATTTCGATCTACTGTCCATTCTTCAGTTGTAGAGAATACAGTAATATCTGCTGGTTTACCAACTTCAAGAACACCTGCATCAAGACGCATTAATTCAGCTGGACGTGTACTCATATAGTACACAACTTGGTCAATGCTGAGTTTATCTGGACCATACGCATTGGTAATAACCGCTGCTAAAGATGTTTCGAGACCACTGAAACCATTAGGAGCACAGCAGAACTCATGGTCTTTTTCTTCATATGCATGCGGTGCATGGTCTGTAATAATTGCATCGATTGTGCCATCTTTCAAGCCTTCTAATAATGCTTGACGATGATCTTCGGAGCGAATTGGAGGAGCCATTTTAAACGCTGGATTGTATTCGCGTAAATATTCATCTGTGAAAGATAAATGTTGGCTTGTAACTTCACATGTTACATTAAGACCTTTTGCTTTTGCGCGACGAACCATGTCCACTGTATTTTTACTACTTACGTGTGCAATATGAATGTGACCGCCTGTCATTTCAGATAACAAAATATCACGAGCAACCGCTAAATCTTCAGCTACTGCAGGACGACCAATAACACCTAGTTCATAGGAAACGATACCTTCATGCATATGACCATTTTTAGTCAATGTAATATCTTCTGCATGGTCGATAACCATTTTATTAAACATGGAGGAGTATTCTAAGGCACGACGCATAAATGCAGCATTTTCTACATAATGGCCATCATCGGAGAAAGCTACTACACCAGCTTCAGCCATATCGCCCATTTCAGCAAGTTCCTTACCTTCTAGGCCTTTGGATACAGCACCAATAAATTCTACTTTCACAACGCCAGTGAGTTCAGCCTGTTTTTGTAAACCTCTTACAAGTGCAGCATTATCTACAACTGGGTTTGTATTAGCCATAGTGACTACACGTGTGAAACCACCAGCAGCAGCCGCTTGTGTACCAGAGTGGAAATCTTCTTTAGCTTCTTGGCCTGGTTCACGCAAATGTGTGTGAATATCGATAAGACCAGGTGCTACGATAAGACCTGTTGCATCATATACTTCAGCGCCTTCAGCACTCAAGTTTTGACCGATGGCTGCAATTTTACCATCTTTTACGAGAACGTCTGCTACTTCGTTTTGTTTTTTTGCCGGATTAACTACCGTACCATTTTTAATAAGCAAGCTCACTACCGTCACCTCCGATAATAGTTAAGTACAATACAGCCATACGTACAGCTACGCCATTACGTACCTGTTCTTGAATTACGGATTGATCAGAATATGCTACATCTGGTGCAATTTCAAGGCCACGGTTCATAGGACCTGGATGCATTACCATCACATCATCTTTAGCCAATTTCAATACATCATTGTTAATACCAAAGATACGTGCATATTCTCTATTTGTAGGATACAACGCAGAATGAATACGTTCTAATTGAATGCGAAGTACGTTAACCACATCTGCATCAGCCACTGCTTCACGAATATCGTGGTGTACGGTAACACCTAATTTTTCGAGCTCTGGATATACCATAGTACGAGGACCAGCCAAATGTACTTTAGCACCCATTTTAGTAAGGCCATAAATATTAGATCTTGCTACACGGCTATGCATAATATCGCCTAAGATAACAATTTTTAAGCCTTCAATAGATTCTTTTTTCTCTAAGATGGAATACATATCTAACAAAGCTTGTGTTGGATGTTCATGAGCACCATCACCAGCATTGATAATGATAGGATCTACTGCTTTTGTGGCGTATAGAGGAGCCCCTTCTGCACTATGACGCATTACGATAGCATCTGTGCCCATATAGGACATAGTTAGCAAGGTATCGCGGAAGCTTTCACCTTTCCCCATGGAAGAACCGCTTGGAGAAAGATTAATAACGTCAGCCCCTAAATATTTACCGGCCAATTCAAAGGAACTACGGGTACGAGTACTAGGCTCCATAAAAAGGTTAATAATGGATTTCCCCTTTAAAAGTGGAACCTTCTTATCATCAGAAAGAACGATTTTCTTCATTTTCTTTGCCACATTCAAAATCAATTTGATTTCTTCAGGTGACACATTTTGCAAACCCAATAAATGTTTGCCTTTTAGGCTAACTTGTCCCATGATTTCCTCCTAACTCACGTAACAAAAAAGACCTTTTGCCCAGGGCAAAAGGTCAAATAGTTTGCACAAAGAAGCCCTTATGGGGGCGCTTCAACTATATTCCTTTCTCAGCCTCTCTGGACTAAATTAAAAGGTTTTGTACTATGCAATGGTCTCTCGTACCATAGGTGCATTTTCTTTATTTATTGTACTGAATCTGCCCTTGAAAGTCAATGTAAAAGCGAAAGTTCATAAGTATTTTAAAAAGAGGACAAGCCCAGTAAAGTGGCTTGTCCTCTCTATACTTACATCATTATCCGAATCCCCAAAATCTATAATTAGACATTACTAGTTTTTATTATTATGATCATGGATTATCGATTCATAGGATACAATCTTGGTGGATTTTGATCATCATTTTGTTGATCTTGCTGTGAACCATATGGAGCTTGACCTTGTTGACCATTAGTCATTGGATTTTGTTGTGCATATTGTTGATTTTGTTGAGGTTGACGTTGATCACGACGACGTGTATTTTGAGATGCAGTCGGTCTTGGTTTAGTCAATTCATCAATAGATACAGCATTCGGAATTGTTACGGAAGGAGTATCTTCGTGGACGTCATCAAGTTCACTGAAGGAAGGTCCTGTCTTAGCTGCTTGGGCAGCCTTACGTTCTGCCTCAATTTGTTGACGTGCAAGCTCTGCACGACGACGAGCATTTTCTTGCTGTTCTTTGACACGTTGAATTGCTTCAGCTCGTTCTTTTGCTTTACGTTCCACTTCAGCTTGTGCAAGTGCCTGTTGACGAGCTTCTTCTGCTTTGCGTTCCGCTTCTAAATGAGCTTGGTAGCGTTCTTCAGCAATACGTTTTGCCTCTGCTGCTTGACGTTCAGCTTCTGCTCGTTCTGCAGCCAATCTAGCTTGTTCAGCCTTACGTGCCTCAGCCGCTATACGAGCCTCTTCTGCTTTACGAGCTTCTTCTGCTCGTCTAGCTTCTTCTATGCGACGCGCTTCCTCAGCTCTACGTGCTTCTTCTGCTTTTCGTGCTTCTTCTGCCAAACGAGCTTGTTCAGCTTTACGAGCAGCTTCAATTCGAGCTTCTTCAGCCTGACGCGCTTCTTCAGCTCGTTTAGCCTCTGCTGCAACACGAGCTTCCTCTGCTTTACGTAATTCTTCCTGACGTTTTGCTTCAGCAGCAACGCGGGCTTCTTCGGCTTTACGGGCCGCTTCGAGACGTTCTTGTTCCGCCTTGCGTTGTGCCTCTAGTCTAGCCGCTTCTAAACGACGTGCTTCTTCTGCTCTTCGTGCTTCTTCTGCCAAACGAGCTTGTTCAGCTTTACGAGCCGCTTCAATTCGAGCTTCTTCAGCCTTACGAGCTTCTTCAGCACGTTTAGCCTCTGCTGCACGACGCGCTTCCTCAGCTTTACGAGCGGCTTCGATCCGAGCCTCTTCTGCCTTGCGCGCTTCCTCTGCACGACGCGCTTCCTCAGCTTTTCTTGCTGCTTCAATACGTTGTGCTTCTAAGGCAGCTTTTGCCTCTGCTGCTTTACGAGCATCTTCTTGACGTTTCGCTTCTAATGCAGCTTGTTCAGCTGCACGTTGGGCTTCTAGTGCTGCTTTTGCTTCGGCTGCTTTACGTGCTTCTTCGGCACGGCGTGCTTCCAATGCTTCTTGTTCCGCTTTTCGTTGTGCTTCTAAACGTGCTTTTGCTTCAGCAGCTAAACGTTCTTCTTCAGCTTTTTTCGCTTCTAAAGCGGCCTTTTCTGCTGCCCGTTGTGCTTCAAAACGTGCCTTAGCTTCAGCGGCTTGTCTAGCTTCTTCTGCCTTTCGTGCTGCTTCAATACGAGCCGCTTCAATTCTGCGTTCTTCTTCAAGACGTTTTGCTTCAGCCGCTACACGAGCTTCCTCCGCTTTACGTGCTGCCTCTAAACGATCGGCTTCCGCCTTTCTAGCAGCTTCAATACGCGCCATTTCAGCTTTACGTTCTTCTTCAGCCTTACGAGCTTCAGCTACCTTTCGATCAAGCTCAGCTTTTCTTTCTGCCTCTAAGCGTTTAGCCTCTTCTGCTTGTCGCATTTCCTCAGCCTTTTTCGCTTCTAAGGCCGCTTTGTCTTTAGCAGCTTGCGCCTCTTGAGCAGCCTTCAACTCGGCAGCCTTACGATCAGCTTCAGCTTTCTCAGCCATTTTACGCTCAATTTCAGCATGTTTAGCTTCTGCAGCCTTGCGTGCTATTTCTGCTTTTTCGGCAGCTAATTTAGCTTCTTCCGCTTTTTTACGAGCTAATGCTTCCTCAGCTTCTTTCGCTTTTTTAAGTTGTGCCTCTTTTTTAGCATCAGCAGCTGCTTTATCGCTCAGTTTTTTTGTTTCTTCGTGAGCAATTGTTTCTGCCTGTTTTGCAGGAGTCATAGTAGATTTAGATGTATCTACAGTTCCCTTATTAGTATCTTTACCATTGATAGGACCTACAGGAATTTGTGTACCACTTTGCGTTGGATGACCCAAACTGTCTGTTACATCTTTTGGTACATTGACCGCAATAGTCTGATGTTTTTGCGGATTTGCAAGAGATTCAGGAATCAATAAGAATCGTATTGGCAAATTAGATGCACCTGCCGGCATGAAGTTTAATGTTAACAAATCGCCTGCATTATAATTACCCATAAGACGGCTATCTAATATAGTACCGTCCCCTAGTGCAGTAATCCCATCAGCACCACCGATATGATAGGTACGCGTATCGGTTTGACCTCTACGGGCACCTTGTTGATGAAGTGCTTTTACCGTAAAGGAGCCAGAATAAGGCCCACCAAGAGGGTTAAAATACAATCTAAACGGTTCATTACCCTTTGTAGGAATTTTTAAAGTGTATGAAACACCATAGTTACCACGGTCACGAACAAATGCTTTATTTTGCATTTCATCTACACCATTGATAAAGGCATCCTCACGGTCGTTACCAACTTCAACAAAAGCACCGCCTAAGGCAGTATCAAAAGGTGTAGTAACCTCCATATTACGCTTTGAACCAGTATATGTACCGCGCAATTGAATTTCATCAATAGGTAAGTTCTTAGCCCAATGTGATGCATCGACGGCATCCATGCCCATAGGTAGCATCATAACGCGGGCAAAGATTGGCGCCTCTGTTTTAATATCTACAATGCCTGTAAATAACGCATCTTGATATACCGGTGTATTTTCCAAATCAGTAAAGATTAATTGACGCCCTTGGGGAGGAATGCTTAGGGAGTATAATGGTCTCGCATTTGGACTTTCATCTAAAGGATGCTCTAAATCCTTGCGGGATAAATCGCGACCAGCAGCAAAATAATCTGGCGTTGCCACAGATTTTAACTGTCTCATTACATGAACAGTATTAGGATATGCCGTTTGATTTTCTAGTACGATAGCAATCTTATGGGGCTGATCCATTTCATTTACGTGATAAAAATAAATGCGGCCATTCCCATTAATAGTACCAGCACTAAGTGTACCGCCTACTGGTCCTACATATTCAGGGCTATCCGATAATAGCAATGTATCCGTTTGAGACACCAAGCTTGGTGGCAACGGAGAAAACTGAAAATATCCAATTGATTGTAAATCTATATCACGAGCCTCTACATGGCCTGTAAGCGCAGCCATGGCGGCCATGGCCGCAGCTACACAATATTTTGATTTATAAGAAAACATATATTAATACCTCTATATTTCTTCAAGCCCCATAGGGTCATACGTAAGTGCTAATGCTTCGATTTTCTTTAAACGATGGCCAATACCCGACTTGGATAATTCGCCATCCATCAATTCTTCTAGCTCTTTTAAGCTCGCTTCTGGATTGTCCCATCTCAGTCTGGCTACAATCCTCAACTTGTCAGGCAATGCATCAATGCCAATTTCTCTATCGATGATTCGAATTGCTTTTACCTGACGTACTGCAGCATCTACAACCTTTTGTAAATTGGCGGTCTCACAGTTTACTTGCCGATTGATTTGATTTCGCACAGTCTTCATAATGCGCACATTTTCAAACTCCATCAAGGCTGATTGAGCGCCCATGATCTGCAAGCAATTCGTTACTGCGTCGCCTTCTTTAAGGTATACCACATATTCTTCTTTACGCTCCGTCAATCCTGCATGAATGTGAAAGAGTCGCAATACGTGAATAATTTCCTTTGCAAAATTCTCATTACCGGTCATAAACTCAAGATGATAATCACTTTGTGGCTTATTAACAGAGCCTCCACCTAAAAAAGCGCCCCGTAAAAAGGCACGTCGTGCCTCCATAGATTTAAGCCAACTACGAGGAATTTGTTCAGTTACAGGCCATAAAGCAAGATCTTCTAAAGCCTGTCGCCCTTCTATGGATGGCTCCACAGATAAGGTATACATATTTTTCTTACGCAAGTTAAGCCCTTGTCGTACTAATACATTGGTAGGCAATTCATATTGTTTCTTTAAGATGCCTAACAAGCGACGAGCTACTGCATTATTTGCAGTAGCTAATCTAATACCAACAGCGCCCTTCATCCCTAAAATGATAGATCCACCCATGCGCAATAAGCAAGACGCTTCAATTTTCATGGCCACATCTGCATCACTAGAGGATTCATATTGGCATAATTCATTTTTTACATCTTCAGCAAATGACATAGGTATCCCTTCTCATTAATGATCATCTCGTTGGAGATAATACTCTAAGATATGTGGTTCAGTATCCGATTGCATGGCGTGAACAATATCCATAATTACTTTACCCAACCGTTCTGGATCATGAACAGCTGGCTTTTTCGGACTAATTAAAGTAGCCCGAATCGTGCGAATCCCTTTAGCTTGTAGTTTCTTAGTATCTAATGCTACAGGCTCTGAACCTACGGCACTATATTGTTCTACCATTTGAATTGGTAGTGGACCATCGTTTGCCAGTACAGTATCTACAATACCTTCCCCACCATGAGCGATGAGTGCCTCTACGTGATCACTAAGCGTATAACCTGAAGTTTCTCCAGGTTGAGTCATAACATTGGCAATATAAATTTTATTTGCCTTACTAGCACGTATATGAGATGCAATTTTATCAGTTAACAAGTTTGGAATGATACTTGTATATAAACTACCAGGTCCAAAAATGATGACATCTGCTTCATCGATAGCACGTAACGCAGCACCTTCCGGCTTTGGTTGCGCCGGTTCGCTATACATATGGCGAATAGTTTTACCAGAGTTTGGAATATTACTTTCACCTTCTACAATGGTACCATCTGTCATCTCAGCTACCAATTTAATGAACTCTGTAGATGAAGGAATTACACGACCGCGTACACGTAGTAATTTACTAGCTGCTTCAAGCGCTTCCTCCACATCGCCATCGTATACTTGAGCAAGTGCTGTAATAAAGAGATTGCCAAAACTATGTCCAGATAGCTCATTTTCCCCTTCAAAGCGGTAGCGGAAAAGATTTTCCATAACCCCTTCTTGTTCTGCTAATGCGACCAAGCAGTTTCGCAAGTCACCAGGGGCAATCATTTTAAAATCTTCCCGTAAACGACCTGATGAACCACCATCGTCAGCTACTGTAACAATAGCTGATAAATTAGATGTGTGTGTTTTCAATCCACGCAATAGGTTAGACAAGCCTGTACCACCGCCGATAACAACGATTTTAGGACCTTTATCAAGTCGTATATTTTGGAAGATAATATCTGATACCTTACTATCAGGATTAGGCAATACAGCACGAATAATCGTTTTAATAACCTTACTAGTGCCGATTAGCATTAGAACGGCGCCAATCGATAATATAACTGCACCCACAGCAATGAGCACATTATAATTGTAAAAGCCCGTCATATTATAAGAAAAGGCCAGTACAACATCTTCAAGAACGGCAAGCCATTGATAGTTAAACATCAAGGAAATGCCAATGATTAAAAGACCTACACCACAACTAAATAGGGCAAGCCAACGTTTTATATTTAGGCCCGGTATAAGCCACCGAAACCATCTTTTTCGCAACATAAGAACCCCTATCTAGTTACCAAGTGTTTTAATTTCATGAGGATTATAATCTTCTTCTACATTATTTTTCATCATATCTCGATGTTCTACAGAAACACGATACCCCTTTTCTAATAGATGGGAATATAATGCTTCTGCCATGGCTACAGATCTATGCATACCGCCAGTACAACCTACAGCCACGATAAATTGAGATTTTCCTTCTTGCTCATAATTAGGCACAAGAAAATCTATGGTATCAAAGTATCGCTTTTTAAATTCCTCTGTAACCTCAAAGGAATGAATATATTCATTTACAGCTTTTACACGGCCTGTTTTATGACGGAAATCTGGAATATAGAATGGATTTGGTAAGAATCGAACATCCCAAACCATATCAGCATCTAAAGGGATTCCATATTTAAAACCAAAGCTCACTACTGTAATAGACATGCCATGACCTTCGTCTACTTGAGTAAAGCGAGTTTTTAAATACTCTTTCAAGCTAGCTGTCTTCATATTAGTTGTATCAATAATAAAGTCTGCTTTATGACGTACAGAATTTAAAATTTGACGTTCTTCTTTTAATCCTGTAGTAATCATTCCATCTGGAGCTAACGGATGGCTACGACGACTTTCTTTATATCGTCTAATTAAAGTCTCATCAGTAGCATCCATAAAGACGATTTCATAATCCACCTTCATTTCTCTCAATGTTTCAAGAGAGGAGGAAAGAGCTTCAAAGAATTCACCGCCCCGAATATCTACAACCAAAGCCACACGGTTTGTACGTTCCCCACCTTGTCGACAAATCTCACTTAACTTAGGAATAAGTACAGGCGGAATATTATCAATACATAGATAACCCATGTCCTCTAATGCTTGAAGAACCTGCGTTTTACCGGCACCTGACATACCTGTAACAATTAATAAACGAAATGCTTCCATAGTTTTACTCCATTATAAAAGATTCTTTTCTATCCAGTGAGCTACACCATCTTCATTATGATGACCACATACCTCATGAGCCACAGCTTTTACATGATTCGTAGCATTTGAAACAGCTACTGAATACCCCGTTTCACTGAGCATAGAAATATCATTTTCAGCATTACCAAAAGAAATTATATGTTCTAAACCAATGTTATTATCCATGGCTAATTGGGCTAATGCACGTCCTTTTGATACATTAGGGGCAGTGATTTCAAGAAAATCTCGTTGACTGCGTACCAATGTAACTTCATTACCAACTGAAGGCGTTAAGATATCAATAATTCGATCAATACCCTCTTCTGTATCGATAACAATAAGCTTGTTAGGTTCCGAGGAAAGCGTATAGATTCTATCGCCTAAAAACTCAGCTACAGCTCCAGTCTGCTGTTCATAACGATCAGATTGCCAATTTCTATGATGACATAATAAATGATCATCTACATACGATTGTATATGCCAATCATAGTGTTGACCGAGTTCAAAAATGCGATGTACTACATCGATAGGAACCGTTTGTTCGAATAGCTTATATCCCGTTTCTAACTCCTGAATTAATCCACCGGAAAATAAAATCATCGGTACATTACCAAGCTGTAATGCAGTACCAATTGGTTTTGCTGTCTGATACATGCGCCCCGTAGCAATAGTTATACTAATCCCCTTCTGCTGTAAACGCTGCAATACATTTACCGTATACTCAGAAACCGTATTATCGCTACGTACCAAGGTTTCATCACAATCTATGGCGACCATTTTTATATGAGAAAAAGAAGGATTCATTCTTACCTCCTTTACAAGAAAATCTAATACTCTTTATTATACCATTTATAGTGCTTATATAGATAGAATATGCAGTAATGCACTAACATAAAAATATTTGCACACCCCAATAACAGTATTTATAAATCATACAATTTATGACTTATAAATATAACAGCTAATAAATGTAATATCTAAAATTGTCTAACATTACCAAAATTGCATAATAAAGAGTATTCTTATATCAATTTATTATAGGAATATATATTAATCATAAAAAAAGAGACTCCCGAAGGAGTCTCTTTTATATGGTTAACTATCAAATTAGAATTTGTAGTTAAGGTCTGCACGGTAGAAGTCGTTAAGATCGTTACCGGATTGAGTTTTCCAGTCGAAACCGTAGTAAGCGGACAAGCCAACGTTGTTTTGCAATGCATAGTCAACAGTTGCCAACCAACCTTTGGAATCAGCACCATATTTTTGGTTCCAAGTGGAATCAATGATAGGAGCGTTTTCTTTTTGGTTGAAGTATTGACCTTTAACACCCCAAGTACCTTGTTTTGCGATGTTGTAGTTACCAAAGCCAAGACCTGCAGTCCAAGCTTGAGAATGATCAACATGGGAATCTCTCAACCATTCGCCACCAACCCAAACTTTGTCGAAGTTAGCATCAGCGTTGAAGCCATAGATATTTTTGTAACCATTAGTGCTATCTTGGTTTACACGATCGTAGAAACCACCAACCATAGTGTGTTTACCTACTTTACCTTTTAAGCCAAGGTAAGTGTTAGTTACGTTTTGGTCTTTAGTCAAGCCAGCTGCTTCGCCGGATACCATGTAACCGTAAGCTGCTTGAGCCATAATTTTGTCGTTACCAGCGTTCAATTGAGCACCGTCGAAAGTACCGTCAAATGCTAAACCGCCACCGATAGTTTGGCCGAAACGACCAGCTTTCAAGGATACGCGTTCGCCGAATTTATGGTTTACATAAGCGCGGTCGATTGTAGCGTTTGCATTACCACCGTTTTGGGAGTTACCCAATTCGAAGCTACCAGAAGACAAACGAACAACTGCGTCAGTGCGATCGTTTACTTTTGCGTTGAATTGTACACGAGCACGAGCGTCGAATTTGGATTTAGCATGTTCAGCATCTTGGTAACGAAGACGAGCATCGCCAGTAACTTTTACGTTACCTACGCGGTCTTCCAAGCGAGCTACACGAACGCCCAAGTTGTTCAATTCGTTGGAGAATTCATCAGCCAAACGGTTGATCATAGCTTGTTGTTCAGCGTTAGCACGGTCTTGGTTAGCCATAGCTTTAGCTACCATTTGAGCCATTTCGTAACGAGTGATGTTGTTTTGGCCTTTGAAAGTGCCATCTGGGTAACCATTAACGATACCAGCGTTTGCCAATTGGGAAACTGCTTGGTATGCCCAAGAATCTGGAGTTACATCGGAGAATGGGTTAGCTGCGAATGCAGTAGTTACACCCAAAACTGCTGTTGCTGCAAAGATTGCTGCGAATTGTTTTTTCATAGTTGAATTCCTTCTTTCTGAAAAATAGAAATATAAAATGTTACAAGTCATAACATTCACATTCTACTCTGTTCTTCAGAATAAGAATTTCTGGGAGTGTCCACGTTTCCTCGCCACATTCTACATCGAAGTTCTTCGTTTCATGTGTTTGTTACTTCTTGTAGGGTGATATTAGCATAACCAAATTTTCGTGTAAACCCTTTTTTCTCAATTTCATTCTCATTATAAAAATTTTATAATTTAAAATGACCTCAAATTCAGATTTTATCTGGTTTTATAAGGTCTAATTTTTTTTAGTAAAAATATCAAATTTATCTTTTTTTCTGCTAAATGAGATTTATTATCATATATATTATTAAGTTCTACTAATTAATTGAACCTGTATTAATTAGCTAGCGCCTATTTTATGCATAAATGGTTCATAAACACCTCATACAATATATTGTGTGACAGATTCATATATATACTAATCAAATTAATTTTTAAGGTTCACTATATATAGATTTATTTTACTATATATATACTATTATATACAAAAGAAAATATTACCGATTTATATACAACAAAAAAAGACTTCCGAAGAAGTCTTTTTTTGTTTGTGAGGGAATTAGAATTTGTAGTTTAATTCTGCACGGTAGAAATCGGAAAGATCGTTACCTTTTTGGTCTTTAGAGTTGAAACCATAACCAGCGGATAAGCCTACGTTATCTTGTACTGCGTAGTTTACGCTAGCCATGTAACCTTTGTAACCATTAGATGTATTTGTTAAGTCATATGCTTGGTCCCAAGTGGAGCTTACGATTGGAGCGTTAGCTTTTTGGTTGAAGTATTGACCTTTCACATCCCATGTACCTTTTTTAGCGATGTCGTAGTTACCATAACCAACACCAGCTGTCCAAGCTTGGGAATCATTTACGTTGGAAGCTTTTAACCATTCACCACCAACCCAAACTTTATCTTTACGGAAGTCTGCATTGAAGCCGTATACGTCTTGGCCATCAGAGCTTACTGTGGAACCGTTATGGTTCAAGTTACCGCTAGATAATTTAGAGTAGAAACCACCAACTGTAGATTCTTGACCAACTTTACCTTTAACACCTACATAAGCTACGGAAGGATTATCGGATTTGGAGTTACCATCAGCAGCACCTGCCATCATGTAACCATAAGCACCTTGTACTTGAACTTTGTCATTACCTACGTTCAATTGAGCACCATCAAATGTATCATCGTACATTAAACCGCCACCAATTGTTTGTTGGAAACGACCACCTTTAGCAGATACTCTATTACCAAATTTGTGATCTACATAAGCACGATCGATTGTTGCATCAGCACCTTTTGTAGAATCACCGAATTCGTAATTACCTTTTACACGAACAACAGCTTCAGTTTTATCATTTACTTTACCGTTGAATTGAACACGTGCACGGCCATCTGTTAAGGATTTACTGTTATTTTTGTAAACGCCTTTATCTTCAGAACCTTGATAACGGATACGAGCATCACCAGTTACTTTTACATTACCTACGCGGTCTTCCAAACGAGATACGCGAACGCCTAAGCTGTTCAACTCATTGGAGAACTCGTCAGCCAAGCGATTAATCATTGCTTGTTGTTCTGCATTAGCACGATCTTGGTTAGCCATTGCTTTAGCTACCATTTGAGCCATTTCATAACGAGTGATATTGTTTTGGCCTTTGAAAGTGCCATCTGGGTAACCATTAACGATACCAGATTGTGCTAATTGGGATACAGCTTGGTATGCCCAGCTATCTGGAGTTACATCGGAGAATGGGTTTGCAGCGAATGCTGTTGTTACACCTAATACTGCTGTTGCTGCAAAAATTGTTGCGAATTGTTTTTTCATAATGAATTCCTTCTTTCTTATAAATAAGAATTTATATTATCAGAAGACATTCACTGTATAAGTGGTATAACTATGAAAGATATATTAGGAGTGTCCACGTTTCCTCGACTATATTTTCTATCACAGTCTCACCTCTTTATTAGTGGTGCCTTGCTGTGATTAGAATATATCACCGTCCAAATTTTTTGTAAAGCATTTTGTACAACTAAATTTTATGAAATTTCTTTCATGAATAAAAATGAGCTTATAAACATAGATTTTATCTATATTTCTTGAAATTAAATTTTACACAATTTCATTTCATTTCTTAAAAATATGACAAAATCAGACACAAAATTCATAATTTTTAATTACTATAATTAATATAAAGTGTATATATTAATACATATTTCTAATATATTGCTTTCAATACCTAATATTAAATAGAAAAAGCCTCCCTATAGTAATACTATAGGAAGGCTTTTATAAGCATTAAATTGCATAGGATACAAAACCTAATACGTGATCAACTGGAACAGGACCGATAAAACGACTATCGCTAGAGTGATTTCGATTGTCCCCCATCACAAATACATGCCCTTCTGGAACAGTAACCGGTGTAGAACGTGTATAATTCATTATTGTATCTTTAGTATATGGTTCTTGTAATTGTTCACCATTACGCCATACATGACCATCTTTAAACTCTAATACATCACCTGGACGACCAATAACACGCTTAACCCATACATCATTTGTTTGAGCAGCTTTATTAAAGACAGATGCATAGTTCATCAATGGTTCTTCTACATCATCTACCCAAGTACGTGCACGATTAACACGACTATCAATGATTACAATTTGTCCATAATTTGGCATTTCATTCATAATATGATGCCACTTCGTTACAATTAAATATTGACCATTATGTAGTGTATCCTCCATTGATTCACCAGATACCCGTGTTGGTTGAATCAAGAAGATATGGATTACCATAGCAATAACCAATGCTAATACAATGGCATAAATCCAATCTAATATTTCTTTTACTATTTTATTACTCATATTAACTCCTTAATGACCGTTTTTTGTAAATCTACCACCGAATACATCATGTACATCCTGAATCGTAATAAATGCCGATGAATCTACTTCATAAACAGTATTTTTTAACCTCATAATCTCAAGTCTTGTCACCACAGAATACAAAACATGTTTAGGTTGCTTTAAATAGCCCCCTTCACCATACATGATGGTAACACCACGATTTAGGTTCGCATTTAATGCATCTGCAATCTTTTTAGAATTCTCTGCATCGGTAATAATCATGACCCCTTTAGATTCATCAAGGCCTGTAATTGTAATATCAATCATCTTATAGGCAATGAAGTATGCAATCAAGGAGTACATAGCACTATTCCAACTATATACAAAACCCGCTGCGCCGAGAATAATAAGATTCATGGCCATTACGATTTCACCTACAGAGAAGGTTGAACGTTTATCAAATATAATGGCTACGATTTCAGAGCCGTCCAAAGAACCACCGTTACGTATAATGAGGCCAACCCCAATGCCTAAGATGATACCACCAAAGATAGATCCTAAAAATGGATCCGATGTAATCGGTGTGAAATCATGAGCAAAGGTTGAAAAAATAGCCATCCATACGATGGAGAACAGTGTAGAAAATGTAAAGTTTTTACCGTTAGCTCTATAGCCAAGATACAAAAAAGGCAAGTTCAAGAGTACAACGAAAATACTGAAAGAAATTCCTGAAAGCTCTGCAGCCATCAAGGAAATACCAACTACACCACCATCGATGATGCTATTCGGTACTAAAAATAAATCTAAGCCTATGGTGTAAATTAAGGCCCCTAAAATCATCATTAAGCAACGCATAATAAAGTTTGACCAGTTATGCGTTGAAGTTTCATTTGTCATGCACTTCTCCTTTACCGTACAACTGCTCCATAGCATGTAATCGCTTTTCTTCTAACTCACTAGCGTCTATGATGTCCCCTTGTATATCGTTAGCAGCTTGACGTAACTGTTTTGTATACCGTAAGCCAATAACAAAGGCTGTTAAATCATCTACTGGCTCCGGTGGAAATTGCATAGATGTAGGGATAATCTTACGCCATCCTGTAGGAGGATTATATTTCCAATATAATTTACGAGCCTCCTCTGTGCTATGCGATTCATCAATTAAGCTAGTAGTGATTCTGTGATTTCGTCCAATTTGTTGAAGAGATGGATATAAATATTTATGATTTGTACCATTTCCACATACGATATGAACAATACCATAATATTCAGTTAATGTACGTTCAATTTCATCATTGAACTGTTTTGTCATAATAATTTTACGACACACCATAGTACCAGAAGGTGTTACAATTGCTACACCAGTTTTCTCATTGCCTGGATCTACGGCTAAAATGTATGTAGTATCAGTCATATAACTATCCTCGCTTTAAATACAGCAGTTATATTTTAACACAAAATAAAGGTCTTATGTAAAAAATTACATAAGACCTTTATTTAAAGTATATAAAACCAAAGTACTATTTTTTAATAAGCTGGCAATTTTGCCTTATCATTAAAGACAGGCATTTGAGTAATACGCAACTTAAGATGTACAGGACCAGATGAATATGTATCACCATCAACATATGCTTCTACATGAACCTTGCCATGTATAGTAGCAACACGTCTAATAGCAGTAAATAAATCATCCCCTGGTATAGTTCCAATATCACCAGATAAGGAGTCTGGAATTATGCCTTTCGCTCTCGCCTTTTCATTTACTTGCTTCAAGAATTGAAGCATAGCTGATTGAGCATTAGGCCCACCATCCATTACGGCAGAATGGATTACTTCTCCATTTTTATAAATAAATTGTTGTGGATATACTTGGATAATAGCCACTGCAGGTTCGCCAGCAATGATATTGCCAGCCGCTACAACTTGAACGACCATAGGTGTCTTTGCACTATTAAGCTTTTGTGTAGCCACCTCAATATTTTGACGCTCTACATATACAACAGCTTGCCCTTGATCTTCGATACCAAGGCGGCGTAGCACCAATTTATTGGTATCATCAATAATATTTTTGATGGCTGCTTGGCTATCTTCTTCACTTAACCCAGGTCGAACAACAGCTTGTGCCAACAATTGATCAACTTGGAAAAGAATAGTTCCTTCACGCAAATGAATAATGCCATTTTGCAATTGTTCTTGCGTTGCTTGTAAATCCTTAATATGAGCTTCCATCTTAGCTCTTGTAGCTTCTAAGTCAGCTAACTTTTTAGATACTTCATCATATGAGGCTTGAAGTGTTGCTAACTCGGCTTCAGTGGCATCTTTAGCAGCTTGTGCACTAGCTAATTCCGCTTTGGTAGCTTCAACTTCACTGCGAATTTGTTCAATTTCAGCCATGCGTTCTGCTAATTCTTGCTTATTTTGCTCAAGCAATGCTTGACCTCGAATGAGCTCTTGTGTCTTAGCAGCCACCTCATCATTGAGTTGCTTCATATCTGCTCGCAACTGGTCCATTCCAAAGAGTGCTGTTCTTACACTTTGAGAAGTAATGGTTAATACCCCTACTGTAGCAGCAGCAACTAATAAACCTGTTACGATAGTAACAATAATCGATGTATGCTTAGGCCTTAATCCAAAGAGGGACATGCGACGCTTACCAACTTTGGTGCCTAACTTATCCCCCATGTAGGCAATAAGTCCACCCATAAGGGCGATAATAACTAATATTTTAACACCTACTAACATCGAGTCCCTCCTTTCCTAAGATTACACAATTATTTTGTTCAAAAATACGATATTTCGTAAGTCAAATTTATTTCTTTATACGCTAAGTTACTTGGATACACGCCAATTTAAATATAAACCGGCAATGATACCTAATGTATCTGGAATTAATGCGGCAAATACAGTCGGCAATGCACCACCTTTACCTAATGCACCAGCAAATGTCATCACACCATAGTAGATAAAGATGATTAAAATACTGATACCAAAGCCAATAGATGAGCTAGAGCGTTGTTTTTGAAGGCCTAATGGAGCACCTACAAGAGCAAATACAAAGCTAGCTAATGGAATTGTAAAACGTTGGTACATTTCCATTTCTAGTTTATTTGCATTCGTATACGCCGCCTTATACGCTTTAATTTGATGACGTAATTCTTTGATTGTTAATTCTTCTGGTTTACGTTGATCTTGTTGAATATCCTTTGGTGCAGATTTAATTGGCAAGGATTGCTCCTTGAATTTCATTGTACGTTCTACACCATCACCAGCGGAAATATCATAAATGATGCCGTTTTGCATCACCCAATATTGACCATTCCAAACGGCAGTATCTGCATTTTCAACCTGTTGTAGCTTGCCACCTTCACCAAATTGTTGCACCGTAATCATGCTTAACTTTTTAGTTTCTGCATTGTAGCTTTTAGCATACATCAATGTACCTAAATCATTACCATTCATCGTTTTTAAAACGATATGATTTTGTGTTTGAGGTGATGCATTTTTCATAATCTGTTCCCGTACAATTGTTTGATACATATTATTTGTACGTGGTACAACAAATTCATTAAATGCGACAGCCCCAATTGAGATGATGAGAGCGATGATATATACCGGCATCGCTAAACGTAAAAAGCTAAGACCACCGGCACGCATAACAACAATTTCACTGGTGCTACTCAAACGACTAAAGGTCATAAGAGAAGCCAATAAAACTGACATAGGGAATGTTAAGATAACAATGCTTGGTAAAGCCAATACAAAGGCTTTCATAACAAGCAATAATGGAGCCCCATATTCAGTAATATATTGAGCAATTCTAAACAATGTACCGGTACCAATAAAGATACTGGTAAAAGCAAATACCCCAAATAGGAACGGGCCTACAAAGGCTTTTAGTATATATTTATCTAATAATCTCATAGTCCCCTCCTATAATCTAAAGTTATCCCCTAAGTAATGCTCACGAGCGATTGGATTGTTCGCGATTTCTTCAGGGGTACCTTCTAGGAGGATTTTACCACTACTCAAAATATAAGCCTTGTCTACAATCCCCAATGTTTCACGTACATTGTGGTCTGTAATCAAGATGCCAATACCTCGATTTTTAACATGCAAAATAATTTGTTGAATGTCAGCAACCGCTATAGGATCGACACCAGCAAAAGGTTCATCGAGAAGAATAAAATTCGGTTCTAACGCAAGGCAACGGGCTATTTCTACACGACGACGTTCACCGCCAGATAGTTGCATGCCCATACGATCCCGAACGTGGCCAATATGAAATTCTTCAATGAGGGATTCCACAATCGCTTCAATTTCATCAGATTTCTTTGATGTTGTTTGTAACATTGCACGAATATTATCCTCAACGGTCATAGAACGAAAGATTGATGCTTCTTGTGGAAGATACCCAATACCTTCAGCAGCGCGTTTATACATTGGAATATTCGTAATATCCTTGCCATCAACGGTAATGATACCAGAACTAGGTCGTTCAATGCCTACAATCATATAGAATGATGTAGTTTTCCCTGCCCCATTAGGACCTAGGAGCCCAACGACTTGCCCCTTATCAACGCGTAGACTAACCCCGTCTACTACATTGCGCCCGTTAAAGGTTTTGACTAAGTTTTTGGTTTCTATATACATATTTAATCCTTATTGATTTGGAACAATGATAAGTGTACTACGACCACCTAATGTTTCAGCAGAATCATCGGCAAGACGGATTTTGAGCTCTGGTGCATTGAGCACATTACCATTTTGAACAGCATGAGCAGAACCAGATAAAAGTACAACGCCATCATTTTGATTTGGAGTTTGTGTATAGGTAGCACGTTCTGCAGAGCCAGATACATTTCGTTCTGGGTTAGAGAATGTTACATCCCCTTGTGCCACTGCACGAATTTCTTTTAGCCAACCTTCTACTTGATTACCTGTCAATGTAGTCCCTTCTGCAATCAAGCGAGCATTGCCAGATACAAGGCCATATTCTGTATCTGTATTGTATTCAACTTTATCGCCAAAAATTTGACGATCACTACGTTGTAAATGAACACCACCATTAGCAATGAACTTATTGTTATTGTAGCTATGCACTGATTGAGCAGACATAGCCATATCAGAACCAATCATGGATACGCCACCATCAAGGTTTGCTTCTTGAGTTTTTGTGTTGTACCAACCATTAGCACCAGTCATTGTTTTATCAGCTTGTGTAATTACCACATTACCATTTGCATCAGCACGCCCTGTATTGCCATCATAAGATAATGTATCCGCGCTAATAGTCAAAGGATCATTTGCGGCCCAAGCTGTAACAGATGCTGTCATAAGCATAGCTAAGATAGCCATACCAATCTGTTTTTTCTTATTCATTATATTTCCTCGCATTACTTCTTCGTTAACTTCGCATTACCAATAGCTTTAATTTTCTTCAAGGACATGTTGCCTTCAAGTTTATCACCAGTTAATGTTATATCTTTACTGTTATAAGTAAAAGCAGATTTAGATGTCAACGTTTTTGTCTTATTATCAAAATGAAGTGCATCGGTTTTAAACTCGGCACCATCAGTATTTGTGGCTGTAACACCTTGATCAATATCAAGGGAATTGCGATCGCCTGTCAATACGGCATGAGGTGCTGTAATTGTTGTCGTAACATCATCTTGATAGAAAAGACCTTTTAAATTAGTCAGGACAATAGCTTTTGTACGTGGGTCATATTCAATCTTTTCAGCTGATAAAGCCCACACTAGCTTGCCATCTTTTTCCTCTTGTAAGTCAGCTCCTTGGAAGTTAACAAGTTGTCCATTCTGATTTTGAGTGGTACTAACATCACCAGAGTCTTTCATAATATATACGATAAGACCAATTAGAGCCAACACTATAGCGGCCACAATGGCAATTAATTTTTTATTGTTTTTCATGTGCCCTCTCCCGTGCAGCTACCTTCTTATCATAATCAATAATTTGATCCATCTTAGTCATCCAACGATGTTGGAACCATAGCCACTCATCTGGATGTTCCTTAATAAATTCTTCTGTAACGCGTACACATTCTTCAGTCAAGCGGTACATATCTACATCTTCATCACCTGTATCAACATAATGTAAGGCTGGTAAAATATGTACAATATGACCACCTTCAGGCTTACGAGATGCAAAAATTGGAACTACTGGAGAGCCAAATTTTTTTGCAAATGTAGCTGGTCCTATAACCGCTGAAGAGTCCTGCCCCAAAAACGGAACAGGTAAGCCATTAATATAACCATCTTGGTCAGCTAAAAAACCAAGTAATTTTTTCTTTTTTAACGCCTTAGCAGCAGAAACGATTTCATTACCACCGCTAGCAAACACATCAAGACCTACCATCTCACGATATTCATTCATGAGACGTGTAAATTGTGCATTAGGTTGTTTCTTAACAATTGTAGTAGATGGATATCCATGAGCAGCCATGGCAGCCCCCATCCATTCCCAGTTGCCAACATGTCCAGTAAGAACAATGACACCTTTATCTTCAGCGATGGCTTTCTCTAAATGTTCTACGCCTCGCATTTCAATATGTTTATTGATAAAGGACTTTGTCAGATTTGGCATATATAAGACTTCCATAACACTACGGCCAAGATTCTTGAACAACTTTTCAATTAATTGTTCTGCCTCTTGATCATTCATGTTCATGCCAATCTTTATATTTTTTATACCTCTAAGTTTTTGCTTCTTCGCTATGAGGCCATATACGGGCCCTAGACTAGCGCCTATGAGCAAAATGAGCTTGTATGGCAGTCGGCAAACAAGCCAACTAATGCCTTTAACTAAATGGTATTGCCATTCGTTATTCATTCTGCCCACCTCCTTATTGTCCATGAGCATGGGCCTCTCGTGCATAATCTGCTACAACAGTTTCCCATAGTCCTTGTTTCTTCAAGATATATTCTACAGCCTCTCTAACGGCACCATGGCCTCCATTGACGGTAGATATAAATTTAGCTAATTGTTTGACCTCTGGTACCGCATTATTGGGTGCCATCGGTAATCCTACAATTTGAAGAGCCCCTAAATCATTTAAGTCATCCCCCATATAGGCAATTTCCTCTAAATTGATTTGATGCTCATTACAGAGATTTCTTAATGCTTCTGTTTTATTAGCATGCCCCATAAGCAGTGCATCAAAATGAAGCTCTTTAGCACGTCGCTCAACCATAGGAGATATCCGTGCTGTAATGATTGCAAGCTTAAGTCCTGCTTTTCGAGCTGCCGTTAATCCTAGGCCATCTTTCACAGAAAAAGACTTAAGCTCTTCTCCACTCGATGTATAGATTAGAGTTCCATCAGATAGTACGCCATCAACATCAAGAACAATCCATTGAATATTCATTATACAATGCCTCTACGCAATAAATCCGTAATATGAACAATGCCTAGACATTTATTATCTGTATCTACAACTGGTAATACAGTAATAGGGCGCGGTTGATTTTTCTCCATTAAATGAAGAGCTTCCGCCGCTAATTTATCCTTTGTAATCGTACGAGGCATAGATGTCATCATATCCTCTACAGGCCATTCTAGGAAATTACTGCCAGAATCTAGGCCGCGACGAACATCACCATCAGTAACAAGGCCTAACAAATGACCGTCTTCATCAATAACATTGGTCGCACCCAATCCTTTTTCTGTCATTACAAAGAGTGCATCTCGAACGGTTGCACCTTTGAATACCGTTGGATTATCTTCACCACCATGCATAATGTTTTCTACGGTCAACAATAACTTGCGACCAAGAGAACCACCTGGATGGAATACGGCAAAGTTTTCCGGTGTAAAGTGATGGCGTTCTAATAAGCAAACAGCTAATGCATCGCCAAGTGCCAATGCAACTGTAGTACTTGTAGTCGGCGCCAATCCCAATGGGCAAGCTTCACGTTCTACTTCAGCTAGCAATACAATATCAGAATTCTTAGCTAGTGTAGACTCTGGTTTCCCTACAACACAGATTAATTTAGCACCAATGCGACGTAAGGATGGCAAGATACTGATGATTTCGCCTGTTTCACCACTATTGGAGAATGCTAATACTACATCATCTTCTGTAATCATACCTAGATCGCCATGCACACCTTCGCCAGGATGCATGAAGAGTGCTGGTGTACCAGTACTAGCCAAAGTAGCCGCAATTTTACGACCAATATGACCAGATTTACCCATCCCTGTACATACTACACGGCCCTTACAAGCCAAAATCATATTTACAGCATTTACAAAATTGTGATCCAAACGAGAACTTAATTCTTCAATAGCACGTGCTTCCTCATGAAGCACCTGTGCCGCTTGTTCTAAAATAGTCACAAATAACCGCCCCTAACCTTTTACGATTTTATCAATAGCTACCAAATCTTTTAGCAAAGCTTCAAAATTATCTAAGTATAACATGTTTGGACCATCGGATAATGCTTCCTCTGGATTATCATGTACTTCAAAGAACAGACCATCTACACCACTAGCAACAGCAGCACGTGCCAAGTTTGGTACGAACTCGCGATTACCACTGGATTTTGTACCTGCACCACCTGGTAATTGAACACTATGTGTAGCATCAAATACTACAGGATAGTCGAAGGAACGCATAATTGGGAAGGATCTCATATCTACAACGAGATTATTATAGCCAAAGCTAAATCCACGCTCTGTAAGCATAAGATTTTCATTGCCTGTTTCTTTCATTTTATTTAGGACATTTTCCATATCCTTAGGCGCCATAAATTGACCTTTTTTTACATTTACGCATTTACCAGTTTTAGCGGCACCGTATACAAGATCAGTTTGACGACATAAGAAAGCTGGAATTTGTAAAACATCCAATACTTCAGCAGCTGGTTCAATTTGCTCAATGGAGTGAATATCACTTACCACCGGTACATTGAGTTCTTTTTTAATAGAAGCAAGGATTTTTAGACCTTCTTCAAGGCCTGGTCCGCGGAAAGAGCCGTAGCTAGAACGATTGGCCTTATCAAAAGAAGCTTTGAAGATATATGGAATACCTAAGCGCTCACAAATTTCTTTTGCTCGTTTACCAATAGCCAATGTGCGATCATAATCTTCAATAACACATGGCCCAGCAAGGACGAAAAGACCTTTGCCGCCACCAACTGTAATATCTTTAATTTGAACTGTTTTCATTTATTTCTCCTCTTGCTCGTAGATTGCATTTACACGAGCTAAGTCTTCCGGTGTATCAACACCGATAAATCGTTTATCTGTAAGAATAACACGAATAGTATAGCCATTTTCAAGAGCGCGCAATTGCTCTAACGATTCTGTTTGCTCTGCTGGTGTTGGTTCCATCTTTGCATAATTTAGCAAGAAATCTCTACGATATGCATAGATACCAATATGTTTTAGTGGAGCACGTACAAAATCATGACGTGGATACGGGATTAAGGACCGAGAAAAATACATCGCATCATTGCGATTATTTAAAATAACCTTTACTGCAGATGGCTCATCGTATTCATCCTCTAATAAAGGAGTTGCAACAGTTGCCATCTGTAAGTTTGGATCTTCTTCAAAAAGTTGGGCCAAGTCATCAATGAGTTTTGGCTCAATCATAGGTTCATCACCTTGAACATTAATAATGACATCTAAGTCTGTATAATGACTAGCAACCTCGGCTAATCGGTCAGTTCCAGTAGGGTGATTAGGATCTGTCATCATAACAGCTCCCCCAAAGTTTTGAACAGCAGAATAAACACGGTCATCATCTGTAGCAACAATAGTACATTCTGTTTTTGTCGCTTGTGATACCCTTGCATAAACCCGTTCAATCATTGGTTTACCTGCAATATCCGCTAATGGTTTCCCTGGTAATCTTGTAGAACCATAACGAGCAGGAATAACGCATCCAAACTTCACAATAAAACCCCATTTCTGTCATTCGTGTATCTTATTATTATACACTAAATCTCTAAATTTTCTATGAATTCTTGCTTTCCAGAGACAAATTCAATTCCAATAGATAGCACTAGAATCGGTATTTTTAAGTCTTCAATTGCATGCAATTGACTTAGTTTCACTGCATCTTTTTCAGTGATACAAATAGCATCTGCTTGATGAGCAAATGCCTCTTTCCAAATATCTACAACATCATCATTTTCAAAATTATGATGATCACCAAAAGGCATTGTATGAACAACATTATACCCAATATCGGTCATCGTTTGTGTAAAGGATTGAGGATTCCCAATACCACTAACAGCCATAATACGATGCTCTTGATACGCATCAACAGAAGAACCAGGTTCCCCATTAGCCCACTCTTCTAAGGTATACATACATTGAGGCTTGTGGATTGTTTCATATACAGGTGTATTAGGTAACATATGCGCTAAACGCTTACGAATTCCGGAAACAACACCAGGCGCCACTTGATCAACCTTTGTGAGAACAATAATATTAGCTCGCTCTAACCCACTGAGAGGCTCGCGCAATAAACCGCGAGGCAATACATGATCATAACCAAATGGATTAGATGCATCAATAAGAACGATATCAATATCTCGGGCTAATGCGCGATGTTGAAAACCATCATCCATAACTAAACAATCTGCTCCGAGCTCATCTATAGCAATTTTTGCCGATAGAGCCCGTTCGCGGCCGATAATTACATTAGATTTTTGCAATACTTTAGCCAATAGCCATGCTTCATCACCACTGATAGATGGCTCTACTAACATCGTACCGTCTTTGGAAATAATGATATTTTTCTTATTGTCCTCAGCTCGATAGCCACGGCTAAGCACGGTAGGATGAAGTCCTTTTCGGGCCAGCACATCACATATAAATCTCACCATTGGCGTTTTACCAGTACCACCAGCAGTAATGTTACCAACACTGATAACAGGCACGGTAACTTTAGTAACACCTTTGCCCGCATCAAAGCGAGCATTTCGTATGGATACAGCCTTTTCGTAACCTTTACTTAGAAAGCCCAAGCTAGAACGAGCTATATCACCTAATATGGATTGATTTTCACCACTAACAATGGATTTGAATAATGCTTCCCCACTCATAGGTGACTCCTCCTATTATGTAATATCATAGATGAATCTAATAAATCATATCGATCTTATGGAACAATATGGTGTTTTTTAAAGAGTTGACGTAACTCTTGTGTATTACGTTGTGTTGCACCGCGATTTTCACAAATAATATCAAGACAATTTTGTCCCATTTCCGTTGCCAAATCTTTGTCTTTACATAAGCGCAACACCATAGCGGTTAACTCTTTGCCATTTTTAACTTGTTCACAAGCATGACGAGAATTCAATAATGCGAAAATCTCTTTGAAATTAAACATATATGGCCCCACAAGAATTGGTTTACCATGTGCTGCCGGTTCGAGAATATTATGGCCTCCAGTCTTCACAAGAGAGCCGCCTACAAAAATAATATCACCTAAGCTATATAAACGACCTAATTCACCAATAGTATCTAAAACAACTACTGGTATTCCTTCATGAACTGGCTCTGTCATATCACTACGACAAATAGCATTCAATTCATAACGTTTCGCTAACGTTTGAACATCATGACCGCGATATATCTCACGAGGTGCAATTAACAAGCGCGCTTGAGGATATTCTTGTAAGACTTGTTTAAAGGTCTCAAAGATTGTTTCTTCCTCACCCTTATGTGTACTACCGGCAATGATGATGGGATGATTATTACCAAAGCCAAACTCTTCAAGAAGTGATTGTTTTTCTTCAGCTGATACCGTGGCATACGTTTGGTCATATTTCATATTACCTGTTACGGTAATATCAGATGTTTGGGCACCTAATACTTCAATATGTGCAGCATCGAATTTTGATTGCATACAGAAACGCTCAATGGAACGTAACATTTCTTTTGTGAACGCACTAATATATTTATAGCGTTTCATACTGCGATCAGAAATACGTCCATTAACCATCATAACAGGAATATTTTCTGATTGAGCAATACGCAAGAAGTTAGGCCAAATTTCTGTTTCTACAAGCAAGATAGCAATAGGTTTAATAATATGCAAAATCTTACGCGTCAAATACGGCAAATCTAGAGGGAAGAAAATAATTCCTTCTGCCTCTGGAATGATGCGATGGGCCATTGCATGGCCTGTTGCAGTTACAACAGACACCACAACAACCGCTTCAGGAAATTCCTTTTTTACTTCCTTTACTAATGGACTAGTAGCTACAATTTCCCCTACAGAAGCAGCATGAATCCAAATAGCACGACGTCCTTCAATTTTCTTTAGTAGTGAGGCTGGCATATAGCCTGCACTCTGTTTGATACGCTCATAAAATCCATCTTCAAAGGCAAGGCGGTATAGAATAACCGGAATCAAGCCAATCCAATAAAATATGAGTAATACGTTATATATCCAGTACATGATTATCCTTTGTTGGAGAATTGAACGGAATAGAGATGATTGTACAATCCGCCATCAACAGCTAATAGCTCTTGGTGAGTCCCCTGCTCTACCAAGTGGCCTTGATTAAGTACAACAATTTGATGAGCATTTTGAACTGTGCTCAATCGATGGGCAATTACAAACGCAGTACGCCCTTTCATAAGGCGATCTAACGCCTCTTGTACAAGCTTTTCACTCTCTGTATCTAATGCAGATGTCGCTTCATCTAGAATTAGAATACGAGGGTCTTTCAAAATAGCACGCGCGATAGCCACGCGTTGACGTTGACCGCCAGATAAGGAGCTGCCTCTCTCG
This sequence comes from uncultured Veillonella sp., assembly GCF_905209685.1. Taxonomy (GTDB): domain Bacteria; phylum Bacillota; class Negativicutes; order Veillonellales; family Veillonellaceae; genus Veillonella. The sequence continues at coordinate 36,501 of NZ_CAJLUB010000001.1, read as the reverse complement.
CCCACCACTGTGTCGAGACCATCAGGCATCTTCTCAACGAATTCAAGTACATTGGCAGCCTTAGCAGCTTCATATACTTCTTCATCAGTAGCATCTAATCGACCATACAAAATGTTCTCTTTAATTGTGGCATTAAACAACACAGTTTCTTGTGGTACAAGCCCGATTTGTTCACGTAACGATTTAAATGTAACATCTTTCACGTCATAACCATCAATCGTGATAGCGCCACCCGTTACATCGTAGAAGCGAGGTAACAAGTTCGCCAGCGTCGTTTTACCAGCGCCAGATGGACCAACAAGAGCTACGCTTTCACCAGCCTTAACAGACAAAGTAAAGTTTTCAAGCGCTGTTTTTTCACCATCATAAGAGAATGAAACATCTTTAAATTCTACATTGCCTTTGATAGATGGCAACGTAATCGCATCAGGTTTTTCCACAACGTCAGTTTTAGTATCTAAAATTTCAAATACACGATCAGCTGCAGCCAATGCTTTTTGAATATTGCCGTAAACTTGGCTCAAGCGTTTAACAGGGTTAGACAAATTGATTGCATAAATTAGGAACGCAATCAAAGAACCTGCTGTAATAGTCCCTGTTACTACAGAATAGCCACCATACCAAAGGATGACTGCCACCGCAATGGCTGCAGAAAACTCAACCATTGGACTTAACAAGCTAGTCAACTTAGTCGCTTTAATAACAGCTTTAAAGTTACGATCATTTTCATCTTCAAAACGCTTCCGTTCAAAATCTTCACGAGCGAATGATTTTACTACTCGAATAGCGCTGATTACCTCTTGTAAAAGTGCTGTAATATCAGCCACACGGCCTTGTACATCATGACCTGCTACACGAAGCTTTTTACCAAATACATTGATAATTACTAGCACTACTGGAACTGTAATAAAGGTAACAAGTGTCAATTTCCAGTCAATAAGTAGCATAGACACGAGAGAACCGATAAGTGTTACAGATTCCGTAATAAAAGAAATCAAATTATCAACTACAGCAGTCTGAAGTGCAGCAACGTCATTGGTAAGATTACTCATGATAACGCCAGTCTTACGACGATCAAAATAAGATAAGCTTAATTTTTGTAGATGATTAAAGATGGCCTCCCGTACATCGATGATGACACGTTGTCCAATGTAAGACATATTATAGGTTTGACCATATGTAGCAAAGCCACGAATTAAGAATATAAGAATGATAGACCCTACTATGAGGTTCAACATAAACATATTCTTATCATCTAATACTTGGTCTACTACATTTTTAATAAGCCAAGGCACTACCAAGTATGCCGCAGCTGCGACGATCATGCAGAACACTGCAAAAATCATGCGCTTATAATAAGGCTTTACAAAATATAAGAGCCTAGAATAACTATTCATTACATTTCTCCTTACCGAGGTTATATACCAGCTCTGCTACACGCTTTACAGCACCTGGTTCACCTAATTTATGATGTACTTCACGCAATTCGCTACGCATCGCTTCATTGCGTTCCACATCATTTAGAAGAGGTTCCACAAGAGATACAATAGCCTCAGGTGTCACTGCATCTTGTAATAACTCAGGGATTACTTCTTTGCCAGCTACAATATTAGGCAAACCTACATGGGTCACATTAACGACCATCTTCCCAATGCCATATGTAATTGGAGATACTCGATACAATAAAATAGTTGGTAACTCCATCATAGCTGTTTCTAATGTAGCTGTACCTGATGCGGCTAGACATACATCACAAATCTGCATCAAATCATAGGTATGATCTTCTGTAATCGTCACCGGCACTTTGTGAGCATCGATGAAAGTTTCTAATTCACTACGGTCGATGGTATGTGCGCGAGGCAAGAAGAATTGAATATCCTCATGGTTCGCCATCAATTGCTCGCCACTTTTTAACATCGTATCTAGCAAGGATAGTACCTCTTGCTTACGGCTACCTGGCATGAGCAATACTTTTTTAGCATCTTTACGAGCTCCAAAGTATTCCTCAGCCGCTTCTTTGCTCATCGTAGGATGTACGATATCCAATAGTGGATGGCCTACAAAGTCTACATCGCATTTATATTTGCGATACGCTTCTGCTTCAAAGGGGAATATGGATGCCACCTTAGTGACATACTTACGAATTGTATTGCCACGGCTACTATGCCATGCCCAAATCGTAGGAGCAATGTAATAGAGAACAGGAATTCCCAATTCATGAGCTACAGCTGCAAGTTTCATATTAAAACCAGGGTAATCTACACAAACTAGAATATCTGGTTTTTCCTTCATCATGACACGTTTTAAGTAGGTGCGAAGTTTAAAGAATTTCGGTAGTGATTTTACAATCTCTACAATCCCAATAACGCCTAAATTTTTAATATCATATACGATGCGAACACCAGCGCGTTCCATCAAGGTACCGCCCATACCAAACATGTCAACCGAAGGATCTATTTCTTTCAGTGCATTAGCAACACTGGCTGCATGAGTATCACCGGATGCTTCACCGGCAGAAAACATGACTTTCATTATGCATCCTTTCTGGAATCTACAAACTCTTGGTCAACAGCACAGATAACAATACCATGACGGTTTGCCAAATCTAGTACATCTTGTTGTTGAACAAAAATAGTCTTTTCAGCCTCTACAGCAAGGACTTTACACCCACTATCAATCATGGACATTAATGTTTTTATCCCTACAGCAGGAACATCAAAACGAACATCTTGATTTGGCTTTTCCGTTTTAACCACAACCGCATCGCCACGACCTAATTCACCACCGCGCAAAATGCACTTATCAGTGCCCTCAATAGCTTCAATAGCCATAGCCGCTTTATGTTTTACAACTACTGTTTGACCAATATCAAGTCCACCCATTTGCTTAGCTAGTTCAAAGCCAAAGCAAATATCTGCCCATTGTTCATCAGTAGGCTGTGTTTTTGAAAGCACCCCCACCTTTGGCATAAATGGTTTAAGGTATACAGTTTGATCTAACACTTTAAACCCTTCTCGTTCGATTTCATCTACGATAGCGAGCATGATAGTGTCATCTTTACGATTTTTAAGGCGTTTAAGAACACCTAAGGTTTTTAAATCAGGGAATGTAAGACCTTTGAAGAGAATTTCCTTAGTCACTTTACCTAACATAGTTAATTCTTCAACGCCTTCTTTTTTCAAGGTTTTAAAAATCTTACCTAATTTGGCAACACCAATATCATAGAAAGCATCGGCCTCAGCCTTTAAAGCCGGGTCTACATCTGGAACTACACCGATAACCACTACCTCATGACCTAATACATGAGCAGCGCGCATGAATTCTACAGGCAAAACACCAATGCCTGCAATCAATCCTACCTTTGCCAAGACTATACCTCCTAGATGACCTACGGCCTATATATCAATGAGTGATTACAAATTTACAATACTTAATGCCTCAAAAAAGACATAATCATATACAATATATTGTACTATAAATAGGCATTTTTTACCATTAAAACACCATGTTTTATGCCTATTTCTTCAACATTTTAGTAGATTTTTTTTATTCCTCTTTTTACGTCTTATGAACGCAAAAAAACTTCAAATATTTTATCAAAATATTTTATATGTATGACCTAATGTTATAAATTTCACATCCCATTAAAAGCATGATATTTATTAAGTACATAAAAAGACCTCGTACATAGTACGAGGTCTTTTGAATTAGTCACGACGTGTACGCATAATACCACGATCGGCATTGCGTAAGAAGCGTAATAAATTTTCAATTTCTACAGAAGAATCAAGTTGCATTTCCATTTCTTCGATAGCCTTAGATAAACTAAAGCCAGAACGATAAATAATACGGAATGCTTGTTTTAAATCTCGGCGTACTTCTTCTGAAATGCCCGCACGAGACAATCCAACAGAGTTAAGGCCAATAACACGTGCTGGTTGACCATCAGCAATGACATATGGTGGAATATCTTGAACCACCTTTGCCATACCGCCAACCATTGCATTACGACCAATTTTAACAAACTGATGGATACCTGCAAGGCCGCCAATAACAACGCGATCTTCAACGATAGCGTGACCAGCAAGGCCTGCACAGTTACTCATAATTACATTATTGCCAACGATACAGTTATGAGCCACATGTGTACATGCTTGAAGCAAGCAATTATTACCTACACGTGTTTCTTCACCTTCTCCAGTAGCGCGGCTAATAGTTACGAATTCACGGATAACCGTTTCATCGCCAATATTACAATAGCTTTTTTCGCCTTTAAATTTTAAATCTTGCGGTTCCAACCCAATAGATGCGTTAGGATAAATCTCACAACGCTTACCAATGGTTGTCCAACCACCAATTACAACATGTGCACCGATTTGTGTGCCATCGCCAATCTCGACGTGTTCGCCGATTACGGCGCCAGGACCTACGATTACATCTTTGCCCAATTTAGCATTTGGATGGACTATGGCTGTACTATGGATGTTGGATTCTGCATTTTCCATGCCTACAACTATCACTACAATCACTCCTCAATTATTATACAAGGGCAAACATGTATTCACCGCTAGCGCACAATTTGTCGCCAACATAGGCACGGCCTTCAACCTTACCCATTTTACCTTTGATTTTAACAATATCCACTTCCATGCGCACTTGATCACCAGGTTTTACAGGGTGACGGAAACGCACTTTATCAATACCTGTAAACATAGGTGTAAGACCGCGATTTTCTTCAGGATATAGTAATGCAATACCACCAACTTGAGCAATAGCCTCAGTCAATAGTACACCTGGCATTACTGGATTACCTGGGAAGTGTCCTTGGAAGAACAATTCGTTGAATGTAGCATTTTTAATGCCCACAGCACGTTTCATTGGTTCTAACTCAACGATGCGATCTACCAAAAGCATAGGATAACGATGAGGTAAAATTTCTAAAATGTCTTCGTGATTAAGAATCATGGCTGTGTCTCCCTTATTTCTTCCATTATACTGCGAGCCAATCTTGAATTTAATTCATGACTCGATTTTAAAGCAATTACATGACCTTCAATTGGTCCCAATAAGAATAAGTCGCCCATTACATCTAATGCTTTGTGACGAACTAATTCGTCGTCAAAGCGAGGTACAGACAAACACTTCTCATCATCATAAACTAAAGCATTATCAAGGTTACCACCTTTTGCAAGGCCCATAGCCTGTAATTGTTCTAATTCCTTCATAAATCCGATAGTTCTAGCAGCACTGATGTGTTCTTTAAAGTATTCTGGCGAAACTTCAAAATCACAATGTTGCGTGCCAAGTAACGGATGGCTGTTAATCGATGTAAATGTAATGCGATAGCCGTCATATGGCAAAATAACTACAAAGCGATCACCATCATAAATAGCGTGAGATCGTGTCACTTTATATACATGACGTGGCGCTGTTTGTTCTTGAATACCTGCCTCTTCTATGAGACCTATAAAAACTGCACTACTGCCATCACCTACAGGAGGTTCAGGAGAATCCATCTCGATATAACAGTTATCAATATTCATAGCACTGAACGCAGCCATCACATGTTCTACAGTGAAAACCTTCGCTTCACCATTTTCCAATGTAGTAGCGCGCATAGTGTTCGTCACATTATCAATGTGTGCTCGCACAGAAGGATGACCTTCAATGTCCGTGCGGACAAACACAATTCCTGTATTTTCAGGTGCAGGTTTAAAAACCATATTTACTGGTTCACCGCTATGAAGGCCAATCCCTTGATATGAAACAGCCTGTTTAATTGTTTGTTGTGGCTTACTCATAAGAAAGTCCTTTCATAATCTGAATTCACGTTTACTATACACCAATATGTATTATACCCTATTTGCATAGGTGATACAAGAAATTTACCATATATTCAGTGATTTTGAAAGCATTTTTCACATAATTAAATTTATATAAATTTAATTATAAATACTGTATTATACACCATAAAAATAAAAGAGACTTTACTATGCTTAATTTATGCGGTATTTAAATCAATACTACATAAGTAGGCATGTAAAATCTCTTTATATTTATTAACTAGTGAAATACATCTGGAGGTGTTTCAATTTGTTCGCCATAGAAACGACGTGTCCACTTCCAACGATTGTGAAGCCAGAACCAATCTTCAGGATATCGACGAATATAATCCTCAATAAACTCATTTAAAAGAGTTGTGGTAACCGCTATATCACGCTTTTTATCATCTGTACGTTCCACATAAATTGGCGGATGTACCTCAATCTCATATTTTTCAGAAAACGGACTATAATGTATAGTCACAAAAATGATTGGTACATCTTGCATACGAGCTAATACAGCTGGACCTGCAGCCGTCAAAGTTTCATAACCAAAGAATGGAACAAGTACACCATCATCACCAGGATCCTGATCCATAATAAGGCCTAAGAAAGCACCTTTTTTAAGTTCATTGATCATTTCTCGTACACCAGTTTTATAGGTTACATGTTGGTGCATGATACGACGATATTCATTGATAAACTTGTCCGCATCACCATTCTGTTTCATTGCCACAGAAATCAACGGATACCCTTCCGAAGCAAGAACACCACCAAGGAGTTCCCAGTTACCACTGTGAACAGCGGCTAAGATTGCACCTCGACCATTTTCCAAGGCATCATCTAAGTACTCTCGATTAATAAACTCCACCATATCTTTGTATGCGCCATCCTTAATCTCTGGATAGCGTAATACATCAATAATCATGCGACCAAAGCGTGTAGTACTAGCTTTCGCAATACGTCGAGCTTCTTTTGGATCATCTGTAATATTACAGAATAGAATTTGGCCGATTGCTAGGCGCTTGCGTTTAGGCGGCACCGCTAGCCACGCAATTTCACCAAGCAATGTACCAATAGCATATTGCAAACCTTTAGGTAATAAGCAAATAAAGGCACTAAAGATTTTCATAAACCTATACATGGATTATTAGCTCTCCTTAAGCTGTGCTTTCAAAGCGTCAATTTCTTTTTGTAATTGTTTTACAGTTTTCACCATATCTGGCAAACGATTTTCATAAGCAGCCAATTTTAACCATTCTTTATGAGGTCTCATTGGATAGCCTGCCATAATAGAGTTGGATGGTACATTACCTGTAATACCAGTTTTACCAGCAAATTGTACATTATCACCAATCGTAATATGACCAGTACAACCAGTTTGTCCAGCAAAGATAACATGATTACCACATTTAGTACTTCCGGCAATACCAACCTGAGCGATTAGGAAGCAATCTTCACCAATCTCAACATTGTGACCAAGATGAACAAGATTGTCAATCTTCGTACCACGACGTACTAAAGTAGAGCCCATTGTAGCATTGTCGATAGTTGTACAAGAACCAACTTCAACATCATCTTCAAGAATAACATTACCAACTTGTGGTATATGTGTATGTACACCATTTTCTGTAGCAAAACCGAAGCCTTCGCCACCAATTACTGCTTTAGCACGTAATACAACGCGTTTGCCTAAAATACAATTTTCATGAACAATAGCACCAGCGTAAATATCAGAACCTTCACCAATACGCACATTATGTCCAATATAAACATATGGACGAATTGTTACATCATCACCAATGACTGCATTATCATTAATTACACAATAGGCACCAATAGCTACATTTTTGCCTATTGTTACATTTTTACCAATAATAGCTGTGCTATGCACTTCTCTAGGAACAACAACAGGTGGATGGAAGAGTTCTAACACTTGTGCAAATGCTGCTTTTGCATTATCGACTACGATTTGTGCCATCGGTGCATCTTTCACTTCAGATTCAACGATCACAGCACCCGCTTGGCATAACGCAATATGTTCAACATATTCACCTACTGCAAAAGTTATGGATTGTTTTACTGCTTGTTCAAAGCTACGTGTTTCAGTAATAACAATAGAGCCATCACCTACAACACGACCGCCTACTAATGTTGCGAGTTCCTGTAAAGTTTTTTCCAAGGTAAACTCCTCCCCCTGTGATAATTCTTAATTATTGTGCACTTTCTTCAGTATTAACTGCTGTAGCTTGACCAGATTGTTGAGCATTTTGTTGCGCATCTTGTTGTTCTTGCGCTTTAGCTGCATTTTCAGCTTCCTTGATTTGGTCATCAGAAGCTTTACCCATTTTAGCGATCAAGTCGTCAGTTACATCAGAACCGCCACCTACAACAGCACCTTTTTCAATAACTACATCAAGTTTTTTCTCTTTTACAAGTTCACCAACTTTTTGTTCTTGATATTGACGATATTCTTGAGCTTTTGCATTTGCAAAGGCATTTAATTCTTGATTAGCTTGGTTAAATACATTTTGTTTAGATGCTTCATCAGCAGCAGCAATTTTAGCATCTAGTTCAGCTTTTTTAGCGTTAATTTCTTTAGTAATTTCAATACCTTTTTCAGTACTATTTGCTACTTTCACGCTATCAACGTAACCAACATTATTAGAACCACAACCACCTAAAATAGCCATGGAAGCTACTAAAGATGCACCTAATACTAAAGATTTAATACGTTTATTCATAATATAACTCCTTATTGAACTCGATAGGACGCCTTCACTGCATCAGTAATATCAAGCCCCTTAATATTACCACCATCATCGATGATGACTAAATCCAAATGTTGTTCCTCTGCAATAATTGCTACACGCATACGAACATCTTCTAAAATGGCTTCATGAAGTGCACTCACTTCAGCTTCCTTATCTGAAAGCTTTTTAGCCCAAGAATCATTCCAATCCTGTGCTACAGGTAAGTTATTATTAGCAATGATCGATTGTGCTTGTTGTTGAACCATAGTATCTCGTTTAGCCGCCAATTCCTTTTGTAAGGATGCAGCATATTGGTTAAGTTCTTCTTGACCTTTTTGTTGCATAGGCGCAAGTTCTGCCTGTACTTTAGCCTTAATAGAGTCTACATCAAGATTCGATGGTTTTCTCTTAGCTAATAATTCCTTTAATCGCTCCTCTTTCTTAGCCTTCTCTGCCATAGCTGCTTGCTTTTGTGCATCATCAATATACACACGAGCATCATAAGCATATAAATCTAATTGGAGATTAACGATTTCAAGATCATATTCATTGGAACTAACCTTTAATTCCGACAAATATTTTTGAGTAAGTTCGTTTCGTTTTGCATTCAATTGCTGATTCAATTCATTTTCTTTTGTTGCAATACGAGTTTGCAATTCCACCGTAAGAGCATCTGACAAGGTTGAATCTAATGCAAGAGATTTCAACTGTTCCTCTTGTGTCTCTGACTTGGCATTTAAAGCTTGTTGTTCTAATTCATATTGACGTTGCAAAAGATCCAATTCATTTTTAGCTTGTTTATAATCCTCATAGGAAGGATTAAATTCTAATACATCATCAATACGTACAACACCTATTGATACCCCATCAGGACTCTGCTGACGATTTGTCACAAATCCATAGGCCCAAACCATAGCACATAATGCAACAACGAGAAATATGGCAAATCCGATATATCGTTTTTTCCCGTTCATTGTCGTTCTCCCTTACATAGAACTACAGTTTATTTTTTTGCATCAGTAGCTAGTTTTTTTAATACTTGATCTGTAATATCAACGCCACCGTATAGTACTGTGTCTTTAGTCATAACAACGCTAAGACCTTTAGCGTCGCCCACTGCTTTTGCAGCTTCCATAGCTTTATCTTGAACAGATTTAGCAATTTCTTGATCTTTTTTTGCTAAGTTTTGACGTGCTTCTTCAGCGAGCTTTTGTTTAGTCGCATCATCTTGTGCTGCATCAATTTTAGCTTGTGTTTCTTGTTGTAATTGGCTTTGATAGCTCATGTATTCCTGAGCTGCAGAGATATAAATTGGATTATCTTGAGACATCATACGAGATGTATCGATAACACCAATTGTACTATTACCACTATTACCGCTTGGTGTAGCCATTTGTGTATAGGCTAATGCGCCAATACCAATAATAAAAATAGCAGCAATGACGATGGAAAAGATTTTCACATTCGCCTTGTTGTTCATCATTCGCATCATAATAGAGTGCCCTCATTTCTTTAAATTACTGCATCAAAGGATGCCATATAGAGATATTGGTGAAAGCCTCTTTAGAAAAGAGGCCTCCACCATATACATTTACTATATTAGAATTGTGTGCCGAAGCTGAAGTGGAATTTATTTTTATGTTTACCCACGCCATAATCAAGTTTAACTGGGCCAATTGGTGTAGTAATACGAACACCAGCACCAACGCCATAGTTAAATGTTTTCTTGCTGTTGTACCAAGATACATTTGGTGCATCCCATGCATCACCGATATCAGTGAACAATACACCACTAACCTTTTTAACGATTGGGAAGCGGAATTCCAATGTAGCATTGTACATATACTTGCCACGGAATTGATCATCTTCGTAACCACGTAAGGAGTCTGCACCACCCAATGTGAACAATTGGCTATAAGGAGCATCACCTTGGATAAAACCACCACGCGCGCGGAATGCCAATACATTCTTAGCACCTAGTTTTTTATACATACGTGCTTCAGCTGTGAATTTGTAGAAGTCGAAGTCACCGCCTAAGCCATGACCAGCCCATTGTGCTGTATAAGAAATACGACGACCACGTGTAGGTTCATAAATATTATCACGGGAATCGTATACCTTTTGCCATGTAATGGAATTGATACGGCCAAAGTTTTTATCTACATATTTATCATTTGCAAAGTTGTAGGAACCATTATTCCAATTTTTACCTTTGCCCGCATTTTTATCATAACGGAAGCCGGAGCTGTCATCATCATCCCATTTATAAGAATCTTTACGGGATTCAAGAGTTAAGTAATCACGAGTATATTCCCCTGTTTGACGACCGAAGGAAATATTGAAACCACGAGATTTCTTGTTATATTCAGCTACTTCATTACCATCTTCGTTGTAATCAGTGTATTCATCTTCACGGTTGAAGAAGGAGAAGCCCAAGGATGTACCTTTGCTATCAATCCAAGGTTTCAAGTAAGAGATTTGGTAGTTTTTGTATTTTTTCTTACCACCGATTTCCCAGTGAACTTTGAATTTATCACCAGTACCGCGGAAGTTATCTTCACCAAATTCAATGATACCCATCAAACCATCAGATTTAGAGTAACCAGCACCTAATGTAATAGTACCTGTTTTATGTTCCAAAACATCGATTTCAATGATTACATTGTTAGGGTCTTGATCACCTGGCAACATGCGAACATTTACATCATCAAAGAAGCCTAGGTTGTATACGCGTTCTACAGAACGGCGTACCAAGAATTTATTGAAAGGTTTACCTTTCTTTTGAACGAATTCGCGAGTAATAACTTTATCGCGAGTTTTCTTGTTACCAGCAGGAACGATATCTTCAACAATACCTTCTACGATATGAACATGAAGCACGCCTTGGTCATCTACGCGAATACCATCAACGTGTGCCAACATGTAGCCATCACGAGCGTATGCTGCGTTGATACCTTGAACCTTTTGGCCTACGTATACAGAGTTAAGAACTTGACCTGGTTGAAGATCCATGAATTTAGTCAATACTTCAGAAGTATAAACTGTATTACCTTCGAATGCCACGCCAGTAGTAATCGGATTTACTGTAACAGCAAAGTCCAATTTAACGCCTTCAGGTACTGTTGTAAATACAGGGTTTACTTCAGAGAAGTAACCAGTATTACCAAGGTTAGTTACGTCTTTAAATACGCCATCAACAGATACAGCATCGCCGATTTTTTCTGTCAAGATAGGCAATAATTGTGCTTGTTGTTCAGCTGTTACACCAGAGATAGATAAACCAGTAATCAATTTACCTACATATGGATTAATAGACTCAGCATTAGCAGATGTAACATATTGAGCTTCTACAGTTGTAACAGCTTGAGTTTGGCCATTTTCAGCAGCCTTATCAAGGTCAGTACCACCAGTAGTTTTAGACACCATTTTTACTTGTTTGTCATCTGTTTTCAAAGCAGCATTATTAACTGTAACAGTTCCGTCAGAACCTCTAACTACAGTACCATCGCTAGATACAGTTGTATCACCACGAGCTGCTAAGATAGCTGCATCAGTTTCATCTTGTGTTGTTGCAGGTGTAGCTGCATCAGCATTGTAAACAGCTTGTGTAGTAGTAGCATCATTAGTAGTTGCTGCACTAGTTGTTGTTGTGTTATTTAAATCTGGAGTATAGCCAGCTTGTACCTCTGCAGCAAATACACTGCCTGTCCCCATGACAGCAGTCAACACAGATGCTGCAAGCATACTTTTATAGGCTTTTGGTTTAAACATAAATTCCTCCTAGAACTCATCCCCATAAAAAGTTTACATCTTGTTTTATAAAGACTAATAAATCTTTATTATTATAGCATAAAATACTGGGAATGAGTACTATATTAAACAAATTTTATGAAATTAATATGACTAGAATGTGCATACCCATGGGATTTGCACACTCTAGCCATAAACTTAGAAGCTTCTTGTCCAACGACCACCTAAATAATTGTTTCCTTGCGATGTACGCCATGCAGTAAACTTGAGGTTTCGTTTTACAGAATACTCAACACCATATTTATTTTGTTTATTATTGATACCTTGAGAATAAGTAAGCATTACCTTTGGCACAATATACTTGCCAATTTCAATATTGTAATTACCTGCCGTTTCCCTATTAGTTGGTTCATCAGGATCAATGGAACCTGTCGTAATATTAATCCGATCCAAACCTAATGTATTTTGTAATGCATCTTGCACATAGCCAAAGGCAAACATTTGTAAGCCTGCTGTAGCAACAGCATTCACATCATCATTTGTCAATGTACTACTATTAGAATCAGCACCACGACCAAAGGTTAACATGGAAATAATTTGCTTTCTAGACAAGCTAGGATTAGACGACAAAGTAAGATCCATATGGTCTACAGTCCCTTTTACACCAAGCATAATATTGTAGTTGCTTACATTCGTTTCAGCCTCTAATTGTAAGTTTGGTAAATAAGAGCCACCTACAAAGTGTGCATTCCCCTTCGTAATATTAAATACATGACTTAAGTATTTGAACGTACCAGATTTAACATCGAACTGGCCACTAGCAGTTGGGTTTTGTAATGTGCCACCGAAATGAACATCACCACCGATAAACATGTTATATAGAGTTCGATCATATAAGCGTACGCCCTTGCCAGCATGAATATTAACATCTACGCCCATGTTGGTGCTACTTTCACTAGACTGCAAGGAAAGAGGAATTTTAAATTGGATGTTTTCTAGGTCCAAATTTCCTATCAAGGTAGGTAATCCATCACGTTCCGCAATGTAAAGTTCACCATTTAATGGACCTCTCACATATTCACTACGAACATCGAGTCCATCAAGTTGAACGGCAGCCTTATAGTTGGTAAGCTCATGACCAGACCAATTTACCTTAGCAGCTAAACCAGCACTACCTTTCCCCATATTGATACGAGATTGGAAATCCCCTTGTTGTCCAGAGAAGATTAAGTCTCCGTCAATGCCTGTAATTTCATTATCTACATTGGCCAATTTCATAGTACCATTACGTACAGATACTGTGCCGTATGCCTCAGGTTGGTCTATAGTCCCCGTAAGCCTAATTGCACCCTTTAACGGCCCCGTTGCATCTTTAACCCTAGTAGTAACAAGAGGAATAACAGCCATATCAGCTTCGTTAAAGTCAATTGTTACATCCATAGATTTAGCATCACTAGCTTCTAAATAACCAGATGTATAAAGAGCCGCCAATGGAATTTTGCCATAAATACTAAGTTTATAACCACTCTTAGCACCTTGAATACGCTGAATTTGAATGACATGATCTTGCATTGTAGCTAACGCAAAGCCTTCATCAATGCCAATTCCATTAAACGAACCGGACTCTACGGCACCGGATAATTCAACCTTAGGATTTTTCGTTTCTCCAGTAACATTCACAACACCTGTTACCCAGCCTGTTGCTTGAATATCCTTACCTACGAGTGGTAGGAATGGCACTATGTCGACATCCTTTAAAGCTACTTGTAAATCAGCTTGCCCATCAAGATCCAAAGTACCACCCATTGCAATGAGTCCTTCACCAACAGGTAGTTTTAAGGTAGTAATTTTAAATTTACGATTTGCAAGACTCGCATCAATTGTTGCATCCCCTACTACCTTATCATCAATGCTAACATCGTTAATTTTACCATTTACAATAACACTTGGATTGTCCTTCGTACCTCCAAGTTCAACGGAACCATTCAATTGACCATCGAGGTGCTCATCGGCTCGATCTAGTAATGCCAACAAATTCTTTACACTACCATTGGTAACATCTAAAACGCCAAATAATTGTTTGCTATCGTCAAGCTTCATGCCACCTTTAGCAACATAACGACCACCATTCGATTCAGCAAACGAAAAATCTTGTACATTTACAACAGACTTATCGGCATAAACATGGCCATGAATATCCGTCAATAGCTGTCCATTAATGGATAAAGCATCTGATAAAATATAGCCATTAAACTGAGGGTTATCCATGGAACCCGTTATAGTACCACGGCCTGCTAGTAAACCATCCACCTTATAATCGGTATTGATGAGCAATCTACCCATATCGATTTTCTTACCTTCAAAATCAATATTAATAGCTTCTTTTGATACAGTACCGCCACCAGTAATGGTCGCACCATAACCTTCAATATCAAAGCGATAAAATTCTAATCTTTCATTTTTATAGTTATACTTTGCAAAAGCGTTAGTTATAAGTTTGCCATATGCAGACCCATCCCATAAATGAGCTCGGCCTTCTACAATAGGATTGGCTACAGTCCCAGTTATATGGTTATCAGTTTCAAACCATCCTGTAATAGGAATATCGGTTACAGGACGAATTAGATTTTCAATACGTACAGCACGAGCTTTAGCATTTAAATCTAGGGCGTCAGTATTGATATTATACCAACCGGTAATATCATAGCCACCACTACCGTCACCAATATGACCATTTGTAATTGTTAGAACATGATTGTCTAAAGTAATATCACTATGAATATCATTAAAATGAGCACCCTTATAGAGAACCTCTTGCCCCCATACAGTACCAGTCACATTAGGATTATCTAAGGCGCCTTTTACATTAATAGATGTGCTAACAGTACCAGCAACATCGTCACCTATGATTGAACTAAGTGATGTTAACGGTAACGCATTACCAGAAATTGTGGCATCCACTTGACCATTTTGAATAGAACCATATCCACTAAAGGATCCAGTTCCCATATTTCCAACCATAGTTATATTGGTAAGATTGTCACTATGGGTTAGATCCGCTTTTACAGAATCCAACACTATACCACGGACCCCAATCTGATGGCCCTGAACAGCGCCTACAAGATCTGTAACTTGATTATTCTTACCCAAAACGTGGATTTCTCCATCAATAGTTCCCGTAATAGGCATCGTCAAATATTGTGTGAAAGTATCCAACGATAAGGTATGAACATTAGCAACAGCGTCAAAATCACCTGTATCTACGACGTATTGACCTTTAACTTTAGCATTACCAGAGCCAATAGATAATTGAGCATCATCGATGCGAACCAATCCATTATCGTATACTACATTTCCCTGCACGCGGTCCACATGGTACCCTTTATAAGAAATACCATCACTACCTATGGTGGCATCCACCCGCGGCGCTACAGTAGTGCCTCCAATATGAGCACGACCACCGACAATACCAGTAACCCCCACATCGGTAATGGCTTCTAGATTCACCTTATCCGCTACAACATTAAGGTTGAGATATTCTTCGTCTTTCCCCAGTGTAATAAGACCATTAAGCTTCGCCGCTTGATCATTGATTCGCCAAGAGCTATGGCTAATAACAATTTGGTCATGATTGAGCATAATACGACCTTCACCATCAGTAATAGTATACATTGTATTGCCTCGCTTAAAAGTGCCTGTTAAACCTTTAAAGCCTACATTGCCACTCATAACATATTGTCCATCTTCACTTTTAATATTGAGATGTAAATCTTGTAATTTCCCCTTCGTTACAACAAGATCTTTGCGCAACGGAACAAAGCTCATAATACCAGCAGTATCAATTTCATCAGCTTGTACAAACACATCAAAATTAGACACATCATCCATATCTATTTTGCCATTTACAAGGACAGATGAACCATCTACATCAGCAGTAAAAGCCCCTTTGGACATACCACTCATATTAAGAGCAACGGTACCATCAAGGTTTTCAACATTGCGTTTAATGCCATCTTTAGTACGTAGCGCTACATGGCCATTATTAATGGTAATATCACCATCAAAACCACCCGATTTATTCGGATCAGATGGTTTTACTAATTTTTCTATACTCCAAGATCCATCGTTCAATTGCCATATATGAAGATCAGGTGCCTCTACAGTAACAGTCGATATAGCTGTTGCCCCTGATGTATTACCCCCAATTATACTTGGTAATGCAGATAGTTTAACCCCAACGGCTACATCTTGTGCCGTCCCTACTAAGTGACCATCCCGATCTTTAATCACCACATCTGATAAAACTACATCACCATTCCAATTGATACGAAGAGAATCATAGTCCACAGATCCGTTTATGGCATTATTTACTTGTTCTTTAACCATAGGTGCTACATAGGTCTGAGCTATAGGGTTTATACTAGCACCCACTGCAGATAAGCCTAAAATTGCAGCCCCTATGAGACACCACTTTTTACGGGTCATAATGATCTCCCATACACATTATGAATAATATAAATATATATACTAATCTTACCACACACAAAGTAATAACTATAGTATTTTAAGGGTAAATTTTATAAAACTAATATATTTTTTTACTAATCATTTTCTGCAATAACTACAGATAAAATTATTTTAAACATTACCATAACATAAAAATGAAAATATACAATGAATTTACGCTTTATAAATCTATAACAAAAAAAAGACGACCGAAGTCGTCTTTTTTAGTATTCTATTATTGATTGCCACCAAGTTGTGCTAATTGTTCAGCTGCACCACTGTTTGCAATAATTTCTGCACCTTGTCCAACTGGAGTATTCAATGGAACACCTGTCAATTGTTCAAGAGCTGCAATGCTAATATTGTAATTATAAAGAGCTTGTACATAGTTATTACGAGCATCTGTTAATTTAGTTTCCGCATCGAGTACATCAAGGTTTGTACCAACACCAGCACGATAGCGAAGTGTAGCAATACGGAAGCTTTCTTGACCTTGAGCAACTGCAGTTTGAGTGCTTTGGATTGTTTGCTCTGCAGAACGCAAATTCAAGTATGCTTTTTGTACTGCTAATAATACAGCATCAACAGTAGCTAAATTAGCCTCTTTCGCTTGTTCAAGTTGTGCATTTGCTTTTTTAATAGCATTTTGTGTTGCACCGCCATCCCATAAGCTCCAAGATGCAGTAGCACCTACACTCCAGGATTTTGTACTTGTTCCAAAGTAACCATCTGGATCGGCATAACCACGACCAGCTTTTACAGCTACAGTTGGCAAGTAGCCAGATTTAGCAGATTTTACAGCCTCTTCTGCAGATTTTACATCGAGAGCAGATTTTACAAGGGCAGAACGGTGAAGCAAAGCATATGCTTTAGCTTGTTCCAACGTAATATTGTAAGGTTTATATTGTAAGTCATGTTCTGCTGTATTAATAGCTGTTTGTGCAGGATATGCAATGACTTGATTCAAGCTAGCCTCTGCTAAATTTGCAGAATTTTGCGCTTTTACAAGATTTGTTTCAGAATCAGCAAGATTTGTTTTAGCAGCCAATACATCAGAACTTGCTACCAAACCAACATTATATTGAGCTTGCACATTTGTTACATGACCTTGGTAATCTTTAACAGCTTGTTGAGCCACATCAACAAGATTACGGTTCATGATCAATGTATAGTAGCCACTAATAGCATCATATTTTGCTTGTTGCAATGCTTCTTCATAGCTAGCGCCAGTGCCTTCACGAGTATAACGTGCAGAATCAATACTTGCATCGAGTTGAGGATTAAATACAGGAGCACTAATGGAGAAGTTATGACTACCAGATTTACCACGGCCAGTGTCACCGCCTGTTTTTTGAGCAGACCAACCATAGCTTACACTAGGGTTCTTGCCTGCTGCTACTTGGCTCACTGCAGATTTAGCAGCTTCATAGCCCCATTTAGTTTGTTTTGCTGTACGGTTATTCGCCAACGCCAACTCTATGGTACGAGTCTCATCGAGGTCCAATTTGCTCTCATATGTTTTACTATCTTGAACAGATTTTTCGGCTAATTGCTTTTGTGTTAATTGAATCGCTTCTTTTTGATATTTGCTTAATTGGTCTCCATTATTAACGGAAGTTGTAACTACATCAGCAGCCATTGCACCTGTAGTAGCTAAGGAGAGCATTACACCTAAGGATAAAACCTTTTTATTCATAATATGTACCTCCATACTCACCTAAAGTGAATGTATTAGTCTTTAAAATACTTGTTTGATACCAAAGTAGGTACCACCATTCGTGGAACCGAACGGTCTGGTCATTTGAATAACCCCATAAGTATCTTTATGTAAACGTATATCACTACGAATACGATATTTGCGATTGTTAAGGTCATATACCGCTGCGGATAATGAAACTGGACCACGTAAATTATAGTCAACGCCAAGTCCTAATTCACTTTCAAAAATACCGCCCCGTACTAGCCATTTAGAGCTAATGAATCGACCTGCATTTAAATCGAATTTAGTGCCATCGCCGATATTGGAAAGGCCAAGCTCAGCCATACCTTTATCATTATAAGCACGAACACGACCATTGATGCGGAATTCATCATCTGTTGTGTTATATAACAAATCTACAGAAGGCTCAACTTTAGTAGATGACTTTTTTTCAACATTATTTCCATCTACTACATTTCCACTTGCATCAGTTTGATATGCTTTACCACCCATCAATTTGTTGATGCGAGCTGAAATCTGTGCCGTATTATGTAATGTTTCCTTAATATTTTCCTGTGCTTTAGGATCAGTTACAGTAGACTCCATAGAACGAGCCATATTATCTACACGATCCGTAGTTTGTTTTAAGTTAGTCAAAATAGCACGCATATCATTGCCTGCATTACCATCTGCATTAAATTGTTGAGCAGCTTGATTTAGCTGTGCCGTTACATCAGCCATATTTTGTGTAATCGCTACAGCATTATCAGCCATCGTCGCAGTAGATTGCAAGGAATGTTTAAGTGCATTTTGCGTTGCTGGATCACCAATAATATTATTGATAGATTGCAACATTTTTTCGGTGCCATCCATTAACTTTTGAGCACTTTGCATCGCTTTATCCATAGCGTCTGCACCTTCGCCCTTAACAGAGTCACCATCTTGTAAAAACACCTTAGATTGACCTGGTGAAATTTGAATAAATTTATCACCTAAAAAACCATCTGATCCCAATGTGAACGTAGAATCACTTGGAATTTGTGTTTTTTCATCAAGCTTCATTTTTACTACAACACCATGCGGAGTAATCTCGATATCAGAGACATTACCGATGGCCACACCTGAATATTTAACTTGATTGCCATTTTTTAGGCCATTAACTTGAGCAAAATCGCCAGTAATCGTCATTTGTGGCTTAGCCCATATATCAATGCGACCTACAAAAAGTATTCCCGCAATAAATAGAGCTATACCTATTATTGTGAAAGCCCCTACCTTGGCCTCCGTCGTCCACTTCATTACACATCTCCCATCGCAGATACATTAATTGGTTCTGCTTCACCATGAATAAACTGTTGTACCTTTTTATTTGTAGAATTCTTAAAGTCTATTGTATCAGAAATTTCCACAAATTTCCCCTTATCAAGTAAAGCTATGCGATTTGCCACGTAAAACGCGGATTGCATATCATGTGTTACTACAATAGAAGTACAACCAAGCCGTTGTTGCATCCCCTTAATTAGCATACTAATCGTACCAGATGTAATAGGATCCAAGCCGGATGAAGGTTCATCATAGAGGATTAAGCTTGGGTCTAGCGCTATGGCGCGAGCTAAGCTAACGCGCTTTTTCATACCGCCTGACAATTCGTTAGGCATATAGGATTCATACCCTTTCAAACCGACCCAATCTAGTCGCTCTGCTACAATGCGTCGTATCTCATCGTCGCCTAAGTCCGTATGTTGACGTAAGCCAAAGGCCACGTTTTCGCCTACCGACATAGAATCAAACAGAGCAGAGTATTGGAATACCATCCCCATTTTTCTTCGTACTGTATTAAATTCATCTTCAGATAATGTTGTAATATCTGTGCCATCTACAATAATCTGTCCCGATGTAGGGCGCTGCAAGCCAATTAATAATCGAAGCAATGTACTTTTACCACTGCCACTACCACCTAATATAACCAACGTCTCCCCATCATTGATAGTAAGATTAATGGAGTCTAAAATCACACGTGACTCATAGGCAACTACAACATCGCGTAGTTCTATCATAAATCCCTCTAGCGTATCTACTAATATAACAAGGTAGATAAAAAGTAATTTAATACAAATACTAAAATAATACTAGTTACTACAGAACTAGTTGTGGAAAAGCCTACGGCTTCTGCGCCCATTTTAGTTTCCATCCCCTTATAGGAGCCTACCAATGCAATAACAGCACCAAACACACTGGACTTAACTAAGCCTAATGTGAAGTCTGAAATAGTAGAAAACATTTGAATAGAATCTAAATAGGTACTTGGCGCTAAACCCTTAATTGCAGTAGCCACAAAGTAACCACCTGCAATGCCAATTACTACACCATAAAACGCCAATATAGGCACCATAATCATACATGCTACTACACGAGGTACCACAAGATAACCAATAGGATCGACAGCCATAACACGAAGCGCATCGATTTGTTCGGTTACCTTCATTGTACCAATTTCAGCCGTGATGGCAGCGCCAACACGGCCAGCTAGTACTACCCCTACTAAGATGGGACCTAATTCACGTCCCATAGCAACAGCCATAAGACCACCTACAGTGCTTTGTGCACCATATGTAATCAATACATCTGTAATCTGTAAGGTCATAACTGCACCAGCAAAGAGTAACGTTAAACTGATAATCGGCAACGAATCTACGCCTAAGTGAGCCATCTGCTGAAACACATGCCACAGATTAATCATTTTCAGTTGTCTAATTGTGTGCCACACCAATAATGTAGCACTCCCCATCTGTGATAGGCCGTTCATTACAGCTCGTCCTATCGATTCTAGCCAATTCAACAGTTTAGCCCTTTCCCCTTACATTTTCAGCTTATTCAGCTGCATTAGTATCATTTACTTTAGATTCATCCTTTTTATCAGGTGTTTTTTGGTCTT
The DNA here is from genome assembly GCF_905209685.1 of uncultured Veillonella sp. Lineage (GTDB taxonomy): Bacteria > Bacillota > Negativicutes > Veillonellales > Veillonellaceae > Veillonella. The sequence goes on along the minus strand of NZ_CAJLUB010000001.1, from coordinate 15,036 downwards.
GTTTATCAGATTTTTTCACATCTTGTTTATCAGACTTTTTCACATCTTTTTTACTGGATTTATCCTTTTTGGATTGGTCTTCCAATTCTAATTTATGTTCCATCTTGCTTTGATTTTTAACTTCTTTTACGCGTTTAGCTAATGCTTTATCGCGATCGGCTGGTTTCATAACATGAATTGTAAATTGACCATCACCTTGAACGATGTATTCCGTATCAATAGCAGTTTTTTCTATTTGATTATCATCGTCCTTACTAGAACTCAAATCTTCTTGACCTGTTTTTTTCTTTACATCCCCTGGCATAGGTTTTGATTCCACATCTTTAAGTTTAGCTTTTTTAACAGATTGGGAACCATCTTCATCAACAAGACTAATGCCATCTTCTAAAAACTCTACAACGATTTGATTATTTGTATCAGTCTTTTGAATTTCATCATAAAGTTCATTAAAATCTTTATGAACTTTTAAGCGACGTAAAATTTCATCAGTTAAATTATATTTTTGCTTTTCTAATACATAAGGTAATGGGATTTCACCGCCCCCACGCACCTCTAAGGTATACTTGCCAACAGCTTGATCCTCAGGAACCTTAAAGAAGATTTGTTTAACGACCTTCTCACCGCGGAACGGCTCCAACGTTACATCTACAACGATTGTATCACCAGGGGAAACAATGGTTGAAGATGCAGAGGCATCAACAAGCTTAGCTGTTTTCTTATCTTGTGTCACCTCAGTTTCTACAGAGATGTCAGAAATTTCATAATTAATGAATCGGTTATTCATAAGAACGTCGATAACATTATAGAACTCATCAACAGCCTTCTCAGAGATAGAGTCAGAGCTATAGAACATATTAGTTCGCGTCAACGGTTTATGCTCTTTACCTCTTGGTGTGATTGTATAAGAAATGGTAGCCGTACCAGCGCCACTACGATCCAACGTTTTATTCAACATGTTATATAGAGATGTAGCCGCTAAAGTCGGTGTCATCTCACTATCTTCAATAACCTTAACAGAGCTAGTTTTATCACGCCCCATATCAAGGTCTTTCAAATGGAATCGCATAGGGATCCCTGGAGAAATCACACCAGAAACACCTGCAATACCAGCACCTCTATCTTCAGTTACAGAGCCAACTTCCTTGCCCATAGAGCCCAATTTGAAAGCAGCATCATAACTTTTAACTACTGTAAAGATGCTTGCATTATGCATGAAGTAGTTTGAGGAGCCATGTTTTAAGAATGGATGACCAAAGGCAACAATCTTTTCCCCATCTACATAGGTAACAGTACCAATGGCCCCCAGTTTTAGGTCACCATCAACTAGTAATGCTGCTACAGAACCACCGGCTTCTAGAGGTTTAGCAATTTCATCACCACTAGCACTAGCCGTATCATATGTTTCATATTTATATTGTGGCAACTTGGATTTGAAGTAATCCATGGATGCTGCATCAAAGCCATAAGCCATAAGTGGCGTGCCAAGAGGGATCAATTGTTTATCATCCCATGGTTTGGATAAGTTCTTCTCATATGGAATATTCCATAATTTCACCATATCCTCGATAGGGGTAATCATCCCAATCGTACCATCTGCAAAGCCCCAGCCATAAGCAACAGCACCAACGAGCTTACCATTTATATATACAGGACTACCACTCATGCCATGAGCGATGCCGCCTGTTTTTTCCATAACAGGACCAGAGAACTTCGCTAAAATAAGATGACCAGATGGTCCCTTATCCTTCATGACACCAAGTACCTTTACATCAAAGGTAGAAATGGTATCTCCTACAATTACAGTTTTTGCAATGCCTTCCATACCTGTAGTTACATCATTGACAGGCATGAAATCAACAGCCTGTGCAGCTGTAAGTGAAGTACAGAAGAAAAGCGCCAGTATCGCTTTTCTATACCGACGCCAAGAATGAGAAAACTTCATTCCTTCTCTCCTTTATTTACTTTCTACTGTGACAACGATTTGATCACGAGAAACGTCTGAGCCCACTGTAACATTAACCGCCGTTACAGTACCAGTTACAGTAGATTTAGCAGCAGCCATAGGGCCAGCCAATGTCTCTACAGTTACCAATGTTTGACCTTCTGTTACAGCAGAGCCAACAGAAACTGTAGAAGCAACTTTACCTGTTAATACACTTTGGTATGATACAGGGGCCGCCATTACAGAGCTAACACTTAAAATGCCTAAAGCAGCTAATGCCAACACTACTCTTTTCATAACGATCCCTCCTTTTACAAAATTAGTTATGTATTTATAGTATACTAAATTATTACTAATATTTCAAACAAAATTGTATGCAACGAATTCATTTTATAATTACAATATCCTCATAGGTCGTAGGATTTGAAGTCGCTTTATGAACGTATGTATCATTGACTACTAAATCAACACTACCTTGATTCGATAATTCAGCACCATCCACGACGCCTAGTTTGGATAATAGTTGAGCCCCTTCTTGTTGTGTAACCCCTACGGATTGAAGCCCAGCTTTATCAACAGTAAGAACCACCAAATTATGATCTTTAGTAGTTCCTATAAAACTACGAGCTTTATTATGGGTCCCATCAGCACCAACATAGTTACCATTTTTCAAAACCATAGTACCTGCTTGTAAAGCTGCTCCACCAGTGGTATTCACTTGTGCCAACTCCGGTCTATTTTGAATCGTAATCGGTGTGCCCACCTTTAATTTACGTAACGCATCCCTAGATTCTCCATGACCAGATAATACGTATTGGTTTTCTCCAATTTTAGAATTCCCTTTTTGACCACTAACCACCTTGCCATTAGCAACAGTCACTTCGTATCCAAAGTCATTAGTCTTTGTAGATGCCCCATACGCTGATGTATATAGAGTCAAAGCATTTTCTTTACGACTTGTATTAACAGAGGTAATCAGGAATGTATCCTTCTGTGTTTTAGCCTGTAGTAAAGGTCTTTTTTCTTCAATAAAATATCCACGATTTGGTGTATATCGCAAGGTGCCACGGTTAGAAATACGCTCTAAATCAATAGTTCCATCACTTGCTACCGAATAAGGGCGATCAAAACTACTACCTTTTACCTTTGCGCCAATTATAGCAGTATGCGATTGAACTACAGATGATAAGGGTTTACCTTCCGAAACATGAGCGACCACCATAGATGAATCATTGTCCACAGATAATGCAAAGGCTTGGATTTTTCCTTCTGCTACAGTGTTATTAATCTTGCTATACGTAACAGATTTATTTACATCCTTTGTTGTTTGTTGAGCATAGCTAGAAAACAAATCAACTACAATACGCGATGGCTTCTCCAATGTAAATTCATGATGTTGTACATCCTTGTTAGCCGTCAATGTTACTTGCAAAGATCCATTAACAGGTTGTAAGCCAATGCCTTTTAAAACACCTGTTTTTGTATTATTTTGCGCTATAGGACCCGTCAATCCATTTGTAGTACCACCAAGGTTAAGTGTAAGGGCATGTGTGGACTCATTATAAGACTTAGTCCAAGATACAGGCATTTCAGATACATCCAATACAATTCGACTTGTGCCTTCATGATTAGATACACGTACGCCTGTTAAATTCCCAGCCTCAGCATAAGGTATGGTACTGCCTAGAAAACCTAAAACAGCAAAAGTCATATATAAATATCGTTTCATATACAATTCCTCTATAGCGACAAACCATATTAATAAGGTTTATTTTTATACATCAATTTTATGCAATATACTTTTACTATAGTATACATCATAAAGATGAAAATTACAAAAAGAGGGCACTAAAAAACGAAGTTACTATCTACAGTTATTCCAATCATCAATGGCCTAACTATAAATAGCAACTTCGTCAATTTACATAGTATGTCAATACAATATTTTATTGTAATTCATCCAAGGTATCACGCAATTGTGACATTTCATCAAGAGCTTTAGCAACCCCTTTGATAACAGCATATCGTGGAGACTCTACCAAATACGATGCAATACCTACAGAACGTGTAATAACACGATCTAACCCATCGATGAGAGCACCGCCACCGGTAAGAATGATGCCGTGATCATTAATAGCCGCTACAAGTTCTGGTGGCGTTTTTTCTAAAATAGATTTAATTCCTTCTAGAATATTCATCACTTGCGCCTCTAAGGCACGTTGAATTTCTAAGGAATTAACAGCAACCATCTTAGGTAGTCCAGAGCTTGCATCACGCCCTCTAACCTCTATAGTTCGCTCCTTAGCACGACGATCTACAGTCCCGACAGAAATCTTAATCTTTTCTGCTGTTAAAGGTCCAATAACAAGTCTCTTCTTACGACGGATGTAACGGATAATAGATTCATTGAAGGAATCTCCCCCAATGCGAAGGGATTCACTTACAACAACACCCGTATCACAAAGAACTGCAATATCCGTAGTACCGCCACCAACATCGACAACCATGGCCCCAACTTGGTCTGCATCATTGAGACCTGTCCCCATAGCTGCCGCCAATGGTTCCTCTATCAAGACAGTCTTCTTGGCCCCAGTTCTAAGCAAAGCTTCTAAAATGGCCCGTTTTTCAACAGGTGTAATCCCAGATGGTACACATACGATAATACGCGTTTTCATCAATCTAGAAGCAGGCACGACTGAACGAATAAAATACTTTAACATAAATTCGGTCATATCATAATCTGCAATAACACCTGCTTGAACAGGGCGAATAACAGATATGCCTTTAGGTGTACGTCCTATCATAGTACGTGCAGCTTCGCCTAAGGCAAGAATATCCCCTGTTTTATCATCTTTCGCAATATAAGCTGGCTCATCTAAGACTAAGCCCTTACCTTTAGCGAAAATAAGAATATTCGCAGTTCCTAAGTCGATGCCCAAGTCAAAGTTTAATGAACGATTTAATCGTCCCATTAAATCGCCCACCTGCTCAGGACGAACTAGGCGCTTCAAGGTCATAGCTGGTGTAGTTTTTGCAATAGCTACAGTCTCACGATTACGACGTTCCACACGGCGCATCTTCGTGACTCTAACCATGGCTTCACGCATATTGGAAGCTAAATGGCTAGCTTGCTTTGCTACGCCCTCAGAAAGCTTTGTGGACTTGCGTTTTGTCCTACGCAATGGCTTTCGATTAGTGCTAGTTTTAGCATTTTCAACCTTAGCAGCACCTAAGTTTTGTTGCTCGTTGTATAAAGCCGGCCCTTTTGAGCGCCGGCTTCGTTTCTTTTTATTCTGTTTTGGCTCTGTACTTTTATTCGTCAACCCGAACAATATCAGCACCTAACCTTTGCAATTTACCTACGAAATCATCATAACCACGATCGATATGATGTAAACGACCAACTTCTGTTCTACCTTCTGCAGTCAACGCAGCACAAACAAGAGCCGCACCTGCACGCAAGTCTGTAGCATTAACTACAGCACCATGTAAGCGTGGCATACCTTCTACAATCGCTTGACGATTGTCGATATCGATATGAGCACCCATTTTGCGAAGTTCAGCAACATGCATAAAGCGGTTTTCAAATACAGTCTCTGTTACTGTACTTGTGCCTTCAGCGATTGTAGTAAGCGCCATAAATTGAGCTTGCATATCTGTTGGGAAGCCTGGGTATGGTAACGTTTTGATATCAACAGCTTTGATACCTTTACCAGTACTGATAACGCGAATGCCATCAATTTCTTCCTCTACAGTAACGCCAGCTTCTTTTAATTTAGCTACTACTGGTTTTAAATGTTCAGGCAATGCATTTTCTACAAATACGTCACCACCAGCCATAGCAGCTGCAATCAAGTATGTACCAGCTTCGATACGGTCAGGAATAACCGTATGAATTGCACCATGTAATTGAGGCACACCTTCAATGCGAATTACATTAGTACCAGCACCGCGGATATTAGCGCCCATTGCATTTAAGAATGTCGCTAAATCAACGATTTCAGGTTCTTCCGCAGCATTTTCGATAACAGTTTTACCTTCCGCCATAGAAGCGGCCATAATTACATTTTCTGTAGCCCCTACACTTGGGAAATCCAAGTAGATTTGAGTGCCTTTAAGGCCTTCTGGAGCATGTGCATATACATAATCTTCAGTAATTTCAATTTTAGCACCTAACGCTTCGAAAGCTTTTAGGTGAAGATCAATAGGACGTGCACCGATAGCACAACCACCTGGCATGGAGATTTTAGCCTCCCCTTTACGCGCCAAAAGTGGACCCATTACAAGGAAAGATGCACGCATTTTGCGTACAAGCTCATAAGGAGCTTCCGTAGCAGTCAATGTAGATGCATCGAAGATAATTTCATCATCTGCTTTATTACGAGTAATTTTAACCCCCAAAGACTCGATAACTTGGCAAATTGTACCTACATCTTCCAAATTTGGAATTTCAAGTAATTTACTAGGCGTTGATGCTAGCAAAGTACCGGCAATAATAGGGAGTACCGCATTTTTAGCGCTACTAACACGTACACGGCCTTCCAACCGGTTGCCACCTTGAATGATTAGCTTTTCCAACAGAATTCCTCCTACACTTTATATCGATCATCTTGTATGAACTACAAGACGTTGTATTTATAACGTCATATACTAAATGTTATTATACTATTTTTCGATATATCTCATCAAGAGACTGTGAGAAAATACTGAGAAAAAAAGCCCCTCATTTTGAGGGGCCTAATTATTATTTTGCTTTTAAGGATTTTAGTTTCTCATCCATATGTACTGTGTCTAAGAAACGAACAGTACCAGTTTTAGAGCGCATTACGATAGTATGTGTACGCGCACCACCTGGGAAGTATTGAATAGCATTCAATAAGTTACCGCGAGTAATAGCAGTAGCCGCGAAGATAACATCATCTGTACGAACTAAATCATCCAATGTAAGTACTTGATTTACATCGGTAATACCCATTTCATGACAACGACGAATTTCTTCTTCTGTTTCTGGTTTCAAGCGCGCTTGCATATCGCCACCTACGCATTTCAAAGCAGCTGCAGCCAATACGCCTTCTGGTGCACCACCAGTACCAACAACCATGTGTACCCCAGAACCTTCAATACAACATTCCATAGCTGGGTTAACATCACCATCAGAAATTAACATAATACGTGCACCAAGATCACGGGCTTCTTTCATCAAACCATGATGACGTTCACGATCAAGCATAACAAGTGTAATTTCATCGACATTGCGATTCATTTTTGCCGCTACATTTTTGATATTTTCAGTTAAAGATTTAGTAATATCGATAGCACCTGCACCACGAGGACCAACGCAAAGTTTTTCCATGTACATATCTGGTGCATGTAACAAGCCACCTTTTTCAGCAATAGCCATAACTGCAATCGCACCATTTTGGCCTTTTGCAATCAAGTTTGTGCCTTCAATTGGGTCAACTGCGATATCTACTTCTGGACCACCAGCACCTACATGTTCACCAATGTAAAGCATAGGCGCTTCATCAATTTCGCCTTCGCCGATAACTACTGTACCAGAAATACGAACAGAGTCAAATGCTTGACGCATTGCATCTACAGCAAGACCATCCGCTGCATCCTTTTGACCGCGGCCAAGTAACCGACCACTGCGTAAAGCAGCCGCTTCAACGACACGAGCAAATTCCAAAGATAATGTACGATCCATAATAGGCCTCCTTATAAGTCCTGTGTGTATTGTAATATGACTCTTACATTGAGCCGAATACTTAACTTATTGATTAGCTTGTTTCCAATCTGCCATAAATTTTTCAAGCCCTGCATCCGTCAACGGATGTTTCATAGCTTGCATAAGTACTTTGAATGGCACTGTTGCAATATGAGCACCGGCTTTAGCACATTGTATGATATGCAATGGTGTTCTCACACTAGCTGCAATAATTTCAGTTTCAATACCATGAATAGCAAATATGTCTGCAATATCTTGAATTAATGTAAGGCCATCCATGCTGATATCATCAATGCGACCCACAAATGGGCTCACATAGGTAGCACCTGCACGGGCTGCCAATAAAGCTTGGTTAGCAGAGAAGATTAATGTTACATTTGTTTTAATACCTTCTTTGCTCAACACGGCAACAGCTTTAAGGCCTTCTGGAGTCATAGGCACTTTAATAACTACATTAGAGCCTAATTTTACAAGCTCATGAGCTTCAGCGATCATGCCTTCTGCATCGGAAGCAATAACCTCTGCACTTACAGGACCTTCTACAAGATTTGCAATTTCAGAAATAACTTGTTTTAAATCGCGTTTAGCTTTCACGATAAGGGATGGGTTAGTAGTAACACCATCGATAAAACCAAAAGCATACGCTTCTTTTATCTCATCAAATTCTGCGGTATCAATAAAGAACTTCATCAAATGCCCCCTCTTATTTTGCTGCCTTGATTACTTCTACGCCACCCATGTAAGGAACAAGTACCTTAGGAATTACAACAGAACCATCAGCTTGTTGGTAATTTTCCAAGATAGCTGCTACTGTACGGCCCACAGCAAGACCAGAGCCATTTAATGTATGAAGGAATTCTGGTTTACCTTTAGGTCCACGACGGAATTTAATATTTGCACGACGAGCTTGGAAATCAGTCATATTGGAGCAAGAAGAGATTTCTCTGTACTTGCCTTGAGCTGGCATCCATACCTCTACGTCATATGTTTTAGCAGAACCAAAGCCAATATCACCTGTGCAAAGTGTAATTACACGGAATGGTAATTCCAATAAACGCAATACTTCTTCTGCATTATCAGTTAACTTTTCTAATTCTGCATAAGAATCTTCAGGTTTAGCTAATTTAACCATTTCAACTTTGTTGAATTGATGTTGGCGAATAAGACCACGTGTATCACGACCTGCAGAACCAGCTTCAGCACGGAAGCACGCTGTAAATGCAGTGTAGTATTTAGGCAATTCTTCTTCACTCAAGATTTCACCGCTATGATAATTAGTTAATGTAACCTCTGCTGTAGGGATCAAGAAGTATTCAGTATCCTCTACATGGTACATATCTTCAGCAAACTTAGGCAATTGGCCAGTACCTGTCAATGTCTCACGAGTTACCATATATGGAGTCATCATTTCAGTGTAGCCTTGTTTATCTACATGAAGATCAACCATGAAGTTAATAAGAGCACGTTCTAAACGAGCACCTAAACCTTTATATACTGTGAAACGAGCACCACTCATTTTACCAGCGCGATTGAAATCAAGGATATCAAGATTTTCACCTAAATCCCAATGAGCTTGTACATCAAAGTCAAATTGACGTGGTTCGCCCCATTTACGTTGTTCCACATTTTCATCTTCATCAGCACCAACAGGAACAGATGCATCGCACATATTTGGCAACATCAACGCCGCATCACGTAATTTAGCTTCTACGTCGCGGATACGATTATCAAGCCCTGCAATATCATCGCCTACTTTTTTCATTTCTGCGATTTTATCATCCGCATTTTCTTTATTGCGTTTTAATTGGCTAATTTCTTCAGTTACGGAATTACGAAGAGCTTTTAACTCCTCTACTTTACCAATCAACTGACGACGTTCATCATAAGCGGATACAAAGGTTTCTAAATCGCCATTCGTGTGACGATTATCTAAGTTTTGTTGCACTAAATCAATATTTTCACGGACAAATTTCAAGTCTAACATACTATAAACCTCATCTTCCAACTATGCTACGAACAATATATTCAATACGTTTAAGTATACCATATATTGGTGTATTTATCATTAAATTATAAGCTATCTACTAGATTTCTAATTAATTTTTATGCTATTCATCATCATCTTCTTCTAGTAAATAATCTTTAGCCATCCATTTTCGGGTACCTGTGAAAGAAATGGTTACCCATTTTTCCGTTGGGTTCCCTCCGATTTCTTGGTCAATTTCATTGCGAATTGCATCGATTTCAGCAATCGTTTGATATGGGAAGTTCTTGCGAACTAAAATATCAATTTCAATAATTCGAGTATTCCCATATACTTGTACACTAGAAACGTAATCTTTGAAATTGTACTTTTCCATAAAGCGATCCATAATTTCTTGCACTTCATTATGTAATGAAGTTGGTGCCCATCCCAATACTTGTTTTACGGATGGGATAATAATGCGGAACGCGGATGGTATCATCTGTACGGCCAATACAATGAGAACAATCGGGTCAATATAAGCGGCCCAATCAGCATATTCAGTTCCTTCTAACATAATAGCCACTACAAAGCTGATTAAGATAGCTGCTTCCAGTAAAGCATCAACATACCAACTCACATTATCAAATTTAATTAAATTAGACTGTAAGCTTTTATTAATCCGTCGTACATATAAGTAATAGATTGTGTCAGCGACGGTGAAGAAGATGGCATAATAAATAGCTGGTCCAAAATCTACATGGCGGCCACCCGATATAAGATCTGTAATGCCACTAGATAGAGCGTAAATTACAATTAGTAATATAAAGAAGCCTTCTACGGCAAGTACCAAAGGTTCGAACTGCCAATAGCCAAATTGAAAGCGCTTACTCGTTTCACGGGCTATTAACTTGGCTGTCATGAGCATCATGATCTTAATTACAACATCGACAAAAGAAAATACACCATCTAATAAGACCGCGCTAGATCCTGTAACAATCCCCATTATAGTGCCACTTACTGCTACAAGGGCCATTAGCCCTACGGATTGCATAAGTAACTTCTGTTCTATAGAGCGCCTTGCCCCTAATATATCCATCAAGTACCCCACTTTCTTAATTTATATATCTTTTTATTATACACCACGGGCATTGAAGCGCAACACGAGGTCAAAATAAAACAGGTAGCTTGCATGATATACAAACTACCTGTACTGGCTATTATTTAAATTTTGTTCCTCTTTTTAGCGTTATCAGAACTGAAATATCAACCTTGGGGATTAGGTAATACGCGGCCCGCTACATAGCGCTCAACGATATGTCGATCATCACCAACATATAACCAACGCTCTAATCGCTCCTCTAAGGTGCGCTCATTTGGGTCAAATAGTGATGTATCATCAATAATAAGAGCATCTAGTTCACAACCTTTTTCAAAGCTCCCCACCTTACCAAAGAACTTGCCTCCACCCTTCGTAGCCATGTAGAAAGCTTCACTTAATGTGAGAGGCGCATAATTTGAATCTACTTCCACCCATTTCATTTTAGATAATCCAATGGCTTCTGTAAGAACCTTTGCCATTGATACAATATGACCACCAGATATATCAGAGCCTAAACCAATTGGTATATTCCGTTTCATTAGCTTGCGAATTGGTGCAATGCCACTTGATAGGTTTACATTTGAAAATGGACAATGAGATACCATAGTTTGTGTTTCTGCCATACGATCCATTTCTACGTCACTTAAATGAATGCAATGAGCCATTACCGTTGGCGTCCGCCCCATCAATTTATGTTCATAATACACATCTGTATAATTTGGTGACTCAGGATGTAATGCTGCTACCCAATCAATTTCACCGTGATTTTCAGATAAATGGGATTGAACTGGGACCTTGTACTCTTCTGATAATGTACCAAGGCCATCCATTAACTCGCTCGTGCAAGATGGTACAAAACGAGGGGTAATAATAGGTTTTACCAATGGACCAAATTGAGCCGATGCCTCTAACCAGTCTTTCGTATCCGCTAAAGATTGACTTGTTTCTTCAATCAAGAAATTTGGGCTATTGCGGTCCATATTGACCTTGCCTACATAGGCAGATAATCCAGCTTTTTGTAAAAGTTCCATCAACACTAATGTGCTCTCTTTATGGATAGTGCCAAACAGTATACTTCTAGTAGTCCCATTGCGCCATAAGTCTTGGACAAAGGCGCCATATACTAGCCGTGCATAATCTAGATCACTAAACTTTGCCTCTTCAGGAAATGTATAGGTTTCTAACCAAGGTAAGAGTTCTTTATCCATCCCAAGGCCACGATTACAATACTGTGGAGCATGTGCATGTGTATCTACAAATCCTGGAATAATGAGATTATCACCATAATCAGTAACCTCACAATCTGCATAGGCTGGTGGAATACTTTCACCACAATATACAACTACACCATCTACGGCAATAATATAGCCATGTTGAATGGATATAAATTCTGAAGGACGCGGTGTATATAAGATATTCCCTTTTAAAATAACTGTCGAATTCATATAACCTCCTCGCGTAATTAGAGCCCTAAAATGCTAAGCTCATATAACACGCTAGTTTTTTCTTTAATAGACTATGCTATATGATTCATAGTATATGCTATTTAAATAGCAAAGTGAATGATGAACGCCACAGTCATGATGTACATAATAGGATGAATTTCACGACGACGGCCAGTTGTCAGTTTAATCAATGTATAAGAAATTTTAGTAAATTCCTACAGTCCTTGTATAAAATCGTATAAATTTACATTTCATATTCTTTTTTCAATACATAACCATACGCTTGTTTATAGCCATTCGATTGTTCAGTAATGTATACACCTTGTATTTCTGGAGCAAAGCCAGGCAGTTGATTAATGCCTTCCTCTAAAGCCAAGAAATAGTCACACGCAGTCTTAGACCAACGTTCTCCAGGTTGCACGCACAATACACCAGGTGGGTACGGTAGAGCGCCCTCAAGAGCAATACGACCTTCTGCTTCGCGTAGCGGCACTAATTCTCCCTTGTTACGTTGAAACTCAAAGTTTGCCTCTTGTGGATTCATGACATAGTCTGGGAAGTATTCACGAGAAAATAGCCGTTGTTGTAAGAGGCTTACATTTTTAGACTTATAAAAATCATGCATTTCTTGACATAGCTGACGAATACTATAGCCTTTGTATGTATCTATATAGCTATTGTAAATAGATGGCAACACTTCTTCCATCGGTGCATCTCGGTCTATGAGATTTTCAAAGCGAACGAGTTCCGCCACGAGTGCATCCATCTTACTCTTAGATTCTGCTGGCGTCATCAAGAATAAGATTGTATTTAAGTCACATTTTTCAGGGATAATACGATTCTCCCTTAAATAGTTAGCAAGAATATTCGCTGGGATGCCAAACGCTTCATATTCTCCAGTTTCCACATTGACTCCTGGTGTAATCAATTGGAATTTACAAGGATCAATGAAATACTGCCCCTTACCATAGCCGTTAAACGAATGCCACTTGGCTTCTGGTTCAAAAGCAAAGTAATCTACATCACCTGCCATTTCCTGCGTATTTCCGTCTTCCCATTTTTTGCCATGCACTATCGGTGGTACTAACGGACGGAGATATTTGCATTGCTTCAATACGACTTTACGAGCATCAATAGCAACTTCAACACACTCACGCCACAGTTTTTGTCCCAACTCACCTTCATGGATTTTGGCATTTACATCGAGAGAGGCAAATAAGGAATAAAATGGCGATGTAGACGCATGCATCATAAAGGAGTTATTAAAACGTTTATGATCGACATAACGGTCTTTCCCCTTTATATGACTATCCTTCTTATGAATTTGAGAGGTTTGAGAAAAACCTGCTTGTTGCTTGTGAACAGATTGAGTCACCAAAATCCCTGGATCATCAGGGCCTAATTCTAAGAGTAACGGGCTACAATCTTTCATCATAGGAATAAATTGTTCATATCCTACCCAAGCAGAGTCAAAGAAAATATAATCACAAAGATGACCAATTTTATCTAATACTTGGCGTGCATTATAAATCGTACCATCATAGGTGCCTAATTGAATGACTGCTAGCCGAATAGGACGTTTAGCTCGAGCCTTTTCAGGGGATTTTTCTGCAATCAAAGTTCGAATATAACTTTCATCAAAACAATGATCTAAAATGCCGCCAATGGACCCAAATGGATTGCGCGCTGTCTCAAGATATATAGGGGTAGCACCAGACATAACAAGACCACCATGGCAGATGGATTTATGATTATTACGATCATATAAGATAATATCGCCCGGTGTTAAAAGAGCATTAAGTACTACCTTATTCGCTGAAGATGTACCATTTAACACAAAATAGGTCTTGTCAGCATTATAGACTTTCGCAGCATGCGCTTGCGCATCATAAGCATAGCCTTCGTGAATTAAAAGATCCCCTAATTTTACATCTGCATTACAAAGGTCTGCTCTAAATATATTCTCCCCAAAAAAATTGTAGAAGGCGCGACCTGTAGGATGTTTATAGAAGAACTGACCACCTTGATGTCCAGGGCAATCAAATTGCGAATTTTGATCGCCTACATAATCAGATAAAGCCTTGAAAAATGGTGGTAAAATAGAATCTTCATAGCTTGCTACAAGCTTTTCTATCTCTGATTTGCAATCGTCCATATTTGTAGAGGCAAACTCTATAATGGATGCTATGCACTCCTTATAACAAGATAAATCCTTAGATTCATCAAATCTTAGGACAATAACAGGTATACCAAAGGTATGAATTTGATTATTATTGATACGATCTAAGTCACAATCACCAATAACAACGGCACCGACATCTATAAAATCTGTATCACAAATAGGAACACATATACGACCCTCTAAAGAGCCAATTTTGGATTGTACAGAATCAGATAAAGCAACCTTTAAATGTTTCACAGCCTCCTCCTTTCGTAACTATGTATCACACTCGATATATACATCAACACATATGGAATAAAACATAGTATAAAACATATAACAAATAAAAAGACTCCCTACTCAAAGAATAGGGAGCCTTTTAGTTTTAGATTATTCAGCTGCTTCTTCTTCAGCTTCAATATGCTTAGGAGCTTCTGGTTTCATCAATGGGAACAACAATACATCGCGGATGGATGCAGAGTCTGTTAAGAACATAACAAGACGGTCGATACCAACACCTAAACCAGCTGTTGGAGGTAAACCGTATTCAAGAGCTGTAACGAAGTCTTCATCCATACGGTGAGCTTCATCATCGCCAGCTTCACGTTCTTTCAATTGATCCAAGAAACGTTGTTTTTGATCGATTGGGTCATTTAACTCGGAGAAGCCATTTGCCAATTCACGGCCATAAATGA